>JAMOBE010000121.1:0-9429 GCA_039908285.1 Alphaproteobacteria bacterium
CTCCCCCCTCACCCAACCCTCTCCCCCCGGAAGAGGGGGGAGAGGGCTTTTGATAGGTTCATCCAATCGCCCCGCGTCCCCCACGATGGACGCTTGCGCCATCCGGCACCTTGAGGCAGCGTGTCGGCGGATGGGGCCGTCGCACATTTGAATTTTTCCCGGGTCAGCCCCATTTCCCAGACAAGCCGCGCCACCGGGCAAGAGTGGCGCGAAAGGAGGACCAGCCGATGTTCATTCAGACCGAGCCGACACCCAATCCCTCCACTCTCAAGTTCCTGCCGGGGCGGCCGGTGATGGGACAGGGGACTGCGGATTTCCCTACCGCCGAAAAGGCGCACCAGTCACCGCTGGCCGATCGCCTGTTCCAGGTCGATGGCGTCCGCAGCGTCTTCCTCGGATCCGATTTCGTCTCGGTGACCAAGGCGGACGGACGCGAGTGGCGGGAAATCAAGCCGATGGTCCTGGGGGCCATGGTGGAACACTTCGTCTCCGGCCAGCCGACGGTGCTCGACGGCACGCACGCCGATGGGGGCGGCGGCGGCGGTGACGACGAGGTGGTGGCCAAGATCAAGTCGCTGCTCGACACCCGCATCCGCCCGGCCGTGGCGCAGGACGGCGGCGATATCGTGTTCCGAGAGTTCCGCGACGGCATCGTCTATCTGCGCATGCAGGGGGCCTGCTCCGGCTGCCCAAGCTCGACCGCCACCCTCAAGAACGGCATCGAGAACATGATGCGCCATTTCGTGCCCGAAGTTCGCGGCGTCCGCGCCGTCGATTGACCGGGGCGTCCCACCCCGAGCCCTGCCCCAACGGGTGGGGCTCGCCGCGGTGCAGCAAACGACCCACCCCGACGGGCAGCTTGTCCTGGGCGCCCGGATCATGTACTTATGAGCCTCGTTGAATATAAGCGAGCCGTAGCGGAGGATTGTGGGACGCCTGAGATGTCCCGGTACCGGTAAGGCGCAGACGTTCTGAAATAGGAGGAAAGATCCGTGATAGACGGCATCAGACCAACGTTCGAACGGGCAGCACTTGGTGCAGTAGCCATCTCGATCATCACATTGTATACGGTCGCGTACACGAGCGGCCATCACAAGACGTTCCTGCGGGGAAAGCCCAGGCCCAAGGCCGAAATCGTCCTCGATGTCCCCCCACCCAGCACCCCCGTCGTGGTGCAGGGCAATAGTTCGCCGCGGCACGGCGAACCGAGTGCCCGGACGATGCACTCGGCCTTCGAGCGGGTCGACTATTCGCTGGAGGCGGTGGCCCGCGGGGAAACGGAAGTGCCGCGGATCGAACTGTCGGCGGTTCCCCACGATTTGCAGCGAATCGCCAGCACGGAGGACCGCAAGAGCGTGTTCCTGCGCATGCTGCTGCCGCTGGTCCTGAAGGCGAACGAGGAGATTCGTGCCGACCGCCGTCGCCTTCGGACTCTCCAGCGGCAGATGGCCCGGCATGAGCCCCTGAGCCGCTCCGACTCCGAGTGGCTGGCCGACCTGGCCGAGCGCTACCGACTCGACCCGGCGGTCAGCTTCGGCCGGCTTTTGAAGCGGGTGGACGTGGTGCCGCCGTCCCTGGCTCTGGCCCAGGCCGCCCTTGAAAGCGGCTGGGGCACCTCCCGATTCGCCCGGCGCGGCAACGCGCTGTTTGGGCAATGGACCAGCGATACCGGCATGGTTCCGAGGGAACGGGACGACGACAAGTCCCACCACGTCAAGACCTTCGCCACGCCGCTGCACGCGGTGGAGGGCTATATCCACAATCTCAACACCCACAACGCCTATGACGAGTTCCGTGACGAGCGGGCGCGGCAGCGGACGCGTGGGGCCGAGCCCGACGGACGGACTCTGGCCGGCACCCTCGACGGCTATGCCGCCAAAGGGCCGGAGTACGTGGAGGCGGTGCGACGGCTGATGCGCCACAACGACCTCGAGTCGCTGGACGAGGCCCGCCTGTCCATGGAGCCGGCCGCGTTGACTTTCTAGGGGCTTTGCCGTTCAATCGTGGCCTTCGGTCAATGAACGGCGCTCCACCTGGAGCCGGCGGGGGACGATGTTCGGATTCGCCAAGAAGGCACGCGTGCCCAAGCGCTGGGTGGAGACCGCCCGGACGGGAGCCTATGCCAGGGCGGTCGAACTCGGTGTGGCGCGGGAAAAGAAGGACTGGCCCTATCACCTCCTCATCATGGACGAGGCCAGGCAGAATGTGGTCTGGCACGCTCCCAGCTATCAGCTTTCCGGGAACGTGCTGGTCACCCTGGAACTCGACGTAAGGGACGAATCGCCGGAGACGGCCGCCATCTACAAGGCATTCATGGAGGCGCTGCAGCGACTCGGCCGCTGGTCACTGCCCCTGTCCCGGTTCACCTGGCTGCTCGGGACCGAAGTCCCCCTCACCGAGCTTCATCACGAAATCGCCAACACCGTCGGCATCCACCACACCTCCTTCACGGTCATCGGCCTCATGGACGGCCGCGGCATCGGCTGGGACGCCTCGACCGGCGTGCTGATCGACATCTCCCCCCTGCCGCCCTCGGCCTTCCCGAACAAGACGTAGGCCGGCGCGCACGCCTCCCCATGGATCAGGTCACCTCGTATCGCGTGTTCGTCGCCATCGTCGAGAACAACTCGTTCGCGGCGGCCGCCGACTCCCTCGGCATGTCGCGGGGCATGGTGAGCAAGCACCTCGCCGAACTTGAACAACGAATCGGCGGAAGGCTGCTCAACCGCACCACCCGGCGCATCGCCCTGACCGAGGTGGGGCGCCGATTCCACGAGGACTGCTCCGCCATCCTGACCCAGATGGAGGAAGCCGAGCACCGGGCGGCCCAGCTCCATGTGCGCCCCAGGGGGACGCTGAAGGTCAACGCGCCCTACTCCTTCGGCGTGGCTCACATCGGGCCGGCCATCCCCGCCTATCTCGACCGCTTTCCCGACGTGACGGTGGACCTGACGCTGAACGACCGCTTTGTCGACCTGCTGGACGAGGGAGTCGACGTGGCCGTGCGCATCGGCCAACTGGGGGACTCGACCCTGATCGCCCGCCGGCTGGCGGAGACGGCGCTGGTCTGCTGCGCCGCCCCGGCCTATCTGGAGCAGCACCCGCTTATCGCCACGCCGGCGGATCTGACGGACCACAACTGTCTCTGCTACACCTACGCCAACGAGGGCCAGGTCTGGCGGTTCCATGGACCGGACGGTGAGCCCCACGCCGTCCGGGTGCGGGGCAACCTTCACGCCAACAATGGCGACGTTCTCCTGGCCGCCGCGTTGCAGGGGCTTGGCGTGGCGCTCTCCCCCGCCTTCATCGCCGCTCCCCACCTGGATGCCGGCCGCCTGCGGGCTGTGATGCCGGGGGTCACCGGCCTGCCCCTCGCCATCCACGCCCTGTTCCCCCAGGGCCGCCAGGTTTCGGCCAAGGTGCGGACGTTCGTCGATTTCCTGGCCGAGCGCTTCGCCGCGCCGGGCAACTCCTTCTTGCCTCACCCATGATCTTGTGGCATCAAGAGCATCGAGCCTCAACATAGCCGGATTGTGCCAGTGTCCCTGCGAACGCCCGCACCGACCAAGGATCCCGCCATGTACCGCCAGCTCAGCTTCGAGCGGGTGGACAACGACGCCTACTACACGCCAAACTGGTGCACCGAGGCGCTGCTCTCACGGGTGACGTTCCGCGGACGTGTCTGGGAGCCGGCCGCCGGCAAGGGGCGCATGGCCGCCGTGCTGCGCGCCGCCGACTATGACGTGGTGGAAAGCGACATCGATCCCGAGGAGACTCGTCTCGATTTCCTCACCTGCAAGGCGATGCTGGGGGACACCACCAGCATCGTTACCAACCCTCCCTACTACATCGCCGTGAAGTTCGTCCGCCATGCCCTGGCCCTGGCCCTGCCGGCGGGAGGAATGGTGGCCATGCTGCTGCGTCACGAGTTCGACTGCGCCAAGACCCGCCGCTATCTGTTCGAACGGCCCGAGTTTCGGGAGAAGCTGACGCTCACCACCCGGCCGCGCTGGATCGCCGGACCGACCGGCAACGCCCCCCGCCACAACTTCGCCTGGTACGTCTGGGACGCCACCCACCGTGGGCCACCCACCCTGGGATGGGTACCCTGAGGGGTGCGTTCTCCATCTGCTGGCCAGCGTCTCTTGACTCCGCCCCTCCGCTGTCCAGACAATGGGGGTCCGCCTTGCTTTCCTTCCGCCACCGCTTGTCAACGGAGTCCCCATGGAAGCCTTCCTCGTGTCCACCGCCGTGGTCGCCGTCGCCGAGATCGGCGACAAGACCCAGCTTCTCGCGCTGCTGCTGGCCGCACGCTTCCGCAAGCCGCTGCCGATCATCGCCGGGATCCTGGTCGCCACCATCGCCAACCATGGCCTGGCGGCGCTCCTGGGATCGGCGGTCAACGCCTGGCTCGGGCCTGAGCTTCTGCGCTGGATCGTCGGGGTCTCGTTCATCCTGATGGGCGGCTGGATCCTGATCCCCGACAAGGCCGACGACGGCCCCTCGCACTTCGACCGCTTCGGCGCCTTCGTCACCACCCTGGTCGTCTTCTTCCTGGTGGAGATCGGCGACAAGACCCAGATCGCCACGGTGGCCCTCGGTGCCCGGTTCAACGACATCCTGGTGGTCACCGCCGGCACCACCTGCGGCATGCTGCTCGCCGACGTGCCCCCGGTACTGCTGGGCGACGCCGCCGCCACCCGCCTGCCGCTGCGGCTGGTGCGGGCCGTCGCCGCGACCCTGTTCGTGGCCCTGGGCCTCGTCGCCCTGTTCAATCTCGACCAGGCGTTCAGCGGCGGGTGAGCGAAGGAGGTAACCGAGGGATGCCCCCCCCATTCCACGAGCCAATGCCGGCGCCGACAATTGACGCCTTGTGCCGACGATATCACGTTCGCCGGCTTGACCTGTTCGGCTCCGCCGCGACCGGTCATTTTGACCAAAACCTTAGCGATCTCGACTTTCTCGTCGAGTTCGAGCCGCTTGAACCTGCAGTCTATGCCGACTCCTATTTCGGTTTTCTTGAGGAACTGACCTCTCTTTTCGGCCGTAGCGTCGATCTCGTTACCGAAGCCGCCCTGGCCAATCCCCATTTCCGCCGCCGCGTTCTGGCCGAACGGCGAACACTGTTCGTGATGCCGAAGAAAAAAGATAACACGGATGAACACGGATAAGAAGAGATAAACACGGATACAGCAGCGTTTGACATAGACTTCTGCGACGAACTCGTCATTTATCATTCTGTATTATTACTAATTATATTCTGACGCAGATAGTGACGGGGTTGCATCCTGGCAATCCTGCATCCGTGTTTATCCATTCTTATCCGTGTTTATCCGTGTTATCTGTCCTTCTCCAAGTCCGCACGGCGTAGGACCGCATGAACCAGTCATTCCGCTCGCCTGCATAACAACGGACTGGCCGCAGCCTCGGCGCCGGTCACCACGTCCAGGAGTTCGGTGGTGATGTCCTCCTGACGCAGGCGGTGGGCGGCGCGGTTGAGGTCGTCAAGGCGGCGCTCGATATTCTGGCGGGCCGCTTCCATGGCGGCGAAGCGGGCGGCGTTCTCGGCGACGAGGGAGTCCATGGCCGCCTGGGCCAGCAGGGCGAACAGATACTCGCCGATCAGGGCATCGACCAGGGAGCGGGCGTCCAGGGTGAGCAGCGGCGGCGGTCCCCCGGCCGGCGGCAGCCGCCGCGGGTCGAGGGGCAGGAGGCGCTCCATCTCGGCCGACCACTGGCTGCCGCCGGAGCTCCGGGCGTACACCATGACGAGGCCGGTAAGGTGGCCGTCGGCGAAGCGCTGGTACAGGGCCTCGGCGATGCGCCGCGCCAGGGCCGGCACGCCGGCGCGGTGGGAGGTCATGGCGGTGGTCCACGCCGGCGGCTGCCCCCGCTCCGCCGCCTTGACGGCGCAGCGGCTGCCGACCACCAGCAGCGGCCCGCCGCCCGTCACCGCGCGAGCCTTGTCCAGCAGCACCTCGTTGAAGGCGCCGACGAAGCCGTTCTCGGCCCCGAACAGCAGCACGGCGGGGGAGGAGGGAGTGGAGAGAGAGGAGGGAGCGTCCCCGGGCAGCAGCGCCAGGGCCTCCGCCAGGGCCTGCCCCACCACCTCGGCGAACAGGTGGGCTCCGGCCAGGGCTTCGGCCGCCTGCTGGCGGCGGGCGGCGGCCAGACCCCGCAGGGCGCCCACCACGCCATGCAGGTCCGACAGGCTGTGGATGCGACGGGTGAGCAGGGCCAGGCGTTCCATGGGCTATGACTTTGTCCCGAGACTCTCCACCAACGCGCGCAGCACGGCCAGCAGCTCGGCGCGCCCGGCCTCGTCCAGGGTGCCCTCGGCGTCGATGCGGGCGGCCAGGGCCGGGCAGCCGGCATCCATCCGCTCGTCCAGGAGGCGCTTCACGTCCTCCACGGCGGGAAGCGCCAGGGAGTCGAGCAGTCCCTCCCCCAGCGCCAGCAGCAGCGCCACCTGCCGCGACAGGGCGAGCGGCCGATAGCGCGGCTGCACCAGCACCGACCGCAGCCGCCGGCCATGCTCGATGGTGCGGGCGGCACGCTCCTCGAGGACGGCACCGAAACGTGTGAACACCTCGAGCTCGGTGAACTGGGCATAGTCGAGACGCAGACTCACCCCCAGGGCCCGCATGGCCGGCGCCTGCGTCCGACCGCCGACCCGCGACACGCTGAGGCCGACGTTGACCGCCGGCTTCTGCCCCGCATGGAACAGGCCGGGCTCCAGGCAGATCTGGCCGTCGGTGATGGAAATCAGGTTGGTCGGGATGTAGGCGGACAGGTTGCCGGCCTGGGTCTCGGCGATGGGCAGGGCGGTCAGCGACCCGCCGCCGCGCTCCACCGAAAGCCGTGCCGACCGCTCCAGCAGCCGGGCATGAAGATGGAACACGTCCCCCGGATAGGCCTCGCGCCCCGGTGGACGGCGCAGCAGCAGCGACATCTGGCGGTACACGGCGGCATGCTTGCTCAGGTCGTCGATCACCAGCAGCACGTCCCGCCCACGGTCCGAGAAATGCTCGGCCATGGTGCAGGCGGCATAGGGGGCGAGCCATTGCAGGCCGGGAGGTCCCTCCGCCGCGCCAACCACGAACAGGCAGCGCTCCGGCGCCCCATGCCGCCGCACGGCGTCGATCACCTGGTTGACCGACGACGACTTCTGTCCGACGGCGCAATAGACGCACAGCACGTCCGAGCGCTTCTGATTGATGATTGCATCCACCGCCACCGCGGTCTTGCCGGTCTGGCGATCGCCGATGATCAGTTCCCGCTGTCCCCTCCCGAGGGGGATCATGGCGTCCACCACCAGAAGCCCGGTGAGGAGCGGCCGGGTCACCAGCTCCCGGTCGACCACCGGCGGGGCCGGGCGGTCCACCGGCTCGTGACCCTCGGCCGGCGGTGGCGGGCCACCGTCCAGGGGCCGGCCCAGGGGGTCCAGCACCCGCCCGAGCAGCCCCGGCCCCACCGGCACCCGCACCACGTCGCCGGTTCCCCGCACCAGGTGGCCGGCGCCCACCCCCTCCCACGGCGACAGCAGGACGCAGCTCACGCGATCGCGGGTCAGGGTGATGGCGACGCCGAGAACGCCCTCGCCGAAGTCCAGCAACTCATCCTGACGGGCCGTGTCCAGGCCCGACAGCACCGCCACCCCGTCGCCGATGCGCTCGACGGCCCCCACCTCGGCGACCCGGGGAGCAACCACCAATCCAGCCGCGCGGCGGCGGGCCTCGGCGAACCAGAGGCCCATCTCCGCCGTCAGGGGGGAGGTGGAGGCGTCATCATCCGTGCTCATCCCGCCTCCCCGCGCGCCCCGGCCAGGGCCTCCGCCCAGTGGAGGGAAAAGTGCCTCGTCGGAAGCAGGATCCGGGCGCCGGCGATCAGGGCGGGATCGGTCGTGAAGGCGATCACGGCCTCCGGCCCGAGCAGCGCGGTGAGACGCCGGCTCCAGCGGTCCCGCGCCGCCTCGTCCAGCGCCGGAGCGGTGACCACCGCGACCGTCGCCGGTCCCGTCAGGGGCACAAGCCGCCCCGACAGGGTCTCGAGGGCAGCCTCGGCGACGGCGGGGCTGGAGGCCTGGCGCAGGATGGCCGCGGCCATGTCCACGGCCAGCGCCTCCGCCTCCCTTTTCAGGGTGGCGACCACGGCGTCCCGGGCCTCGGCCAGGCTGGTCCGGGCCCTGGTCAGATACGCCTCGGCATCGCGGCGAGCCTGGTCCAGGATACTCTCCCGCTGCCGCAGCCCCTCGGCGGCGGCCTCGGTGAGCAGCGCCTCCCGCTCCCCGGCCAGGGCGGCGCGGGCGGCCCGCAGCGTCTCCCCCTCCCGTTCGGCGGCCGCGCGGGCGGCCTCGGCCTCGGCAAAGGCCTGGTCGGTCGCGGCGCGGCGGCGCTCGATCAGTGCCGCCACCGGGCGGTAGAGAAACCGCTGCAACAGCCACACCAGCACCAGGAAGTTGCCAACCTGGAGCGCCATCGTCCAAGACCCGACGGACATCGCTCACCCCGTGATGAAGGGATTGGCGAACAGCAGCAGCAGGGCCACCACCAGGCAGTAGATCGCCATGGTCTCGATCATCGCCAGGCCGACGAACAGAATGCGCGCCAGGGTCCCGGCGGCCTCGGGCTGGCGGGCGATGGCCTCCATCGCCGCGGCGACCGCCCGCCCCTCGCCCAGGGCCGGGCCGATGGAGCCGATGGCGATGGCGAGAGCAGCCCCCAGAATGCTGACGATCTCGACGGACATGCGACCCTCTCAAATGAAACAAAGGCACGGCCATCAAGACGCAAGGAACATTATTGCCGTGAACGGATGGTTTCTTCAGCGAACATCCTACAGCTCAGTCTTCATTCCCTCTCCCCCTCGAGGGGGAGGGGGAGAGAGAAGAAAGGTTTCGGTCCGGTCCGGGCAACCGGGTCATTACTTCCGCAGGCCCTGCTGAAACATCTTGTCGCCCGCGCGGCGGGCCTCGGCGGCTTCGGTCTGGGCCTGGGCCGACGCCTGCTGCGCGGCACGGGACTGCAGCTGCGCGGCCTGGGCCGAGGTCTGGGCCGCCTGGGCGAGTTCCGTCGCTCGGATGACGTCCCCCCTCAACGCCTCGACCTCGGCCTTGGTGGCGCAGCCGACCACGGCGAGACAGGGAACGACCAGAACCATCAACTTCGCGAATCTGAGGTAAGCACTCGACATCGTGTCCTCCTCATGGGCCGGTGATCCGGCAGGTATAGTCACCTCGCCCCCGGGCCGCATCGCCCCGGGGCGACGTTTCCGGATGATGACACGACCCGCGCCGTCCCACACCTGAACAGCCGGGGAGGCGTCCGCTCAGCGGAGGTACCGCCGAGGTAATACGGTTTCCAGAAAATCCGTGGATTTTCTGGAAACCGAGCCCGCGTCATGCCGAAGGCATGCCTTCGGCATGACGCG
>JAMOBE010000122.1:0-9384 GCA_039908285.1 Alphaproteobacteria bacterium
AGACGTCATCCGCCTCGGCCAGGCGCCCCTCGCGATGCGCGGCCAGGGCGAAATTGAACGCCTCGTCGATGGTCGTCAAACGCCCCTCCGGTCAGAGCCTGAAAATGTATTCGGAACCTCTACTCCCTCTCCCCCTCGAGGGGGAGAGGGCCGGGGTGAGGGGGTGGGGCGGGCGGCACGTTCCGGGGAGCTCCGCGCCCCCCCCACCCAACCCTCTCCCCCCTGAAGGGGGGGGAGAGGGCTTTCGACGCGCATGATGGCAATACATTTTCACTCTCTCAGTCGGTCCGCCCGTGAGCCGCGCACCACGTGCGCCACATGCGGAGGAAGGCCGCCTCCATCTCGCGGGTGATGCCCACCTCGTCGCAGATCGGACCGTCGCGCAGGGAAGCGCGCAGGGTCTGGCGCAGCGTGACGAGGCGCTCGCGATCACGGGCCAGGGCCGCCGCCTTGGCGATGTAGTCGTCGATGGTGTCGGCGATCAGGTCGCCCAGCCCGGCGTTGGCGAGAACCGTGTGGCCGAACCGCTGACCGACGTGGATCCCGGTCATGGTCACCAGCGGCACGCCCATCCACATGGGGATGATGGAGGACGTGGCCCCGGTGACGGGGAACGTGTCGAGCATCACCGAAACCCGGCCGTAGACGTCCATATTGGCCGGCCAGCCGCCCGGCAGGGGCTCCATGTCGAAGCGGTCGCCAAGCCCCACCGCGAAGGAAGAGCGCCACGTCTGCCGCACGGCGGGATCGTCGTAGGTCTTGTGCTTGAGCAGCAGCCGCGTGCCGGGCACGGCGTCCAGCAGACGGCGCCAGGCGGCGATGACCTCGGTGCCGATGCGAGCCGGCTCGCCGAAACAGGCGAACACCACCGGCTGCTCCGGCGGTGGCGGCGGCGCCACGTCCGGCCACTCCGGATTGGGGCGGAACGGAGCGAAGAACTTCGACATGCGGACGAGAGTCTCGGAAAAATGGCTCTCGAAGCCCTCCGGCGCCAGATGGGGATCGGCCAGGAAATAGTCCATCATGGTGAGACCCGTGGTCCCTCCGTGGCCGAAGAAGCCGGCGGAAACCTGGATGGGAGCCGGCTTGCGGGCGAGCGCCAGCAGGCGGTTGTTGGCGGAGTGACCGCCGCAGTCCACCACGATGTCGATGCCGTCGGCACGGATCATCTGCGCCACCGCCTCGTCGGTGAGGCCCACGGTGTCCCGCCACTGGTCGGCAAGCGTCTTGAAGCGGGCGGTCAGGGGGTCCGGACGCGAAAGCTCGGAATAGCAGAACACCTCGAAGCGGGAGCGATCGTGGTTGGCGATGATCGGCTCCATGAAATAGGCGGCGGCGTGCTCGTGGAAGTCGGGCGACACGTAGGCCAGACGCAGGCGGCGGTTCGGGTCCGGCAGATTGATCGGGGGCATCGCCGAGTACTGGGCCGCATGCCGGCGGTCCCACAGGCGACACTCGTCCAGAATGGCCGGCCCGGTCATCTTCGGGTCGAAGAACAGGGTGAAGATCAGGCCGCTGTGGGCGATGGGCGAGGCGCCCTTCAGCACCAGCGACCGGCGGAGGCTGGACAGGGCCTCGTCAACGCGCCCGAGATTGCGCAGAACATGGGAATAGTTGGTGAGCCCGTCGGCATATTCGGGGTGAAGCGTCAATAGCCGCTGGAAAATGGCCGCCGCCTGGTGGAATTTCCCCCTTTCGACATGAATCAGGGCCAGATTGTTGAGCGCCGGGGCAAACGAGGGATTGAGCGCCAGCGCCCGATGATAGCAGGTGGTCGCATCTTCGAGCCGGCCATTGCGCCGATACCGCTCGCCGAGATTGTTGTGGGCATCGATGAAGTTGGGATCACACTCCACCGCCTTCCTGTAGCAGGCGATGGCCTCGTCGGGCCGGTTCAGCTTTTCCAGAACCAGGGCGTAGTTGTAGTAGCCGAGCGCCTCGTTCGGGGCCAGTGCGATGGCGCGCCGGAACGCCGCCTCCGCGTCATTGATCCGCCCCGCCGTCACATAGGCATTGCCCAGGTTGTTGAAGGCATAGCTCTCGTCGTCCTTGAGGGAAATGCCATGCTCGAGACTGGCGACACCCTCCTCGACCCGTCCGAGGCCGACGAGAGCCATCCCGAGGTGCACGTGATAGGCGGAATGCCTCGAGTCCAGGGCGATGGCCCGGCGGATCATGTCGACCGCGATGTCGTTGCGACCCGTCTGGTGAGCCAGGACGCCGAGCAGATGGATCGGGTCGGAAAAGGTGGGCACCGCGGCGTAAACCTGCCGGTAGAGGTGCTCGGCCTCCTCGTAACGGCCGGCATTGTGGTACTCGGTGGCGGTGGCCATGACTTCCGCGATGGTGGGCATGTTCGGTGTTCTTGGGTCAGGGGGTCATTGGGAAAGGGAGGGATCGGTCGACACGGCAGAGGACGTCCCGGTGGACGTCTCGGCAGCCGCCTCGGCCGCGATCTTGGCCTCGTAGTCGGCAAGCTTGCCGGCGAAGGCGCGCCAACTGTCGCCCGGCCCCTGGAACTTGAGGCCGGCCGCCTCGAGGCGGAGGGTCACCCCGCCGAAATTCCACTGCTTGTTCCACAGATCGAGGTCGTTGAAGATGCGGCGAAGGGCATAGTTGCGCATCGCCCGATGGGTGAAGCGCCGGCCGATGAACCAGTAGAGCAGCAGCACCACGGCGGTGATGGCCGAGGCGATCGTGCCTTCGAGAAACCTGTAGGAGGCGCCGATGATCAGCCCGACCAGGATGAAGGCCCGGGTCGAATAGAATTCCCCCCCGACCGGGGAGCCGACGTGCCCGAGCGTCCTGTGATCGATGTCGACGGCCACCAGGCCGCGGTTGTGGGCGTCGATGATGCGCTTGCGCAGCGTCTTGTCATCGGGGCGATCGCGGATTGCCGCTTCCAGGTTGACGCGGGCGACACCGAACTCGGAGTCGAGGTCCAGAGCCTTGCCGAAGGCGGTGATGGCCGCCTCCAGTTGTCCCATCCGGTAGAGGGCTTCGCCAAGGTTGTTGTGGACCATGGCGACGCCGGCATCGATCGCCAGGGCCTTCTCGAAGGTGGCGACGGCCTCGGCCAGGGCGCCCCGCGTCGTCAGGATGGTGCCGAGGTTGTTGCAGGCCTCCATGTAGTCGGGCGCAAGGTCGAGCGCCTGGCGAAAGGCCGCGACCGCCGCATCGCCGTCGCCCAGTTCCCTCAGGACATTGCCGAGGTTGTTGAAGGCCTCGGGAAACTCGGCCTTGAGTTCCAGGGCGCGGCGAAAGGCGTCCGCCGCCTCCTCGAGGCGCCCCTGGGCGGCCAGGGCAAGGCCCATGTTGTTGTGAACCTCGGCGAACCCGGGGTGAAGGGCCAGCGCCTGGTCGAAGCTGGCGGCGGCCTCACCCGGCCGGCCCAGATCGAGGAGGGCGTTGCCGAGGGTGTTGCGGTAGACGGGTTGGGTCCCGTCGATGGCGATGGCGCGGGACACGAGGGCCACGGCGGACTCATTGTCGCCCATGGTGTGGGCGATCACCCCCAGCAGATGACACGCGTCGGCGTGGGTCGGATCGGCATCGAGAATCTGGCGGTAGATCGCCTCGGCCTCGGCCAGTTCTCCCGCCTGGTGGTGCTGAAAGGCTGTCGCGAGGGCTTCTGGAATGGATGGCATGTCGGGGGTTCGTCACCTTGCAGACGTGATCGCCGAAGCACCTCGGGCCGAAGAACCTCGAGCCAGAGTGCCTCAGGCCTCCAGAATCTTGTTGAGGTACTCGCCGTAGGAGCTGTTCCTGAACCTCTCGGCACAGACCTTGAGCTGCTGGGCATCGATGAATTTCATGATATAGGCGATCTCTTCGAGACAGGCGATCTTCAATCCCTGCCGTTCCTCGATGGTATGAACGAACGCCGACGCCTGCATCAGCGACTCGTGCGTGCCGGAATCGAACCACGCATACCCGCGCCCGAAGGGAACCACCTGTAGTTCGTCCCAGGTGAGATACTGCCGTATGATGTCGGTGATTTCAAGTTCGCCGCGGGCGGACGGAGCAAGATTGGCGGCGATCTCGGTCACCCGCCGGTCGAAGAGATAGAGGCCGATGATGGCGTGGTTGGACTTCGGACGGGTCGGCTTTTCCTCGACCGACATGGCCCGGCCCGTGGCGTCGAACGAGACGATGCCATAGCGCTCGGGGTCGCGGGTGTAATAGCTGAAGATGGTGGCGCCGCGATTTTCCCGGACCGCCTTGTCCAGGAGAATCTGCAGCCCCTGCCCGTAGACCACGTTGTCGCCCAGCACCAGGGCGCAGTCGCCGCCGTCGATGAAGTCGCGGCCGAGGGTGAAGGCCTGCGGCAGGCCCGCGGGCTTGGGCTGGGCGACGTAGGAGATGCGGATGCCCCACTGGGTGCCATCGCCGAGCAGCTTGCGATAGAGGTCCGCCTCGTCCGGACGGGTGATCACCAGAATGTCGCGGATGCCGGCCAGCATCAGGAGAGACAGCGGATAATAGACCATCGGCTTGTCGTAGACGGGCAGAAGCTGCTTGCTGACGGCGACCGTCACCGGCGCAAGCCTCGTCCCCATGCCCCCGGCGAGAATGATGCCCTTCATGACGCCTCACCCATGTTCATCCAAAGGCGGCGGCTCACCGCCGATCGCGACACCAGTCACGCCACACGTCGCGCAGCGACTCCTCGATGTGGCGCATGACGCGCGGAGCATCGCAAACGGCGGAGTGCCGCATCATATCCCGCAGATTGCGCCGCAGGAAAGTCAGACGTTGGCGATCCTGGCTCAATTCCACCGCCTTTTCCACGTATTCCTTCGGCGTCCCGGCGACAAGCTCGGGAACGCCGACCGCGGGAAGCATCGAGGCGCCCGAGCGCTGACCGACGTGATGCCCGACCAGACTGACCACCGGCACCCCCATCCACAGGGGAATGAGGGTCGAGGTGCCGCCGGTCACCGGAAAGGAGTCGAGCGCGACGGAGATCCGGGAGTAGACCTCCATCCCGACACCCCAGCCGCCGGGCAGCCCCTCGATGTCCAGGCGATCGCCGAGGGCGCGGAAATGTCCCCGCCAGTGGTCCATGAGGCGCTGGTCGTCGAAGGTCCCGTGCTTGAGCAGGAAGCGCGCCCCCGGTACGGCGTCGAGCATCTCCGCCCACAGGTCCATCACCTCCGGCGCCACCCGGGCGGGATCGCCGAGGAAGGCGAACACCGGCGGTCCCTCGGGCGGCAGCGGCGTCACGTCGGGCCAGTCGCTCCGGGGCTGGAAGGGGGCGATGAACTCGGGCAGGCGGATCAGGCGCTCGCAGAACTGCTCCTCGTACCCGGGGGGCGTGAACCGGGAGTCGGTCAGCAGATGATCCAGGAACGGCCCGGTGGTGCCGCCATGGCCGAAGTAGGTCGCGATCTGAACGGGAGCCGGCCGCCGCGCCAGAGCCCGCAGCCGGTTGCCGGAGGTGTGGCCGGCGCAGTCGATCAGGATGTCGATGGCATCGGCGCGGATGCGGGCCGCCATCGCCTCGTCGTCGAGGGACCGCGTCTCCACCCAGTGGTGGGCGTAACGGCGCAGGCGCGCCGACACGCCGTCCTCGAGGGGGTGGTTGGAATAGCAGAACACTTCGAACCGGTCGGCGTCGTGGTGGGCGAGCATCGGCTCGACATAGAACGACACCGCGTGGTCGCGGAAATCGGACGAGACATAGCCGACCCGCAGGCGGCGGTCCGGATCCGGGTCATTGGCGTGGGGCGGCACCGGTGTCGCGCCGCCGTGCATCCGGGTCCAGCGGAGACACTCGTCGCGCAACTCGACGCCGGTCGTGCGGGGATCGTACTGAAGCGCAAAAATGAGATTGCTGTGGGCCACCGCCTGGCGGGGATCGAGGTCCAGGGCCCGGCGGAAGCCGGCGATCGCCTCCTGGTGACGGCCAATCTCCTTCAAGGCGCCGGCCCGGTTGAGGTGTCCCTCGGCAAAGGCCTCGTCGATGGCGAGCGCCCGGTCAAAGTAGTCCAGGGCTTCGGCGAACCGACGCTCGTCCTTCATCGCGTTGCCAAGATTGTTGAGGGCGACGACCGAGTCCGGTTTCAGGGCGATGGCCCGCTGGAACAGCGCCGTCGCCCCCGGCCCGTCGCCCAGTTCCTTGATGGCGTTCCCCAGGTTGACGTGGGCGTCCACGAAGTCGGGATCGATGGCGAGCGCCCGGCGGCAGACCTCCTCCGCCTCGGCATTGCGGCCGGCGTGGTTCAGGGCATTGCCCAGATTGGCCAGCACCCCGGGGGTTTCGGGCGCGACGGCCAGGGCGCGGCGAAAGCAGGCGATGGCCTCCACCGCCCGGCCCCGGTTGACGAGGGCACTGCCCAGATTGTTGTTGACCACCGCGTGATCGGGCACGGCCTCCAGTACGATCTGGTAGTGGGTGATGGCCTCGTCGATGCGGCCGAGACCGCTCAGGGCCACACCCAGGTTGCAGCGCGCCTGATGGTGGCTGGGAGCCCGCGTCACCACGCCGGAGAGGATCTCGGCGGCGGTGGCGTCGTCACCGGCCTGGTGGGCGAGAACGCCGAGGAGGTGCAGGGCGTCGGCATCGTCGCCATTGAAGGAGAGAACCAGGTGGTAGCAGTGCTCCGCCTCCGCCCGACGGCCGGCTCGGTGATGGGCGAACCCGGCCTGCAGCAGGTCCCGCCGCAGCTCCCCCAGATTGGCCAGGGCCCCCTCATGGCCCGGGTCCCCGGCGAGTACGGCAAGATGGAAACGCAGCGAACCCTCGAGGTCGCCCGCCCGATGCAGGGCGAGGGCGGCGTCGAAGAACGCGCCGACGTCACTGGTGTGCTCGTTTCTGGTGTGCTGACTGCTTGCCGCCGTACTTATGACCACCAAGTGGATATTTCCTCAGGCCGATGGATGGATGGCGGATGATGCCGTGCACCGGGCGCCGACGCAAGCCCGCCGTCTACCGCGCCCCCACGAACTCGCTACAAGGCAATGGGTGCATATGTCTTCACAGCCTCAAGGAATTGTGTTAGAGGGGGAACCAGCCTTGATGATAGTGCCCGATGCGGCACCCGACGCGACAGGAGAGGGGGATGACGATCCACATTACCCGGGAAGAAGAGACGCTGTGCCTCGAAGCCATCCGCCGTGGTGCGGCATATCTGGTCGTCGTTTCCGCCGTCACCGGCTGCAAGCCCTCGATCGTGGACAAGGTGGTCGCGGGCCTGGTGGCCTCCGGCCAGGTCCAGCGCCAGGGCGCCCGCTATCGGTTGACCGCCGCCTCTCCGGCGGCGGATACGCCCGCCTATTTCCACTGCCCGGCGGTGACGACGCCACCGATTCGCCCCGGACGCATGCCGGCACCCGGGTCCACCGGGGCCCGGCTGCTGGCGCTGCTGGACCGGCCGCGGAGCGCCGCCGACCTGCCGGCCGAGCTGGGGGTGACGAAGACGGCCCTGGTCATGACGGCGCTGAACCTTCATGCCGCGGGGCTGTTGCGGATCGCCGACCCTGAGGACGTGCTCCACCTGCTGCTGCCGGCCGATGACCCGACGCCGCCGCTGACCCGCCTTGAGGAGATCGTGCTGTCGACACTGCCCGCGGACACGGACACCACCGAAAGAGCCATCATCAAGGTCGTTCGGCGCCTGTCCCGCCCACTCCTCGCCTCCGTGATCGCCAGACTCGTGTCCCTCGGACTGGTGACCACGCGCCGCGAGACCGACGGCACCGTGCTGGTGACCGTGGCGCCAGCGGGCCTCGCCCATGTCCAGCGGCGAGGCGACTACCCGATCGCCAGGCCCGACGTCCCCCTGCGCTCGGAGCGGCGAATCGCCGTGCTGAAGGTGCTCGCCGATTGCGGCCCCCTGCGGGTGACGGAAGTCTCGCGGGTGCTGGGGCTTCCCCAGACCATCGCCAACGCCCTGATCCAGCACTTCAAGCGCAAGGGCTTCCTTGAAAAGGTGAGCGATGCGCGGTGGGCCGGCTACATCCCGACCGCGGAGGGGCTGCGATTGCTGTCCCGCCTGCCGGCCCCCGCCGCCGCGTAACCATTGGCCGACACCACGGGGCTTGGTCTCGGCGCCGACTCGTGGCATTATCCGTCCCACACCGTTGCGAGGACGCCATGCTGAGCACCCTACCCCTGTATCTGGCCTATGTGGCGACGTCGGTCGGCCTGATGGTCGTGTTCGTCGCGATCTACATGCACATCACTCCCTACCGCGAACTGGCGCTGATCCGGGCGGGCAACCGCACCGCCGCCGTGAGCCTTGGCGGAGTCCTGATCGGATTCGGACTGACGCTGGCCAGCACCGCCGCCCACAGTGTCGGCATTCTGGATCTGGCCCTGTGGGGGGCGATCGCCCTTGTCTGCCAGGTGGCGGTCTATTTCGTGGCCACCTTCCTTCTCAAGGACCTGAAGGACGGCATCGAATCGGACCGGCTTGGCTTCGGCCTCCTCCTCGCCGCCATGTCGATCACCATGGGGTTGATCAACGCCGGCGCGCTCACATATTGATAGCCCCATTCCCCAATAAAGGATCATCGAGCCATGTTTTCGTTCCTGAAGTCCTTCGTCGGCGTCAAGGGCAAGCAGCTTGGCCGGGACATCGTCGAGGCGATCGTCGAGTTGGACCCCAATGCCGCCACCGAGGCGCAGCTTGCCGAGATGGAAAAGGACCTGGACCAGGCCGGGATGCTGCTGCAGAAGATTCGGACCGATCTTGAGCGCGAACAGCGGGAGGCCGACGCCGCCGTCAAGCGCTATAACCAGATGATGGGCGCCGCCGAGCACCTCCAGGCCCAGCTGAACGGCACCTCGGTTTCCGACCGCGCGTCGGTCGAGGCCAGCCTGGCCAAGCTGGTGGTGCAGCTCGAGGGCCTGGTGCCCGAGGTGGAACAGGAGAAGCAGGACGTGGTGGAGGTACAGGCACTCCTGGACGAGACCCAGGCCGCCTACAAGGCCAAGGCCGAGGCCCTGGCCAGCGCCAAGCAGGGCCTGGACCGGGCCAAGCGCGACATGCAGCGCGCCGTCCTGCAGGAGGAGCGGGCCGGGGAAAAGGCCAAGCGCGCCGCCGAGGTGGCCGGCCTGCGCGGCAGCGGCCCCACCAACAAGCTCAGCATCGCCGTGGATGCCATGCATCGCCGCGCCGAGGAGGCCCGGGCCAAGGCGGCCAACTCCACCATGAAGGCGGAGACTCTCTCCATCGTCCACCGCCGTGACGACGACGATCCCAACATCGCCGCCGCCCTGAAGGCGGTGGAGGGAGGGCCGGCGGCGGGCAATCTGACCGACCGCCTGGCCGCGCTGAAGAAGAAGTAGTCTGGGAAAACGGCATGTATCGCCATCATGAACACCATAAGCCCTCTCCCCCCCCTTCAGGGGGGAGAGGGTTGGGTGAGGGGGGGATG
>JAMOBE010000016.1:0-57933 GCA_039908285.1 Alphaproteobacteria bacterium
ATGGCCGACGGGTCGCACGGCGAGTGGACCTCGCAGGGCGGCACGTGGACGGGCGCCGACGGCTCCACCTCGACGTGGAACGCCGACGGTTCGGGCAGCTACAGCAACGCCGATGGGTCACACGGTCAGTACAACGCCGATGGCTCGGGCAGCACGACCTACGCCGACGGGTCGTCCGACACCTGGGATGCCAACGGCAATCACGTCTACACGACGGCCGGTGGCGACGCGGGCGCTCCGGTTCCGGGCGAGTACACCAACACCGACGGCTCCACCGATACCTGGAACGCCGACGGCACGTGCTCGACGACCGAACCGGACGGCACGACCAATACCTACAACGCCGACAACTCGGGCACCACGACCTATCCGGATGGATCGGTCGAGGTCCACAATGCCGACGGCTCGGGCAGCTATACCGGGGCGGACGGGTCGGTCTCCACCTGGAACGCCGACGGCTCCGGCACCTGGACGGGCGCCGACGGCTCCACCTCGACGTGGAATGCCGACGGCTCCGGTTCGTGGACCGGCGCGGACGGCTCGTCTTCGGTGTGGAACGCGGACCACTCGGGCTCGTGGAACAACGCGGATGGGTCACATGGCCAGTACAATGCCGACGGATCGGGTAATGCCACCTACTCCGACGGCGCTACGTCAACATGGAATGCCGACGGCTCCGGGACCTATACCGCGGCTGATGGCACCGTGACGACCTGGCCGGCGTACAACACCGCTGCGACCAATAACGCCAACGCCGCGTAACCTGTGACGGGGGGTGGGGATCGCCGGCGATCCCCACCCCCTGAATCGCAGGCGTAACAATAGCTGTTTCATCGAGGGGGCCGGGATGGCTGACAATAAGGACGACAAGGGACATGTGCCCGTCAGGGGAGACGAGGCACTGGCTCGAAACAAGGTGCAGGTGCAACGTAACGAGGTCCGGCACATTCTGAACCGGATCAAGGCAAGCAAGGCAAAGCGGATGGCCAGCCGGCCACAGCCGCATATCGAGAAGAAGTAACAAGGGGCGTCGGAAGTCAAAAGACTTCCGACGCTTTCGTTAAGGCTTTGCCCAGAAATAACCGCTCCAGATTGCGCCGGATTTTGGTTCGTCCGCCAGGCCCGTCAAGGGGCGCGTACCAGGGCTGTTCGGTTCTCATTTTTCTTGGGCTGTCGCCCAAACCCGCCTGGGGCCTGGAGGCCCCAGACCCCCAATAAATTCATCCTATATTCGGCCGTTAGAATGAAATTTTGTAACTGCCCAGGTACCCGGGTGTGCGAGAGAGTTCAAGCTCATATAAGTCAGCCATAAAGAGAAGGCGTGAGTGCCTGAGGCCCTCGCGCTCCCCATTTTTCACCAGGATGAAAAGTCATGGGGAGCGCGAGGGGCCTCTCGGCCCCTCGCAAACTTCCTTTTAGTTGATACATGTATAACAATTTCCTCCACACATAGGGGTGGCTAGGCAGTTACTATGAATCAAATAGAAAGGGGGGGGGCGGGGCATCACGCCAATGGCGTGTCTATGACACGACGCCCCGGGCGGGGTTTGGGGCGGCAGCTCCAAGTTTAACTGCCGGATTTAGGGTCATTGATGCCGTTGATCAACCGTTACGCTCGTCTGGATCATCCCTTGGGAATGGTCCACACGCCGTCCCAGCCGTCGGCGGGAGGGTGGCCGGCCAGGGTTTCGGCGCGGGTGGCCATGACCTGTGGCGGTCCGCCGCCCGTAGAGGGACCACACCCGCCTGGTGCCGGGGACATCGCTCGCCAGCGCTCCGCCGCCGTGGCGAAGTCGCGGGCGCGGTAGGCGGCCAGGGCTGCCTGGTAGGCCGCCACGTGGGCGTGGTGTTCCGCCGTCGCCTCGGCCAGGGGAGCGACGGGCATGAAGACCGTGACCGGCTCGGTCTTGCCCTTGACGTGGACCTGGTCCAGCTCGCACAGCAGGACCTCCGACTCGATCGCCGCCGCCGTCACCGCCGACAGCACGACGGCGCAGTCGTAGACCCCGGGCAGGCCTTCCAGCCGCGAGGCGATGTTCACCGTCTCGCCGACGGCCGTGTAGTTGAACCGCTGCCGGGCTCCCACGTTGCCCACCACCGCCGGACCGGAGTGCAGGCCGATCTTGACGGAAAAGCCGAACTCCCCCCGCGCCAGGGCCGCCGCGCGTTCCCTGGCGATGTTCGTCGCGGCGAGGCAGGCGGTCCGCGCGGCGTGTTGCGCATGGTCGGGATCGTCGGCCGGAGCCCCCCAGAACGCCATGACGGCATCGCCGATGAACTTGTCCACATAGCCGCCGGTCTCCTCGACGGCGGCGACCACCAGGCTGAGGTAATGGTTGGTCAACTCCATCAGCTCATGGGGAGAGACCCGACCGGACAGCGCCGTGAACCCGGAGAGATCGGCGAACATCACGGTCAACTCGCGCAGTTCTCCGCCGAGAAGGGGATCGGTTTCGGCCTCCGACAGGCGAGCCACCACGTTGGGCGACAGATAGTGGCCGAAGGCCCGCTGGATCTTTCGTCGACGGCGGTCCTCGACCATGTAGCGGCTGGCGTAGATGCTGGCCATGGCGGGAACGAACGCGAAAAACGCCCCCGATATGGGCATCCAGACGCCCAGAGTCAGCAGTCCGGCCGCACCGCCGAACAGCCCGGTCAGCAGCAGGCCCGCCGCTCCCGCCGCCAGCACCGGCCGCAGGACCAGGCTCGCGGTGCCAACCAGCAGCGTGGTCAGTGCCGTCACGCCGCCGACGGCCCACGGCGACGCCGGCCGGATGGTGTGACCTCGCAGGACCGCGTCTACCGCCGCCGCATGGATGAACACGCCCGGCACCGTGCCCGACGCGGGCGACGAGAGCGGCAGCGGGTCGAGACGGCAGCCGCTGACGACGGCGGCGGTCGGCGGCGGCTCGGGCTCGCCCACGAGGAGCAGGCGGTCGGCGGCAAACTTGCGATCCTCGTCGGGAAGCGTCGTGCCGACGAACACGATGCGCCCCTCCAGGGCCTTCCGCAGGCTGTCCACCTGGTCGGCGCAGTGGAGCACGTCGATCATCGAGAAGGCTGGGATCAGCCGCTCCAGCGGCGCGGTGGGGGCGATCATCACCGGAGCGTCGAAGCCCCTGGCTCCCGCCTTGGCCAGGGCCGCCGCGGCCAGGCCCGGCCGGAAGACGCCGTCGGGTCCGGGGAAACCGGCCGGCACCGTCCGCACCGAACCGTCACTGTCGGAAACCAGGTCCGCCATTCCCATGGCCGTCGGGTCGCCGCGGACGTTGAGGGCGAACTGGAACGGCGCGGCGGGAACGGTCGCGCCGGAGCGGGCGATGACCACGCGCCCACGATGCCTGGCGAAGCCCCCCAGCAGCGGCCGGTCGTAGTTGGGAATGAAGGCGTTGGCGGAATAGACGAACAGAAGATCGAACGCCACCACCCGCGCCCCGCCGGACTCCAGGACATCCAGCAGTTTCGCCCACTGCGGCGACAGAAAGGTCCGCGGCATGGACTTCATTTCGGCGGAGTCCAGGCTTCGATCGTCGAGGGCGATCACCGCGACCCGGTCGGAGGGCGGCAGGCGCTCCCCCACCACCGTCCCCCGCGCCATCACGATCAGATCATAGACCAGGCCATCGACAGGCAAAGGGCTGAGCAACGCCGCCGCCGCCCCCGCCACGGCGGCCACTCCCACCAGCACCACGAGGCGATAGTAACGGCCGAAAAGCGCCGCCGCCTTTCTACCGATCTGGCGAAGACGATGCCCCTTCTCCGGTGCCACGATCAATCGAGTCGGATCAGGCAGACCTGCTTGTCGGCCTCGCTGGAGACGGTCACCCGCACCGACGCGGGAGTCTGCCCTTCCGCCCTGGGCAGCAGGACGAGGCGATACGCCTTGTCATTTTCCAGCGACGGGGCGGAGCGCGGCATGATCACCTGCGCCCCCTTGTTCAGGGGGATCTCCGTCAGGAGCCTGGCGTCATCGAATATCTGGATGGCGCGGTAATACTTGTACCCCTCGCCGGCCAGGACGCATTCCAGGCGGGAGGGGACCAACTTGGCGCCGATGGCGCGCAGGACCACGCCGCCGGCGACACCCGCGGTCTTGACGGTGACTTCTTCGGGGCATTGCTCCTGGTTGAGGTCGCGGACCACCCCGCCCTCGGCATCGAAGCGCTTTTCCGTCACCGTGAGCTTGCCGCCACGCACCTCGACGGTCTTGCAGGTCTGATAGTGGACGAAGGACACGGTGTCCGTGCCCAGAGTGAACACGGCGCCGTCGGAGATTTCGGTGTAGGGGCTGAGGGCCGCCTGGGTTCCACTGTAACCGACGATCAGCGCCGCCGGTCCTCCGGCCAACGCAGGCGCGGTGACCACGGCCACCCCAAGTACCCCAAGCCCAAGTACCCCAAGCACGACCGACAGCCAGCGTCTCATCGCTTGTCTCCCCCAGGACCACCCACGACGGAGTATTGTACACGAAAGGGGAACGAATGAAAAGATGATTGAACGTCGTAGGCAGGATGAATCGGGTGAAGGAGAGTCACTGGAATTGGAACCGGAATGCCCTCCCACCCTCCTCTCTGGGCTGTTCAGTTCTCCCGAGTGTGGTCGGAGTGGCTCACACGCGCGCGTACCGTTGGCCTCAACATCCTGCGCACCAATAGTGCACCAAAGCCAACAACGATCACCTTAGCGGCTCGCACCACTTAAATATGCAACATCGTACCGGGAGATATCAGATCAACAGAACAGCCCAGGAATTTTGGCTTGACCGCGGATGGCTTCGCTGTCACAATACGCGATAGGCCGATGTTACGAAACGTAAAGGTTATGTTGCCCGCCGGCCATAGACCGACAACGAACAAAATGCCAGAGGAAGTAAAACATGGATAAGTTGCAGCTAATTCAGTACCTAGCCAATAATACTAGCAGTCAAAAGCCAGCTATCACAACCATTGCACGCGATCTTGGAGTGCTTCCTGATACAGTAGCAATATTGAAGGATGAGATTAATAGTGATGGCGTTTTCAATATCAAATCCGGTAAGGGCGGTGGCCTGACATTGGAAGGTGGGATAGGTAAGGAGATTGGTGTATATCCACATGTGCTCCAGTACGCGAAGAAATGGGTGAGCGATAGTATTTATGGCATGCACGGAGTTACGGGGCAGATCCTTAATGAAACCCACAAGAAGAAGCTAAGGGGAAAATGGAGCAATCCTGATTTCTCACTGCTAAACGTTCATAAGTTCCTGCACGCGCCCAACAAAGTAATAGATGTAGTATCAATTGAGGTTAAGCACGCCACAACTCAGTTTGATGTGTCATGTGTTTATGAGGCTTTGGCGCATACTCGTGCTTCGAACTACAGTGTTCTATTTATATGCGATGATCCGACAAACAATATTTCTGCAAGAGGAGAACTCGATACTCTTGAAGAGGTCAAGATTGAATGCGTCAGACTCGGAATTGGCCTGGTTGTCTCAGAATACCCTTGCGACATAAATTATTGGAAATACATAATACCAGCAAAGGAGCACAAGCCTGACCTTCGGAGAGTCGACGCGTTCATTGAGGATGCTTTCGGCCCAGACGACAAAAATTGGCTAAAACAGGCTTTGTAGTTCAATACAATGCGCATCGCCGGAAGTCCCCCGGACTTTCGGCGGTGCGTGTTAACGTGGCGCACTCGATCCCCACTCGGTTTCATTAATAACTGCAAGAGCATCACGCCAAAAGCGTGCTATTGACACGACGCCCCGGGCGGGTGTGGGCGGTAGTCTGCATGCTTACTACAAGCGGGCCATAATTAGAGCTGCTGAACGGCGTAGCAGGATGAGTCGGGTGAAGGAGTGAAAGCCGCCATCTTCACTCCCCCTCCCCCCGGAAGAGGGGGAAGAAGGCTTTCGATCCGGCTCCGGTCTCAGGTAATGCTGAAACGGGCGAGGGCCTCGGCCAGGTCCTCGCCGAAGGATGGTCCCTTGCGCAGCAGGGCTGCCCGCGGCGGTAGGGACTCCAGCAGGGGATGCCCCCACTTGTAGCTGGTGAAGAGGGCGAAGGGGATGTTCCGGGTCCGGGGCATGGCGGCGAACGCGCAGGCGAGGTCCACGCCCGACAGCGGCCCCAGCTCCATAGAGGAGATGATGAGATCGGGACGGATGCGCACGGCGTGTTCGAAGGCCTCGAAGGGACTGCGCACGGCCGTGGAACGCAGGCCGCAGGCCGCCAGTTCCCGCTCGACGATGTGGGCCATGGATCGTTCCGGCAGCACGGCCATCACCTCGACGTTCTTCGGGATCACCACCTCGAAGTCGATGTCGGCGGCAAAGGTCTTCTTGGGCGGCAGTTCCCGAACCAGCCGTGCCCCGCCCTCGAGGGCGCTCTCGGTCAGTTCCCCACGGACGATGGCCGCGATCTTGTCGGCGAAATGCTGGATGTCCGCCACATTGGCCGGCGAGAGATCGTGGAGGTTCACGAGATACTCGTCGAAGCGATGGGCGATGATCTGCATCAGCGGCATGTTGCTGGATCGGCACAGAAGCAGCAGGCTGTGCGACGTCCGCTTCAGGGTGGCCAGGGAGTCGGCGATGGACACGCTGTTGGAGCGGAGGTTCTCCAGCAGGACCTCCACCATCGACATGCTGTCGACGACCTCCTCGACGAATTCTCGCTCAAGCTGGGCGTCAACCTCTTCGGCATTGAAGAACGTGGCCATGTCCGTCGCTCCTTCTCCCTGGTCGTCCCCGGTCTGCCGTGTCTACTCCTTGACGTCGGCGGCGACACGCATGGTGACGATGTGGTCGGGCTCGGTCACCTTGCCGTTGTTGCCTTCGTCGCCCTTCTTGATCTTGTCCACCAGGTCCATTCCCTCCACCACCTGGCCCCAGATGGTGTACTGGCCATCGAGGAAGGGAGAGGCCTTGAAGCAGATGAAGAACTGGCTGTCGGCACTGTCGCGGCTCTGGGCCCGGGCCATGGAGACGACGCCACGGATGTGCTTGGCCTTGCTGGGCGGGCTGAACTCGGCCCTGATCTTCTCGCCCGAGCCACCGCTGCCGGTGCCGGTCGGGTCGCCGGTCTGGGCCATGAAGCCGTCGATGACCCGATGGAACACGACGCCGTCATAGAACTTCTGCCGGGTCAGCTCCCGGATGCGCTCCACGTGGAGGGGCGCCAGGTCGGGGCGCATCTCGATGACGACGCGGCCGCTCTCGAGTTGCATGTAAAGGGTATTCACCGGATCACCGGCTTCGGCCGCCGTGGTCATCGTCAACACTCCCGCAGCAAGAAACAATCCAAACAATGTTTTCATCATCCGACCATCCTCCGATCGACGATGGCGCGCGCGGCCTCAGGCGAGGACCGGCGCGCCGTTCTTCTGGCCGTACCGTTCCGCCAGATGTTCGAGCACGCGCGGCGGCACGAACGACGAGATGTCACCGCCGAGACGGCCGATCTCCTTGACGAAGCGAGACGAAATGAACTGGCACCGCTCCGAGGCCATCAGGAATACGGTCTCGATGGTCGGGCAGATCCGCGTATTCATCGCCGCCATCTGGAACTCGTACTCGAAATCCGATACCGCGCGCAATCCCCTGACGATGACCGTCGCATTGCACGAGCGCACGAAGTCCACCAGAAGGATGGAGAACGGCCGCACCTCGATGCGGGTCCCATTGCCATGGCGGAGGTGGGCGATTTCGTCGCGTACCATGTCGACCCGCTGGTCCAGGGGAAACAGCGGTCCCTTGCCGTCGTTGCCGGCGACGCCGATGATGAGGTGGTCGACGACGCGGGTGGCGCGGACGATGATGTCGAGGTGGCCGTTGGTTATGGGATCGAAAGTTCCCGGATAGACGCCGATCCGCTCAACCATTCCCCTCTCCCTGATTCGTGTCGCCGGGGTCCGTCCCGGGCCCGATGTCATCGCTGTCGTCACCACCCACGTCGGCAAGACGCACGGCGGAGACGACCCTTTCACTGCCGCTGGTCCGGAACAGCGTGACGCCCTGGGTATTGCGCCGGGCGATGCGCACGTCGTCCACTGGCACGCGGATCAGTTGTCCGGCATCGGTCACCATCACGATCTGGTCGGAGTGGCCGATGGGGAACGAGGCCACCACCGGGCCGTTGCGCTTCGACGTCAAGATGTTGACGATCCCCTGGCCGCCGCGGCCGGTGATGCGGTAGTCGTAGGCCGAGGTGCGCTTGCCAAAGCCGTTCTCGGTGATGGTGAGGATGAACTCCTCGGCCGCCGCCATGCGCTCCTGGTCCTCGGGCGACAGGGAGCCGGCCGGCCCGCCGGTCTCGCTGGCGCCGGTCTCGCTGGCGCCGGTCTCGCTGGTGCCGGTCTCGCTGGCGCCGGTCTCGCTGGCGCCGGTCTCGCTGGCGCCGGTCTCGCTGGCGTCGGTGTCCGGAGTCTCCTCCTCGTCCCCGCCCCGCCCGAGTCGCAGGAAGGCGTTGCGCTGCTCGGGCGTGTACTCGGCGTGGGCCAGGATCGACATGGAGATGACCGCGTCACCCTCGGCCAGCCTGACGCCGCGCACGCCGGTGGAGGTGCGGCCGGCGAACACCCGCACCTCGGTGACGGGGAAGCGGATGCACTTGCCGAGTCGGGTGGCGAGCAGGATGTCGTCGGTCTCGGTGCAGGTCTGCACGGCGATCAGGCTGTCGCCCTCGTCCAGCTTCATGGCGATCTTGCCGTTGGCCATGATGTTGGCGAAGTCGGACAGGAGGTTGCGGCGGACGTTCCCGGTCGCCGTCGCGAACATGACGTGGAGATCGCCCCAGGCGCCCACGTCCTCGGGCAGCGGCATCAGGGTGGAGATGGTCTCGCCGTCGGACAGGGGCAGGAGGTTGACCATGGCCTTGCCGCGGGCCTGCGGCGTGCCCACCGGCAGCTTGTAGACCTTCAGCCGGTACGCGAGGCCGAGGGAGGAAAAGAACAGCACCGGCGTGTGGGTGTTGGCGACGAACACCCGGCTGACGACGTCCTCGTCGCGGGTGGCCATGCCGGCGCGGCCCTTGCCGCCGCGGCGCTGGGCGCGGTAGGTGGACAGCGGCACCCGCTTGATGTAGCCGGTGCTGGTCACCGTCACCACCATGTCCTCGCGCTGGATCAGGTCCTCGATGTCGTGCTCGAACTCGGCCTCTTCGATGGTGGTGCGCCGGGGGGTGTTGAACTGCTCCCGGATCTCCACCAGTTCGGCGCGGAGGATCTGGTAAAGCCTCTCCCGCGAGGACAGGATGCGCAGGAACTCCTCGATCTCGGCGCCGATCGTGCGCAGTTCCTGGTGGATCTTGTCCCGCTCGAGGCCGGTCAGGCGGTGCAGCCGCAGGTCCAGGATGGCCTTGGCCTGGGTCTCCGACAGGCGATAGCGCCCGTCCTCGACGCTGCGGCCCGGCTCGTCGATCAGCACGATCAGCGGCTCGACGTCGCTGGCCGGCCAGTCGCGGGCCATCAGGCGCTCCCGCGCCGTCGCCGGATCGGGCGCGCTGCGGATCAGGGCGATCACCTCGTCCAGGTTGGCGACGGCGATGGCGAGCCCGACCAGGACGTGGGCCTTGTCCCGCGCCTTGCCCAGTTCGAAGACGGTGCGGCGGCGGATCACCTCCTCGCGGAAGGCGACGAAGGCGGCGACGATGTCGCGCAGGGTCATCAGCTCCGGCCGCCCGCCGTTGAGCGCCAGCATGTTGACGCCGAACGACGTCTGCAGCGGCGTGAAGCGATAGAGCTGGTTCAGCACCACCTCGGCCGTGGCGTCGCGCTTCAGTTCCACCACCACGCGGACGCCGCTGCGGTCGGACTCGTCGCGCAGGTCGGAGATGCCCTCGATGCGCTTGTCCCGCACCAGGTCGGCCATGGTCTCGATCATGCGGGCCTTGTTCACCTGGTAGGGAACCTCGGTGATGATGATGGCCTCGCGATCCTTGCGCAGCTCCTCGATGTGGCAGCGCCCGCGCATGATCACCGAGCCGCGCCCCGTGGCATAGGCGGCCCGGGCTCCCCCCCGTCCCAGGATGATGCCCCCGGTCGGGAAATCGGGTGCCGGCACCAGCTCCATCAGATCCTCGAGGCCAATGGCCGGATTATCAATGTAGGCGCAGCAGGCGTCGATGACCTCGCCCAGATTGTGCGGCGGGATGTTGGTGGCCATGCCGACGGCGATGCCGCCGGCGCCGTTGATCAAAAGATTGGGGAAGCGGGCCGGCAGGACGGTGGGCTCGCGGGTGGTCTCGTCGTAGTTGGACTGGAAGTCCACGGTGTCGCGGTCGATGTCCTCGAGCAGGGTATGGGCGGAGCGTGCCAGCCGGGCCTCGGTATAGCGCATGGCCGCCGGCGGGTCGCCATCCATCGAGCCGTAGTTGCCCTGGCCGTCCACCAGCGGCAGCCGCATGGAAAAGTCCTGCGCCATGCGGACCATGGCGTCGTAGATGGCCGAGTCCCCGTGGGGGTGGTACTTGCCCATGACGTCGCCGACGATGCGCGCCGACTTGCGGAAGGGGCGGTTGTAGTCGTAGCCGCTCTCCTTCATCGAATAGAGGATTCGGCGGTGCACCGGCTTCAGGCCATCGCGAACATCGGGAAGCGCCCGGCTGACGATGACGCTCATGGCGTAATCGAGGTACGAGCGCTTCATTTCCTCTTCGATGGTCACCGGCGTGATGTCGAGAGGAGACGGCGGAGTGACGTTGCTCAAGGGGCGTGTCTCGGGATGTATGGTCGCTGTTGGCTGCGGGCGCCCGGCACACTAGCAGATTACCGACCCCGCGAACAGCGATCGCGGAAAAAAGTGTGGGTCCGTCGGGTGAAGGAATGTCTATCCGTTTCCCGCAGAAAAAGCCCTCCCCCTCACGCCGCAGGCGCGCCTTTGGCACGACGATAGGCTATCGTATGCACACAAGTCTCAAGCAAACTTAAGCCCTCCCCCTCGATGGGGGGATACACAAGGGTTTGGGTGGGGGTGGCAGCGAAGCGCGCACAGACAGCAGTGAGTTCGCACAAAAGATGAATTCATTGGCTCATCCAGAGTATCTACGTGCGGCACCATCACCCCCACCCAACCCTCACCCATCAAGGGGGAGGGCTTTACTTGCGGGAAACGGATAGTTTCTACAGCGAAATTCCTACAGCGCAGTTTGCCTAAACTTGTGTGCATACTTTTCGCGTTACGTCTTCTTCGCATTTGCCGCGCCATCCATTCTCCGTTACCGTTGACGGGTGCTGCTCTTTCAACGGGAGGATATCGCCGATGGTCCGGTTGCGATGGTCAGTGGCGGTCGCCGCGCTGGCGGCGCTGCTCATGGGAGGAGGGCCGGCGAGGGCCGGGGCGATCTATGAATTCACGGCGCCGTGCACGAGCGGGTGCGGGCCGTTCAGCACGGTCGGGGGGCTTTTCCTGGCGAGGGTCACCCTGACGCCCGGCCTGGACCTGACGCCCGGCCGTCATCTGACCGGGACCGACGTCATCGGCTTCGACCTTGGTCTGCCTCTGGGGCCGGAGAGCTTTCTGGAGATTCTCGGCGGGGGTGGGCCGATTCTGGCCAGCGGCGATTTCAGCGCCACCCTGGATGCCAGCACCCACGGGTTCGTGGACAACGAGGCGCTCCTGAAGGGACCGCCGTCGCTGCCCTTCACGTTCGAGACCGGTGCCGACGGCCGGTGGTCGCTGAGGTCCTGGATCTACAGCCCATCGGGCATCGGCGCCGTCTGGCGCCTCCCCGAGCCGGCCGGTTATGGACTGGTGATCGTGGGCCTCGCGGCGCTGCTGCTGATGCGCCGGCGCCCAATACATTTTCAGGCCCTGACCGAAATATCCGCGCCGCGCCGTGCATCCGCCGTCCGTGGCGGGACGTTCCTCCCGCGCCAATCATACCGCTCCCACGGAGGTCATCATGCAGGTTCGTGAATTCATGACGAAGGACATTCAACTGGTCGATCCCGAGACGCTGCTCAAGGATGCGGCGCTGAAGATGCGCGAGGCCGACACCGGATTCCTGCCGGTAGGTGAGAACGACCGCCTGATCGGCACCATCACCGACCGCGACATCGCCATCCGCGCCATCGCCGACGGCAAGGACCCATGCAAGGCCAAGGTCCGAGATGCCATGACGGACGAACTGTACTACTGCTACGAGGACCAGCCGGCCGAGGAAGCGGCGGCGATCATGAGCGAGCACCAGATCCGCCGCCTGCCCATCCTGAACCGCCAGAAGCGGCTGGTGGGCGTGGTGTCGCTCGGCGACCTGTCGAAGTGGGGCACGGATGCGCTGGTCGGTCACACCATCGAGGAAATCAGCCAGACGCGGCATTGAGGCACGATCCGGGAAAGCGGATCAGATCTCCCCCGCCAGCCAGGCGTCCACCAGGCGGCGGGCGATGGCGTCGGGTCGCGGCAGGCTGAAGCCGGCCTCCGCGAACCCGCGGATCTGGTCGGCGGAGAACCAGCGGGCGTCCTCCAGTTCCGTGTGGTCCACGGAAAGCGGCAGCGACTCGGCCCGCGCCGAGAAGCCCAGCATCAGTGACGACGGGAACGGCCACGGCTGGCAGTCGAAGTAGCGGGCGGAGGCCACGGCGATCCCGGTCTCCTCGACCACCTCGCGGGCCACCGCCTCCTCCAGGGTTTCCCCCGGTTCGACGAAGCCGGCCAGCGTCGAGTACAGCCCCTTGGGCCAGCGCCCCTGCCGGCCGAGCAGGCACTGGCCACCGCCGCTCGCCGGACCGTCGCTCACCAGCATGATCACCACCGGGTCGGTGCGGGGGAAGTGCTGGGCGGCGCAGTCACCGCTGGTGCAGCGGCGGCAGTGCCCCCCGGCCTCGGACACCGTCGGCGCGCCGCAGACGCCGCAGAAGCGGTGCTGCGCATGCCAGTGCAGCATGCCCCGGGCATAGGCCAGTAGGGCGGCGTCCTCGCCGCCCAGCACCGCCCCCACGTCGCGCAGATTGCGGAATGCGCCCGGCACGCCGAGGTCCGGTCCCACTCCCTCGCCGGCCGGCTCCAGCGCCGAGATGTCGCAGGCGAACCAGGCCAATCCGCCGCCAAGCCCGAGAAACACCGTCTCCCCGGATGCGCGTAGCACCGCCGCGGCCGTCCGGCCGTTCAGCGAGACGGCGCCCGAGTCGACGCCGATCAGGTTCAGCGACCGCCACATGGGCACTACCCGCGCCTGTGGCCCGGCCTGGAGGGCGGCAAGACGCACCGGCTGGCGCCGCAGGGCGGCCGCGCGGTCGAGTCGGCTGCCGCCGTAGACGATGGGGCGATGGGTAAACTGAATCATGGTACCCACCATCTTGCCACATCCGGGTACCCAAGGGGAAGTGTGGGTTGCGGTCTCAGGCCACTTGATCCAGGGCAATTGGGTGAAGTGAGAACCGCCATCTTCACTCCCTCTCCCCCCTCTTCCGGGGGGAGAGGGCCGGGGTGAGGGGGGCACCCGGCACCATTTTGGGAGCTTCGGCACCCCCCTCACCCAACCCTCTCCCCCCGGAAGAGGGGGGAGAGGGCTATTGATAGATTCACCCGATCGCCCTGCCACTTGATCTGGCCAGCGGCGGCGGTGGCCTCTGACCGCCCTGGTCAAGTTGCCGTAGGCAGCCAGTCCCGCAGCACGGCGACCAGCGGCACGTCGGCCGGCGGCATGGGATAGTCGGCCAGCCTTCCCACCCTGACCCAGGCCAGGTCCTGCCCCTCCCGCGGCGTCACCCGCCCCCGCCAGGTGCGGCAGACGAACAGTGGCATCAACAGGTGAAAGTCCTCGTAGGAATGGGAGGCGAAGGCGAGCGGCGCCAGGCAGCTCGTCCGCACGTCGATGCCCAGTTCCTCGTCCAGTTCACGGATCAGCGCCGCCTCGGGCGTCTCTCCCGGCTGGAGCTTGCCACCGGGAAACTCCCACAGGCCGGCCATGCTCCGGCCCGGCGGCCGTTGGGCGAGCAGGACCCGGTCGTCCGCGTCGAGGAGGGCCACCGCCGACACCACCACCAGCGGCAGCCCCTGCCGCGGCGGCGGAATGGGGGCGTCCCAGCAGCCCCCCGCCGTGCTCATGTGCGGTACGCGCCGTTGATGTCGATGTAGGCGTGGGTCAGGTCGCAGGTCCACACCGTCGCCCGGCCGCGGCCGACGCCGACGTCCACCTCGATGACGATGTCGTGACCCTTCATGTGGGTTACCACCGGGGTCTCGTCATAGCCGGGCACGGCCCCGCCCGCCTCGGCCACCAGGGTGCCGCCGATGGCGATGCGCAGACGGTCGCGGTCGGCCTTCTCCCCCGATTTGCCGACGGCCATGACTACCCGCCCCCAGTTGGCATCCTCGCCGGCGATGGCGGTCTTGACCAACGGAGAATTGGCGATGGCAAGGCCGATCCGCCGTGCCGCCCGCGGACTGGCCGCGCCGGTCACGGTGATGGTGACGAACTTGCTGGCGCCCTCGCCGTCACGCACCACCAGGTGGGCGAGATCCAGCAGCAGGCCGTCGAGCGCCCGACGGAACCCGACAAGGCGGGCGTCACCCGGATCACTCACCGGCTGGTGCGGCGCCTGGCCGGTGGCGAACAGGCACAGGGTGTCGCTGGTGGAGGTATCGCTGTCCACGGTGATGGCGTTGAAGCTGCGATCGGCGCCCCGCGTCAGCAGGGCGCGCAGCACCGGGGCCGGCAGGGCGGCGTCGGTGAAGACGAACCCCAGCATGGTCGCCATGTCGGGAGCGATCATGCCGGAGCCCTTGGCGATGCCGTTGAGGCGCACCGGCACGCCGTCGATGGTGGCGGTGCGCGTCGCACACTTCGGGTAGGTGTCGGTGGTCATGATGGCGCGGGCCGCCTCCGCCCAGGCCTCGTCCCGCAGCCGTTCCCGCAATGGCGGAAGGGCCCCGGTGATCTTCGACGCATCGAGGGGCACGCCAATGGTCCCGGTGGAGGCGATGAACACCTCGGCCGGGTCGCAGCCCACCACCGCGGCGGTGGCCTCGGCGGTGGTCCGCACCGCGTCTTCGCCGGCCCGGCCGGTGAAGGCGTTGGCATTGCCGGAGTTGACCACCAGCGCCCGCGCCCGGCCACCCGCGGCCGCCGCGCGACTCCAGTCCACCGGTGCCGAGCAGGTCAGCGATCGGGTGAAGACCCCGGCCGCGGTGGTGCCCGGCACCATCTCGACGAACAGCAGATCGGTGCGATCGCGATAGCGGATGCCGCAGGCATGGGACGCCAGCCGCACGCCGGCAAGCGGCGGCAACTCGGGCACGGCGGTCGGAGCGAGCGGCGAGACGGCGGCGGTCATGAGCGGTCTTCCTTGCGCGGACTATTTCTTCTTGTCGGCTCCGGCCTTCGGTGCGGCGGCGGGGGAACCGTCGAGGGTGAACTTCTTGATGGTGGCCTTGGCGCGGAGGCCCTCCACCACCTTCTGCACCATCCCGTCGGCCAGGTCGGCGCGCACCTCATCCTTGACCTCGTCGAAGGCCGGGTGGCCGACGCGCTTGTCTTCCATCTTGATGACGTGCCAGCCGAAGGGTGTCTTCACCGGCTCCTGAGTCATTTCACCCGGCTTCAGCTTGAAGGCGGCCTCGGCGAAGGACTCGACCAGAACGTCCCGGGTCAGATACCCAAGATCGCCTCCCCGATCCTTCGATCCATCCATGGACTTCCTGGCGGCGACGTCGTCAAACTTGGCGCCGCCCTTGATCTCGGTGATGGCGGCCTTGGCCTCGTCCTCGGTCTGCACCAGGATGTGGCGGACGCGAACCTCTTCCTTCGGCGGGATTTTCTTGACCAGCTCGTCGTAGTGGGCCTTCACCTTGGCATCGGTGATTTCGGCATTGACGTGCTTGCTGAGGAAGGTGCGGCGGATCAGCTGATCCTCCAGATCGCGGAGCTGGGACTTGACCGCCGGGTCGTTCTGAACGTTCTCCTTGCGGGCGGCGGTCAGGATCACCTCGGTGCTGACCAGATGGTCGAGGAGCTGGTCATAGATGGCCTCGACGGGCGCTCCCTTCAGTTGCGACTGGGACTGCACCAGGCGGTCGAGTGCCGAGCGGCGGATTTCCGTACCGTTGACCGTGGCGATCACGGGATCGGCAGCGGCCCAGGCGGCCGGGGTTACGGCCGGCGCAAGCAGAAGGCCGCACAGGGCGGCGGCGCGCAGGGAATGAAGAGCCATGTGGGATGATTCCTTCGTGTTGCAGCCACACCGTCCGGTGGCTCCGCACATAAGCATTTCGCGAGGCTCGCGGCAAGTGTGCCGACATCGGAATCAAGGCCGACATGCGTCTGGGCGAACCGCGCATGACGGTCAAGCTCGGCGCCTTGCAGGTCGTGCTGGTGGCGATCGTCGCCGCTTTGGTCAAGCTGCCGTAGCGGAGCAGCCTTCATCTCCCGTTGCGTCTGACGTCCGCGCCCAACACCCGGAGAGGCGGCCTTGGCCTTTGCCGCGATTCCGGATCAGAAAAGTCGAAGGTCCCCGTTGGCCTTGAGTCTTCAAGGAGTCAGGTTCTGTCTGTGAGATACGAACCTGCACCAGAAGGGTGATGAAGGATGGCACAAGGTATTCTTCCGATCCAGTACGAAGCGGAGAAGGCAAGCAGCGGGGGAGGGCTGTTCAAGTATGGACAGCCCTGCCTCTCGGCCCCTCGCTCTTTACCCCGTCACTGCGTCACTGCGTCACTGCGTTACCGTGGCGATCGGGAAGTCCATGCCACGCGAGTCGATGATCGGGAACTGCACGGAGTTGGCGTGCTCCTCGCTGAGCTGCGGCAGGCGTTCTTCGACGAAGTTGGTCAGTTCGCGAATGCTGACGGTGCCGTCCTTGGTCCGGGCCGCCTTGCCCGACAGGCCCTGAAGGATGGTGTAGGTGAAGATGCCATGGCCCAGCGATGGCAGTTCGGCCGCGTACTGGTCACGGGCGGCGGCGGCCATGATGTGGACCCCGGTGGCCCGGGCGAGCCGCACCAGCGCCTTGCGCTCCTCGAAGCCGCGCACCGAAAGCAGAGCCGCTCCCGACTTGCAGGCGTCGATCATCAGGACTACCTTGCGGGCCCCGATCTTCTGCACCATGGCGTCGATCTGAGTCGACGGGATCCCCTTCTCCTCGATCTCGGCCCGCTTCTCCGGACGGGTCATGTCGTGGGGGATGAAGTACCACGTGGTGCCGATGGTCTCGCCATGGCCGGCGAGATAGATCACCGCCACGTCCTCCGGCGCCAGGGTCGACAGGCCGCTCAGCATTTCGATGACGTTGTCGTGGGTGGCCTGCTGGTCGTACAGGGCGTGCTTCACCACCTTGGAGAACAGGCCATTGCGCTGCCCTATGAAGAAGTCGGCGATGCCGTTGGCATCGGGGACGCCGTAGTCGAGATTGAGGGCCGGGTTCTTGTACTTGTTGATGCCGACCGTCACGACGTGCAGTTCCGGCGCCTTCTCGACGGATGCGGTCAGCGGCGGCGTGTAGGTGATCTTCAGCAGCACCGGCTTGCTCTCGATGCGCTCGCGGCTCAGCGCCACCACCTTGAACTCGTTCATTCCCTTGACGAGGGTCGTCTTGGCGGCAAGGGTGACGCCATCGTCGCCGCCGACGGGGGACTCCTTGCCGGCCTGGCTGTTGTCGGACATGACCACCTGGCCGTTCTGGAACAGGCGGACCTCGTCGATGCCGCCGCCCTGGTCCTTGGCGGTGAAGGACACGGTCAGCTTCTCGGTGGTCACGTTGCTGTCACCCAGGGACTTGGCGAAGTTCAGGACCGGCGGCAGCGAGAAGGACTTGGCCAGCGATGGCCGCACCTCGGCCGCCATGGTGGCCTCCTTGGCGGCGTGGGTCTCGTCAGGTCCGGCCTTCATGGCCCGCATCAACAGGCCGGGTTCGTAATGGGACGAGGTGAACTGCTCCATGTCGAGGGCCGCCTGCTCGTTGCCCCACTTGACGGCATCGAGGGTGCCACCACGGCTGTCGAACTCGCCGTCCTTGCCCAGCACGACCCAGCCGGTCTTGCCGACGACGACCTGCGCCACCGGGGTCGCTTTCTCGCGGTCGAAGATGTGGGCGATGCCGTCGGTCCCTCCCGACAGCACGACCTTGTCACTGCTGGCGAAGGTGACGGCGGTGATCGGCACCTCCTGCTTGTCGCCCGTGTTGACCTCGTTACCCGTCGTCATGTCGACGACGTGAAGGCGCTTGTCCTCGCCGCCGGCGGCAAAAAAGCGGCCATCCCGACTGACGGCGACGGTCAGCAGGTCGTCGTCGGACACCGAGGTCTTCTTTTCCACCCCCTTGGGACCGACCAGCATCACCTTGCCGTCATCGTCGGCCACCAGGACCTTGTCGCCGTCCCGCGCGAAGGAGATCGCCTTGATCTTCGAGTCCGTCTCGCCGAACGCCGTGGCCTGGCCCGTGGCCACGTCGATCAGCCGCACCGACCCGTCGCTGCCGCCCAGCGCCAGCTTGGTCCCGGCATCGTTGAGCGCCAGGGCATGGCCGGACGCCTTCGGGTCGGTAAAGAGCGTGGTCGGGCCCTGGCCCGCGGTCGTGGTCGGGCCCTGGCCCGCGGTGGGGATGCTGCGGACGGTGCCGTCGTCGAACGAGACGAAGACGCGGCTGCCGTCCCTGGTGACCGCCAGTCCCTTGCCCCGCGCGCCCACGGCCGGCAGTGCCGACACCGCCCCCGACGACAGCTTGACGACTCCGATGCCGCCCTTCTCGCCGAGGGTCGCCACCATGTCGCCCGCGGGGGCGAACGCCAGCCACACGACGGCCGAGTCGCCGGTGGTGATGCGGCGGGTTTCCTGCCCAAGGGTCGTGTCCCACAGCCGGACCGACCCGTCACTCATCCCGAAAGCCATGCGCTTGCCGTTTTCCTCGACCGCGATGGTGGTGATGGAGGCGATGCGGGCCTTGTCGATGATAGGCTGGCCATCGGTGATGCGGCCGATGCGGATCATGTCCTGGACGTTGCTGTTCATGCCCGACGACACGCCCATAGACACCGTGCCGGCGTTGAAGAACTGCGCCTGTGCGGCACCGGCCAGCAGAAGCAGGGCGATCCCGGCGAGTACCGTGCGAAGGCGGACTGCTTTCATGGACAACATCCTTGACCTGTCTTTCTGTGTTTCGGGTGAGAACACAACACTTCAAGGGTACCACATCCCGCGGTTGGATGTCAAAACGGCATTCCAGACCCTTCACCCCATTCCCCGTCCCCAGGGAGGGGATCGCTCCGGGAGCGTTGCGGATGTTGGAATTTTCGCCGGGGTGCACTAGTCTCTCACGTATGGGAGACGCTACGCGCAGATCCGTTCCATCGACCACGGTCGCGGCCGAGCCGCCACCGCTCGGGCGGGTGTGCGACCACCCCGAGTGCGGCCGTCCGGGAGAATACCGGGCGCCGCGCACCCGGACGCTGACCGAGTACTACTGGTTCTGCCTCGAGCACGTGCGGGACTACAACAAGGCCTGGGACTATTGCCGGGGCATGACCCAGACCGAGATCGAGGAGCATATCCGGGAGGACACGGTCTGGCAGCGGCCGACCTGGCCTCTCGGGGGGGCGGGGGCGCGGTTCCGGGGGGACATCGCCGGGTTTGCCGACCGTTTCGGCGTGTTCGGCGGCGCGCAGTCTCCCCATCCCCATCCTCGCCACGAGGAAACCAGCGAGGACCGTGCCATGCGGGCCATGGATCTGCTTCCGCCCCTGACCAGGGACGCGCTGAAGGCCCGCTACAAGGAACTGGTCAAGCGATTCCATCCGGATGCCCACGGCGGCGACACCACCAGCGAGGAACGGCTGAAAGTGATCAACGAGGCCTACAAAACGCTGATGGGCGTCCTAAATGCGTAGCGTGCCCGGGACGGGCCGCGATTTCACAACAGGATTATCGAGAAATGCCATCCGTGACCTCTTCGGGCGACCTCCTGGCTGCGGGCGATATCGGCGCGCATCCCCTGGACAAACCCGATATCAGGATTTCCGTGCGCCAGGCGTTCGGCCTGGACAGCGACCTCGAGGTGCCGGGTTTCAGCCGGGCCAGCGACTTCGTGCCGCAGTTCGACGAGGCCTATCGCTTCGATCGGGACACGACCCTTGCCATCCTGGCCGGCTTTGCCCACAACCGCAGAGTGATGATCCAGGGCTACCACGGCACGGGCAAGTCCACCCACATCGAGCAGGTGGCGGCTCGGCTCAACTGGCCGTGCGTGCGCATCAACCTGGACAGCCACGTCAGCCGGATCGACCTCATCGGCAAGGACGCCATCGTCCTGCGTGATGGCCAGCAGGTGACCGAGTTCCGCGAGGGCATGCTGCCGTGGGCGTTGCAGCGGCCGATGGCCCTGGTGTTCGACGAATACGACGCCGGCCGGCCTGACGTCATGTTCGTGATCCAGCGGGTGCTGGAGGTGGAGGGGCGGCTCACGCTCCTGGATCAGAACCGGGTGGTGCGGCCTCATCCGTCGTTCCGCCTGTTCTCGACGGCCAACACGGTTGGTCTCGGCGACACTACCGGGCTCTATCACGGCACGCAGCAGATCAACCAGGGCCAGATGGACCGCTGGAACATCGTGGCGACGCTCAACTATCTGGAGCACGACGAGGAGGTGGAAATCGTCCTCGCCAAGCTGTCCCAGTTCGGCACCAAGGCCGCCCGCGACAAGATCAGCGCCATGGTCTCGGTGGCCGACCTGACCCGCAGCGGCTTCGTCAACGGCGACATCTCGACGGTGATGTCGCCGCGCACCGTGCTGACCTGGGCCGAGAACGCCGCCATTTTCGGCGATGTGGCGTTCGCCTTCCGCCTGACCTTCCTCAACAAGTGCGACGAGACCGAACGCTCCACCGTGGCCGAGTTCTACCAGAAGTGTTTCAACGAGGATCTGGTCGAGGGCATCGGCCGCGGGCGGACACTCTGAGCGGAGAGGCGATGAACCGGGGCAGCAATCACGGGCCTCCGGCCGCCGTCGACGGCGGGCCGGTCGAGACGGTAAAGCGGGTCACCACCGCGGCCGTGCGGGCCGTGGCCGGGCGATCCGACGTGGTGGTCAGCTACGCGCCCGGTTCCGGCGGGGCACACGGGGCGCAGGCGCGGCTGCCGCTGCCGCCGCGGGTGATGGACGAGACCGAACTGGCGCGGCTGCGCGGCACCGCCGATTCGGTGGCGTTGCGGCTCAAGCATCACGACGAGCAGGTCCACCGCCGCCGCCGTCCGATCGGCCGGGAGGCCCAGGCCGTCTATGACGCCGTCGAACAGGCCCGGGTCGAGGCCCTGGGTGCCCGCCGCTTCGCCGGGGTGGCGCGGAATCTGGCCGGACTCATCGAGCAGCGCTGCGTCAACGAGGGCTATCAGCTTGCCACCACTCCGCGAGATGTGCCACTGGAGGAGGCTCTGGCCTGTCTCGTCCACGAGCGCTTCACCGGCCACACGCTGCCGCCCGCCGCCCACAAGGTGGCCGAGCTGTGGCGCTCCCACCTGGAGACAAGGGCCGGTGCCCATCTGACCGCCCTTGGCGAGCGGCTCGGCGACCAGAATGCCTATGCCCAGACGGTGCGGGAACTGATCGCCGCCCTCAGTCTCGAGGATGTGGATCCCACCCAGAACGAGGAGGAAGACCAGGAGCAGGAGGCCGAGGGCCAGCCGGACGACGAGGACGAGGGCGGGCAGAGCGAAAAGGCGGGTGAGCGGGGCGGCAGCAGTGCCGGCGAGGGCGCCATGGACAGGGCGTCGGGCGGGGCCGAAGGCGACGGCACCGAGGACGGCTCCACCGACTCCACGGGCATGATGATGACCGGCCGCGGCACCGAGGAGCCGGGCGGGCCAACGCCGCGGCATTTCCCTCGTCCCGATCTCGTCGAGCGCGACCCGGTGCGCTACCGTCCCTATTCCACCCGCTTCGACCAGATCCTTGACGCGTCGGAACTGTGCGATCCCGACGAGCTGACCCGTCTGCGCGCCCAGCTCGATCAACAGCTCGGCCGGCTCCAGGGGGTGGTGACGCGGCTCGCCAACCGCCTGCAGCGGCGCCTTCTCGCCCGCCAGACCCGGGCCTGGGAGTTCGACCTGGAGGAGGGACTCCTCGACTCCGGCCGCCTGGCCCGCATCGTCGCCAACCCCATGCATTCCCTGTCGTTCAAGCGCGAGAAGGAGACCGACTTCCGCGACACCGTGGTGTCGCTGCTGATCGACAACTCGGGCTCCATGCGCGGCCGGCCGATCACCGTCGCCGCCATGAGCGCCGACATCCTGGCCCGCACCCTGGAGCGCTGCGGCGTCAAGGTGGAGGTTCTGGGCTTCACCACCAGCGCCTGGAAGGGAGGGCAACTGCGGGAACTGTGGGTCCACAACGGCAAGCCCGCCAACCCCGGCCGCCTCAACGACCTGCGCCACATCATCTACAAGCCGGCGGACAGCCCGTGGCGACGGGTGCGGCGCAACCTGGGGTTGATGCTGCGCGAGGGCATCCTCAAGGAGAACATCGACGGCGAGGCCTTGCTGTGGGCTCACTCCCGCCTCATCGCCCGCCCCGAACAGCGGCGCATCCTCATGGTCATCTCCGACGGGGCGCCGGTGGACGATTCGACCCTGTCGGTCAATCCCGGCAACTACCTGGAAAAGCACCTGCGGGAGGTGATCACCTGGATCGAGCTTCACTCGCCGGTGGAGCTGATCGCCATCGGCATCGGCCACGATGTCACCCGGTACTACCGGCGCGCCGTCACCATCATGGACGCCGAGGAACTTGGCGGAACCGTGCTGAAACAGCTGACCGACCTGTTCGACGAGGAGGGGCGCGGCCGCGGAACCGCCTGGGGACGGACCGTGAGGCGGTCACGGCATGCTCCTTCCCGCGTCCACGGAAAGGGGCTATGATAAAAGTAGTAAAGAACGAGGGGCCGGTCATGCGTATGCATGCCTGCGGCATGACAGGCCCCTCGCGCTCCCCGTGACTTTTCATTCTGGTGAAAAATGGGGAGTGTGAGGGCCTCAGGCCCTCACGTCTTTTCTTTCTTGTTGTTTTGTGTGAGATGGAGACCTGACATTACCGACCCCGCCTGCCGCCTGTACCTGATCACGCCGCCGGTCATCGACGACCCGGACGCCTTCGCCGGCATCCTGGCCTCGGCCCTGGACGCCGGTGACGTCGCCAGTGTCCAGCTTCGCCTGAAAGAGGTGGATGACGCGACTCTGCGTCGCGCCATCGCCGTGCTGCGGCCCGTCGTCCAGCAGCGGGGCGTCGCCTTCATCCTCAACGACCGCCCGGATCTGGCCGCCGAGACCGACTGCGATGGGGCTCACGTCGGCCAGGACGACGTCCCCTATGCAAAGGCGCGCCGCCTGGTCGGGCCGGAGGCCATCGTCGGCGTCACCTGTCACGACTCCCGCCATCTGGCCCTGGAGGCGGCGGAGCGGGGAGCCGACTACGTGGCCTTCGGCGCTTTCCACCCGACCGGGACCAAGGAGGCCAAAAGCCGCGCCGAGCCCGACATCCTCCGCTGGTGGAGCGAGGTGACGGTGGTCCCCTGCGTCGCCATCGGCGGCATCACCGTGGACAACTGCGCGCCCCTGGTCCAGGCCGGAGCCGACTTCCTGGCCGTCAGCGCCGGCGTGTGGACCCACCCCGAAGGTCCGGCGGCGGCGGTGCGCGCCTTCAACGCGCGCATCGCAGAGTGCGGCTGAGCCCTTCTCAGCCTTCCGGCAGGACCTTGCGCAGCGGACGGACGACGACGCTCTCGAACAGACCGGCCCGGGAGTAGGGATCGCCCGCCAGCAGGTCCTCGACCGCCGCCCGGTCGGCAAGATCGATCACGATGAGGCTTCCCACCATGGCCGATCCGTCATCGCTGGTCAGCGGCCCGAGCAGGGTGATCCGATCGCGAAACCCCATCATGTAGGCGACATGGGCCGGACGATTTTCCTGCCGCACATGGCCGTGGCCCGGCTTGTCGAGACAATGAATGGCAAACAGCATGAGATTACGTTCCCCCTTCCCGCATCACGATGTCGGGCAGGGTAGAACGATCAGAAGCGGCACGCAACCTTTGGCGCAACGCCGCGGGCAAGCCGGAAGACCAGCAAGGCGTAGCGGTTATTGGCGTTTGTCTCCTGAACTTCGGCGAACGGCAAACGTGGCGGGTCCCAGGCCGGCGCACCAGCGGCGCCACATGGTGCGGAACGCCTCCTCGAGTTCGGCGACGTGGGCCGGTGCATCCATCAGGGATGAGCGCTGCATGGCCGGCCGCAGCGTCTGGCGGTAATGACGCAGGCGGGCGGCATCGCCGGCCAGGGCGACGGCGATGTCCACGTACTCCTCCGCGGTGGCGGCCACCAGTTCGGGCGCGCCGATCCGGCACAGGTGGTTGTGGCTGAGGCGCCCGGACACGGTGTCGCCCACCAGGGTCACCACCGGCACGCCCATCCACAGGGCGTCCTCGGTGGTCCGGCCGCCGGTGAAGGGGACCGTGTCGAGGGCGATGTCCACCAGATGGTGGGCCTCGAGGTGACTCGGACCGGGGATGAACCCAAGGATCGTCGTGCGCTCGACGGCGATGCCATGCTCCGCCAGTCTTCGGACCAGCAGGCCGTGGTTGTCGGGACGGTCGAGCCATTTTCCCTTGATCAGCAGCCGGGCCGTCGGCAGCCGGGCCAGGACGGCGCTCCACAGCCTCAGAGTGGTGTCGGAGATCTTGGCTGGGTTGTTGAAGCTGCCGAAGGTGACGATGCCGCTGGTCGCCAGGGGACCGTCCACGATCGGCGGCGCCGTGTCGAAGGAGGTGACCTGGAAACCGCCGGCAAGCTCGACCACCCTTTCGGTGGCGAAGCGCTGCATGGCGTCGCCCTGGTTGATCCACGGATCGCCGATGGCGTAGTCCATGGCCGTCAGGCCCGAGGTTGGTCCCTGGCAGAGGTAGGCGACCTGAATCGGCGCCGGCCGGCGGGCGAACACCGGCAGGCGGTTGTGAGCCCAGTAGCCCATGGGGTCGACCAGGATGTCGATGCCATCGGCGATGATCCGCGCCTCCACCTCCTCGTCGGACAGGGTGTGGACGAAGGTCCAGGCGTCGGCCAGTTCCTTGAGCCGCCAGGTCACGGCGTCGGGATGCGGCACGTGGGCGTAGACATGGACCTCCACCCGGTCCCGGCGGTGGGCGGCGAACACCGGCTCGACGTGTGGCGCCAGGACATGGGCGGCCAGGGACGGAGATAGATAGCCGACGCGCAGGCGGCGCTCGGGCTCGGGACGGTTGGCGTGGCGGCGGGGGGGACGGTCGGCGACGGCCGCCTCCATGACGGCTCCGGCGAGCCTGGCCTCGGCGAACACCTCCGCCCCCCCGGCCGTGTCCATGAACGGCAGCGTCACCAGCAGGTTGGAGCGGACGTCCACGTCGTCGGGAGCCAGCGCCAGGGCGGAGCGATAGGCCGCCACCGCCTCGGCCATCGATCCCAGCTCCTTGAGGACGTTGCCGAGATTGTTCCAGACGGAGACGTTCTCCCCATACTCGAGCGCCCTGCGATAGCTGGCGACGGCCTCGGCCGCGCGGCCGCAATCCCGCAGGGCATTGCCCAGATTGTTGTGGGCGGCGGGATGGTCCGGCCGTAGCGCGATCGCCCGGCCGAACGCCCCAATGGCCTCGTCCAGCCGTCCCAGCGCCTTCAAGGCGTTGCCGAGGTTGGCGTGGGCCTCGGGAAAGTCGGGCCGCAGGGCGATGGCGGCATGGAAACAGGCGACAGCCTCAGCAATAAGCCCGGTTTCATGCAGCGTCAGGCCCAGGGTGTTGTGGGCGTCCGGGATGCGCGGCTCCAGGGCGATGGCCGCGCGCAGGTGGGCCACCGCCTCCTCCCGCCGCTGCAGCGCCCGCAGCACGCCACCCAGGTTGATGAGCGTCCCGGGGGAGTCGGGGGCAAGTGACAGGCTCCGGGTCATGAGATCGAGGGCGTCATCGTGCCGCCCCACCTGGTGGGCAACCAATCCGAGAAGGTGCAGAGCTTCCGGGTGGTCGGGCGTCCGCTCGAGAATCCGCCGGTAGACCGCCTCGGCCTCGGCCAATTGCCCAGCCCGGTGGGCACGGAGGGCGACGTCGATGGAGTCGGGAGTGTCGGGGGTGGTCATGGGTCCGGAGTGACTGCCGCGCCTTCAGGGCTTGTCCGCCAGGACGTTGAGGGCCATCAGGCGCCCGTTGGTCTTGTCCATGTGCGGGAGATAGGCCTGGCTGTAGTCGTCAAGGCCGAGGCGCCCGACATCCGTGTCCCGCCAGTCATAGCGGCGCACCCGCACGAAGCCCGCCGCCTCCAGGCCCTCGCGCAAAAGGTCGAAATCGAACACCATGCCATGCCAGTCATGGGCGTCCCTCTGCCCGCCGATGACCAGCCCAAGGAGATCATGCAAGGTCTCCGTGTCGCGATAATGGGCGCAGACGGCGGCAAAATCAGTGGTTGACAGACGCAGCGAGCCACCACATTTCAAGCGACCAAACCAGTGTACCAGCAGTCCGCGCCATTCGTGGCGGCCGAAGTGCTCGATGTTGGCGCAGGAATAGAAAAAGTCCACGGAGTTGTCGGCGAGCGGCAGGGCCCTGAGATCACACACCACATCGACCCCCGGCCCGGGGGCGATGTCCACATTGAGGTACCCCGGCAGTATCCGCCGCCCGCAGCCAAGATGAACCTGAAGCATCACGGGGTTACGCCCCGCCTTTTCCCATCAGATCGTCGAGCTGCTGCTGCATGGCGTTGAGGCGGGAGCGCAGTTCCTCAAGCCCGTTCTCAAACGCGGTGTGCTGCGATGGCGGCAGGCTGCCGCTACCGAGACTCCGGCCAAGCACCGAGTCGCTATCCCGATAGAAGGGAGCGAACATCTTCATGGCGCTTTCGAAGAAGGCCATGTTCTGCTTGCCCATCTCCTCGAACTGATTGAACGGGAACAGACCATCCAGGGCATTCTGCATCAGCGAGCGCATCTGCTCCTCGTGCTGGGCAAAGGCCTGCATGCTGTACTCGAGATAGCGCGGCACCAGCCCGCCGAGGGAATCGCCATAAAACCCGATCACCTGGCGCAGGAAGCTTATGGGCAGCAGGTTCTGTCCCTTGGCTTCCTCCTCGACGATGATCTGGGTCAGCACCGAGCGGGTGATATCCTCGCCCGTTCTGGCGTCATAGACGACGAAGTCGGTCCCATCCTTGACCATGCGGCAGAGGTGGTCGAGCGTCACGTAGCTGCTGGACGCCGTGTTGTAGAGGCGGCGATTGGCGTACTTCTTGATGGTGACGGGCTCGGAGCTGGTTCCGTTTCGGTCTGTCATGGCTGGATTCCACTGGGTCACACTCGGGTCCGATCATAGGATAGTTCGTCGAGACACGCGACTGTTTTGCGTCGCCGAACGAGCAATCGACCCGACGGCGCGCCAGAGGGAGGCGCACTGGCCGAAAGTCATATCAAGCCGCGGCATGCCTATCCAATCCTCCTAAGTGGCCAGCACATCCGACCGATAGCGGTGAGCTGTCATAAATATCCGCAGGACCAATGAAGACGCCCGGCGGGACGTCGGCCATAAAGACTGGCGCCGCAGCAACGCGTAGCATCGTACCGCCAAAAAAACGGGGAGGATGTTTGATGAAAAAGTACGCCAAGGCCGACGTGGAGCCTTCGCTCACGGAACTCCTTGGGGACCCGATCGTCGATCTGGTTCTAGCCCGCGACAGAATTTCGCGATCCGAGCTGCACGCCATGATCGGCGCGGCGCAGAGGACGTTGCGGCGCACGCGCCCCGAGACCGCCGAGATGGCTCTCCGACCCACCGCCGCCGTCGGCCTGTCCGGGCGGGCGTGATCGCCCTGTATTGCCGACCTCAAAAATCTTCGCGCGCCGCGAAGATTCCTGGGGTCAGCAATACAGTTACGAGCTTGACTGTACCAGCATCGGTGACACACTTCAGGACGCGGTTCAGGTACGAATTCGCCATGACGGGGGGAGAAGCTCCCAGAATGGTGCCGGGGGTCCCACCTCCTCACCCCGGCTGTCTTCCCCTTTGAGGAGGAGAGGGAGTCAGGGCGCCCGTCTATTCCGCGGCCCTGCTCCGGTCCCCGGCCACGGTCAGCAGCGCCAGCAGGCCTTCCAGAAGCTGTCGCGGCGTCGGCGGGCAGCCGGGGATGTGCAGGTCCACCGGAATCACCGCGTCCACGGCTCCGACCACGGCGTAGGATGCGGCGAAGATGCCGCCGGTGCAGGCGCAGTCACCGACCGCCACCACCCAGCGGGGATCGGGGGTGGCCTGCAGGGTGCGCTCCAGCGCCTCGCGCATGTTGGCGGTGACCGGGCCGGTCACCAGCAGCACGTCGGCGTGACGGGGCGAGGCGACGAAGCGGATGCCGAACCTCTCGACGTCGTAGAAGACGTTGTTGAGGGCGTGGATCTCCAGCTCGCAGCCATTGCACGACCCGGCGTCCACCTCGCGGATGGCCAGGCTGCGGCCGAGCCGGGCGCGGGCGGCGGTCTTCATCCGCATCCCCAGCTCGATCAGGGCGGCCTCGGAGGGAGTCGGGGCCGGTTCGGTCAGGGGACCCGAGAAAAGGGTGCCGACGATGGTTTTCCACATGATGGCACCTACAGGTCGTGACCGGAGTACGAACAGTTGAACGACTTGTTGCACAGGGGGAAGTCGGCGACGATGTTGCCCTCGATCGCCACTTCCAGCAGGGGCCACTGGAACCAGGATGGGTCGCGCGGGTGACAGCGGGCCACCCGGCCGTCGGGCAGCAGGCGGACCCAGACCAGGATCTCGCCGCGGAAGCCCTCCACCAGCGCCATGCCCTCCCCGGCCTGGGGCGGCACCTCCACCGAGTCGGGGCCGGAGGGCAGGCGCTCCAGGATGTTCTCCACCAGGCCCAGGCTGGCGGTGACCTCGTGCATGCGCCCCCACACCCGGGCGTTGACGTCGCCGGTGGCCGACACCGGCACCTCGAACTCCAGGTCGTCGTAGGGCGGATAGGAGGGCGAAAGACGGGCGTCCAGATCCCGCGAGGACGCCCGGCCGATCACCCCTCCGGCGCCCAGGCGGTGGACCAGGTGGCTTCCCACCACGCCGGTGGCCACGGTGCGATCCAGGAGCGAGGTCTCGGCGTCGTAAATCTCGCACAGCCGGGCGAAGGCGGGACGGACCTCCGCCACCAGCGCCCACAGCACCCCGGCCTTCTCCGGACTCAGGTCCACGGCGACGCCTCCGGGGACGATGCGGTCCATCATCAGCCGATGGCCGAAGCAGTGGTCGCAGGCGCGCAGGACCCGCTCGCGCAGGGCGCCGCAGTGGGCCAGCATCAGGGCGAAGGCGGCATCGTTGCAGATGGCGCCGATGTCGCCGATGTGGTTGGCGATGCGCTCGAGTTCGGCCATCAGCCCCCGCAGCCAGGCCGCCCGCGGTGGCGCCTCGATCCCGGCCGCGGCCTCCACCGCCCGGGCGAAGGCCAGGGAGTAGGCGACGGTGCTGTCGCCGGACACGCGGGCCACGAACTTCGCCGCCTGGACCGGCGAGAGGCCCTCCATCAGCTTCTCCACCCCCTTGTGCACGTAGCCCAGCCGCTCCTCCAGGCGCACGACGGTCTCGCCGTTGCAGTGGAAGCGGAAGTGTCCGGGCTCGATGATGCCGGCATGCACCGGTCCCACCGGAATCTGGTGCACACCCTCCCCCTCCACCGGCAGGAAGGCGTAGGGACGGGGCGGCGGGGGCTCCCCCACGGCTGACGACAGCGGCGCCGCGATCGGCCAGCGGCCATGGTCGAGCCACGGCCTGGCATCGGGCAGCCCGATCGCCACCAGGCCATGGAGGTCCTGGATGGCCCGCTCCAGCCGCAGCGCCGCCGGCCGCACCGCCGCGACGCTCGGGAAGCGCCGGGACCGGCAGATCAGCGACACCACCGCCACCTCGCCGCCGTCCTCGTCGCGCAGGGCGAGGTGCACGAACCCGGTCTCCCCCCAGAGGCCGACCACGGACCAGTCGGAGACGGCAAGCCGGTTGATGATGTCGCTCCAGGCGTCCTCATTCACCTCGAAGCGCGGCCAGGGCCGGTGCGCGGCGACGTGGGTGCCGCCGCGGCCCTTCAGATAGCCAAGCATGGTCTCGGTCTGGGTCATGGTCCGGCTCTCACCCCAGCAATCGCGCGACGGACTGGAACCAGGCCACCAGCGGCGGCGGCAGGTACAGCCCGGCCACCAGCACCAGCGCCAGGTGCACCTGCAGCGGCAGCATGGAGGCCTCCACCTGGTTCTGGAGGTTGCCGCGCGGCACGCCGAACGCCAGCCCCTGAAGGCGCAGGATCAGCGCTCCGAACCCCACCAGCAGCGCCAGCACCAGCGGCACCGCCAGGATCGGCTGCCGGGCGATGGTGGTGGTGACCACCAGGAACTCGCTGGTGAAGATGCCGAGCGGCGGCAGCCCGGCGATGGCCACCACCCCCACCACCAGCGACCAGCCGAGCCGCGGGTGGCTCACGGTCAGGCCGCGCAGGTCGGCGATGGTCTGGGTGCCCTTCACCTGGGCGATGTGGCCGACGGTGAAGAAGATCGCCGACTTGGTCAGGCTGTGCATGGTCATGTGCAGGAGGCCGGCGAAGTTGGCGAGCGGCCCCCCGAGGCCAAAGGCGAAGGTGATGATGCCCATGTGCTCGATGGACGAATAGGCGAACAGGCGTTTGATGTCGCGGCGGCGGTACAGCATGACGCTGGCCAGCGACAGCGACGTCAGGCCCATGGCGATCATCAGCGGCCCGGGCGCCAGGGCCTCGCCGTTGGCGGCGAGCAGCATCTTGAACCGCAGCACCGCATACAGCGCCACGTTCAGCAGGAGGCCAGACAGCACCGCCGATATGGGCGTCGGTCCCTCGGCATGGGCGTCGGGCAGCCAGGCGTGCAGCGGCGCCAGCCCCGCCTTGGTCCCATAGCCGATCAGCAGGAACACGAAGGCGAGGTTGAGAAGCGTCGGGTCGAACTCCGCCACCCGCGCGAGAAGGTCCGTCCAGGCCATGGCCGGCAGCCCCCCGCCCATCACCGGCTGGGCCGCCAGGTACAGGAGGATGGTGCCGAACAGGGCGAGGGCGATGCCGACGCCGCACAGGATGAAGTACTTCCACGCCGCCTCGATGGCGGCATGGGTGCGGTAGAGGCTGACCATCAGCGCCGTGGTCAGGGTCGCCCCCTCCACCGCCACCCACAGGAATCCCAGGTTGTTGGCCATCAGCCCGAACAGCAGGGTGAAGACGAAGGCCTGGTACATGGCGTGATAGAAGCGCAAGGACTTTGGCGTCAGACGCCCGATCTCGATCTCGTGGCGGATATAGGTGGCGCTGAAGATGCTGGTGGTGGTGGCGACGAAGGCGGTCAGGACGATGAGATAGATGTTGAAGTCGTCCACGAACAGCAGCGGCGAGTGGGCTCGCTCGGTGACGAACAGGCCGAGACTGGCGACGAAGGTCGCCGCCGAGGCGGTCACGTTGATCCACGCCCCCAGTCGGTAGCCCCTCACCAGGGCGAGGACCACGGCCGAAAGCAGCGGAATGAGAAGGAGCAGCAGGGCGACGCTCACCGCCGTTCTCCCCGGAAGGTCTCGAGGTACTGCACATCCAGGGTATCGAAGCGCTCGCGGATGTGGAAGAAGAAGATGCCGAAGATGATGAAGGCCACCATCACCGAGAACGCCACCGACATCTCGACCACCAGCGGCATGCCCTCGACCCCCACGGCCGCCAGGATCAGGCCGTTCTCCAGCGACATGAACCCGACCACCTGGGTCACCGCGTTGCGCCGGGTGATCATCATCAAAAGGCCGAGCAGCACCGTGGACAGGGCGAGGGCCAGACTCTCGCGGGTCAATGCGCCCGAGGCGAAGGTCACCGGCAGCACCAGCATGATGGACAGCGCGACAAGGCTGGCTCCCGCCACCAGGCTCGGCCCGACGCCGAGGGCGGTATCGATGGTGCGGTGGATGCCGAACGTCCGGATCACCCTGTGCAGCACGTAGGGGATGACGATGGCCTTGAACACCAGGGCGATGCCGGCGGTCACGTACAGGTGGGGCGCCGCGTGGATGTGGGCCTGCCACGCCGCCGCCGCCGCCAGCACCAGGGCCTGCATGGCGAAGGTATTGATGACGCCGAACAGGCGGCGCTGGTAGAGCAGCATGAAGCTGAGCAGCAGCACGGTGCCGTCGAACAGGTGGGCGATGTCGTACTCGAGACTGGTCATGCCTAAAGCGCCCGCGAAATGTACAGATAGATCATGGCGAGAAGGCCGAGCATCAGGGCTCCGCCCAGGAACTCGCTGACGCGGAACACCCGCATCTTGGCGATGCTGGTCTCGAACACGGCAAGCGCCACCCCGCCACCGATCAGCTTGGCCAGATAGACCAATAGACCGAACCCGAAGCCGGCGGCACCCACCTCGCGGGTGGCGATGCCGAAAGGCAGGAACACGCAGATGATCAGCGACAGGTACAGCAGCAGCTTGACCATCGCCGCCACCTCGATCAGCGCCAGATGCCTGCCCGAGTACTCCAGCACCATGGCCTCGTGGACCATGGTCAGTTCCAGGTGGGTCGCGGGGTTGTCCACCGGGATGCGCGCGTTCTCGGCGAGGGCGACTATGATCAGGGCGATCAGCGCCATCAGCAGCGACACCCGGATGCCGACCCGGGACACGGCGATGAACTCCGCCACATCCACCAGCGACGTGGAGTGCACCAGCAGCGAGACCGTAAAGATCACCGTCAGCACCGCCGGCTCGGCCAGGGTGCCGAACATCGCCTCGCGGCTCGAACCGATGCCGCCGAAGCTGGTGCCGATGTCGAGGCCGGCCAGGGCGGTGAAGAAGCGGGCGGCGCCGAGGAACGCCACCAGGGCGATGAGGTCGGCGGCCGGTCCCAGCAGCAGCCCGGTGGTGAAGGTGGGCACCAGCGCCGCCGCGAACCACAGGGTGGTAAAGACCATGTAGGGCGTGCTGCGGAACAGCCAGGAGGCGTTGTCCGCCAGCACCGCGTCCTTGCGCAGCAGCCGGGCCAGGTCGCGGTAGGGCTGCAGAAGGCCCGGCCCACGCCGGCCCACCAGCCGCGCCTTGACCAGCCGCACGAGGCCGGTCAGGCCCGGCGCCAGGCCGAGAACCAGGGCAATCTGCATCATCTGGGCCAGGACGTCGGTCATCGGATCACCACGACGACGATCAACAGCATCACCAGCGCCGCGAACATCACCGCCAGGTACTCGCGGATGGTCATGAACTGGAACTTGTTGGTGCGCCCGGTCACGAAGCCGATGGCCATCACCACCGGGCGATAGAACCACTCCCACACCAGGTCACGGCTGGTCACGGAGAAGTGGGCCGGCCGGATCTCCCCCGGTTCGGGCATGTCCACCACCTCCCTGGTCCGGAAGGCGGCGGCGCCAAATACGCGGCGGATGGGCTGGGCAAAACTCGACGCGGTGTACTGGGTGTCGGGGCTGGGGTCGGGAAAGCCGCAGTCCCAGGCCGCCGAGCGGCGGACGCGCCCCGAGGCGATGCGGCGGACCTGAAGCGTCAGCAGGGCCATGGCGCCGACGGCCAGCAGCATGACCATGCCGCTGTAGGAACTGGCCCGATCGGCCACCGGCGTCAGCCACAGCCAGCCGGCTCCGCCGCTGGCCAGCGGGCTGGTGCCGAGCAGACCCGCGACCAGGGGCGTCAGCAGCGACAGCACGAACACCGGCAGCACCCCGAACACGATGCAGGCGCCGCCCAGGATCATCATCGGCAGGCGCATGGACAGCCCGACCTCGGCGGCGGCGGCGGCCTCCGGCGACCGGGGACGGCCGAGAAAGGCGATGCCGAAGGCCCGCACGAAACAGGCCGCGGCGAGGGCCGTCGCCAGGGCCAGCATCGCCCCCGCCACCGGTACCGCGAGTTTCAACCCCCATTGGTTCAGCAGGGGACCGCTCAGCACCGCCTGGAACAGCAGCCACTCGGAAGCGAACCCGTTGAGCGGCGGCAGGGCCGAGATGGCGGCGCTGCCGATCAGGCAGGCGACGGCGGTCGTCGGCAGGCGATGGATCAGTCCCCCCAGGCGTTCCAGGTCGCGATGGCCGGTGGCCGTCAGCACCGCGCCGGCGCCGAGGAACAGGAGGCTCTTGTACAGGGAGTGGTTGAAGGCATGGAACAGGGCCGCCACCAGCGACAGCCCGGCCAGGGCACCATGGCCGTTGGCCTCGAAGGCGAGGGCGAGGCCGATGCCGCAGACGATGACGCCGACGTTCTCCACCGTGCTGTAGGCGAGCAGAGTCTTGATGTCCCGCTGCACCACGGCGTACAGCACCCCCAGCACGGCCGTGCCGGCCCCCAGCGCCAGCACCACCAGTCCCCACCACCACTCCACGTGGTGGACCAGGTCGAACAGGATGCGGATCATGGCGTAGATGGCGACCTTGGTCATCACCCCGCTCATCAGCGCCGAGACGTGGCTGGGAGCGGCCGGGTGGGCCAGCGGCAGCCAGGCGTGCAGCGGCACGATGCCCGCCTTGGACCCGGCGCCCAGCAGCACCCCGCCCAGCACCACTCCGGCGGCCAGGGGCGACAGGTCCCGCGCCCGCATCGCCGCGAAGGCGTAGTCGCCCGCGGCTCCGGCCAGGATGCCGAAGGTCAGGATCATCGCCATGGTGCCGAAGGCGGCCATCACCAGATAGACCTGCGCGGCGCGGCGGGTCTCGGGCCGGCGGTGGGAACTCAGCACCAGCAGCCAGGACGACACCGACATGGCCTCCCAGGCCACCAGGAAAGTGAAGGCGTCGTCGGCGACGGGCACCAGGTTCATGCCGGCCAGGAACAGGGGGAAGAACGGCAGCACCCGCGCCGGCTCCTCCTCGTGCCGTCCGTATCCCACCCCGTACAGGGCGGCGAGACCGGACACCACGTTGACGATCAGCAGAATGAAGGCGGACAGGCCATCCAGTCGAAACCGCGAGGGCAACCACGGCAGGCCGATCGGCAGCGACAGTTCAGGCGGCGCCGACGGCCCGCTCCCCAGCAGAAAGGCCAGCACGATCAGGGCGTTGACGGCCGACACCGCCGCACAGCCGCCATAGACGGCCAGGCGAACATGTCCCCCTCCGTGCTCCCGCCCGGCCGTGGCGCCCAGGAGGAAGAGCGCCAGCAGAACGGCATTCGCGAGAAGCAGCGCGGCAAGCACGACTCAGTGACCCCGAGGATGGCGGGCTCCCTCCACGGGAGCCCCGGATTGGCAGTGGGGCAGTCTGCACCCGCCCGCGCCGCGTGTCAGCATTTTTTGTTTATTTCCTCGGCGGCGGCGCGGAGAACGAGGGTGATCCACGGCTCGATCACCACGCGGTGCTCGAGCCGCAGCCCCTGCGGACGGAAGGCGGCGAGGATCTGGCGCTCCTGGCGGACCAGCAGGCCGGAGAGGATCACGGTCCCCCCGGGCCGCAGGCTGGCGCACAGGCGGTGGGCCATGCGGGCCAGGGGGCGGGCCAGGATGTTGGCGACGATCAGGTCGTAGGGGCCGGCCGCGCGTACCGCCCGGGCCTTGAAGCCGTCGCCCTCCATGGCCCGCACCAGGCCTTTGAGGCCATTGCCGCGGGCGTTGAAGGCGGTGACGACGACGGCGTCGGGGTCGATGTCGGCGGCGACCACGGGAACCCGCCACGCCCTGGCGATGGCGAGGGCGAGAATGCCTGAGCCGCATCCCATATCCAGGGGACGGCGCACCCGCCGCTGCCGGGCCAGGCGGTCGAGGGCGGCCAGGCAGCCCCGGGTGCTCTGGTGCTCGCCGGAGCCGAAGGCGGTGCCGGCGTCGATCAGCAGCGGCAACCGGGTCGCCGGAGTCCGCCCCTCGAAGTGGGAGCCGTGAATGAAAAAGCGGCCGACGGCGATCGGCGGAAAGGAGGTCAGGTTCTCCCTCACCCAGTCCCGGGGCGAGAGGCGGGTGATGCGAATCGCCGGGTCCGGGACGCCGGCGGCGGCGGCGGCGACGGCGAGTCGGGTGGCGACCTGGACCGGATCGGGCGCCTCGCGGCACACGGCCTCTATCCTCCAGCCGCCCTGGTCGGGTCCCTCCTCGATCTCGGAGGTGGCGAGGGCGTCGGCAAGCGGCTCCAGCGCCGCCTCGAACGCCGGCAGGGCGGCCGGGCTGGTCACCATCTCGATGCACCAGGTATCGACGGCGGGATGAGGCATGGAATGGTCCGTGTTTGAAGCCTGAACAAACAGAGACGGCCATCCCTGAGGATGGCCGCTCCATTGGATTCCGGAAACCCCGTGTGAACGGTGGCCGGATTACTTCTTGACGCCGACCTTGTCGCCGGCCTTCACCATGACGTCCTTGAGTTCGTCAAGGACCTGGCTGAACCGCACGTTGAGAAGCTCGAACACTTCGCTGTTCGACTTCGCAACCATCTCGGACATCTCGCGCATGTTGGCGATCGAGCGCTCGAACGCCTCCTTGGCCAGGGCGGTCTGCTTCGCCAGCTTCTCCTGCGGAGAGGCGGTGCCGGTCATGCCCTGGGTGGCCTCGGCGACTTCCTGCATGGTCTGGCGCAGGATTTCGGTCTGGCGCTTCATCATGGCCTGAACGCCTTCGAAGGCGAGACGGTTGGCGGCCGTCAGGGCCTCGATGTTCTTGCGCTGGCTGGCCAGGATCGACTCCATGTCGACGCCGGGCATCTTGAACTCACCCATCATCTTGGTGACGTCCATCATCTTGGTGACGTCCATCATCTTGGTGATGTCGAAATCGAAAAAGTTTTCCGCAGGCTTGGCCATCGTCTAGCTCCTCTCTACGTGCATCCCCGTTTCATGCTGCAGTGCAGCATAAACAGCACGCCTGTTGACGTCAAGATCATTTTTGCAGTGCACAACAACCATAGATCATCCACTCTGCCCTTGTCCAGCAGTGGTTGTCCCGGTTGGCTGGTCGCGGCGCCATCCGGTGCCGCGCCATAGGAAACCGGCCGCGGACTCGCCGCGCCGGAGACCGGTGTCCAGCGCCGCCATGGTCTGCGCCATGTCGGGGCTGTCGTCGTTGAGCCACACCCGCAGGGTGTTGGCATAGATGGCGGTCAGGCCCGCGGTCTGGGCGGTGCCGGCCATGCCGGTCACACCGACGCCCGCGGCCTCCAGCATCATCGCCATCGACTGCGAGACGCTGCACAGGCCGCCCAGCGCCACCAGCAGGTCGCCGGAACTGTCCCGCAGGATGGCCTTCAGCGCCGCCTTGTCGGGGGCCAGTGCCTCGAGCCGCTTCTTCAGCAGAAAGAACAGGTGCTCCCGGACGGAGTCGCCCCCGACTCGGTCCAGTCCCTGCAGCACCCTGCGGTCGACCTCGCGACCATAGAGATACAGCAGGTCATATCGACACGTCAGAACGTCTACGAGATCAGACAGGGGTACCTCGGCGCGGGCGGCGATATCGGCCAGAGACACGTTGCTCCAGCCTTTCTCGACCACCAGTTCCAGCGCCCTGGCGATGACAAGCCGGGTAAGGTCTGCCTTGTTGACCATGGTTCCTCCTACACTTCGCGACAGCTCCGACCTCAACATGTGTAGCTGGCACGACGCGAAAAAAGACGTCCACCCCGTCGCTTCGGTCAGCCGGTGGTGCGTACCGGCGGTGATCACGCGACCGTAGCCGAATGTCCCGGCTACGGGAAATCCGGGAAGACCATGCGTCAGCGAAGCGCGGTTTGTCAAATGGCGCGTGCAGACACTCCTTCTCCGGTCGTCGCCGCGTCCCCCGAGAGGCGGCAACCCCCCGACCCGATGGTGCGTTCTATGGTACCTACCCCGTATGCAGAGGAGGATCACCATGAGAGTTCTTGCCGTTGCCGTAGGCATCGCCGCCACGTGGGCCATGCTCGGTCCGGCCGCTGCCGCCACTCGGCCGTGCGATGATATCGTGCGAGAGACGGCCGCGGCCCTCGACGCCTACCCGAAGGACCCGACCGGGGAGAGTGGCGATCGGGCGACCCTTGAAAAGGCCATGAGGGACAGCGCCACCATGTGCCGGGCCGGGGCGGAGTTCAGCGCCCTCAACTACGCCAACCTGGTGCGGCGGCAGGTGGGCTTGCGTGAGGTGGAGGTACCCGAGGCCGTTGCGGAGACTCCGTCGGGCAGTGGCGACAAGCCAGCCCCTGGCTGGTTCTACGACGAATAGCGAACCGGTAGCCGATCGGCCGCTCCCCTCGCGGGGAACGGCCGATGGCGAATAGACCTGGAGGTGGAAGAACAGGCCCTGGAAGAACAGGCCCTAGAAGAACAAGAAAGTGTCCAGGATGAACAGCGGGATCAGGATGCCGCCCGACCACAGCATGTAGCCGAAGAAGCTCGGCATCTTCACACCGCGCTCCTCGGCGATGGACCGCACCATGAAGTTCGGGGCGTTGCCGATGTAGGAGTTGGCGCCCATGAACACCGCGCCGGCCGAGATGGCCGCCAGGGTCCCAGGGAACTGGGTCATCAGCGTCTGGGCGTTTCCGCCCGCCGTGTTGAAGAACACGAGGTAGGTCGGCGCGTTGTCGAGGAAGCTCGACAGGGCGCCGGTGAACCAGAAGTAGGCGGCGTTGATCGGCTGACCGTCCGGTCCCGTCACCGCGCCAACCACCGACCCGAGAGCGCCCGAGGTTCCAGCCCGCAGGATGGCGATGGAGGGGATCATGGCGACGAAGATGCCGGCGAACAGCTTGGCCACCTCGATGATGGCGTCCCAGGTAAAGCCGTTGGCATCGCGATTTTCCTGGGTGGTGAGCTTCCACGACAGGCCGGCGATGGCAAGGAGAGCGGCATCCCGGACGATGCCTTCCAGGCCGATCTCCACGTGATAGATCGTGAAGGAGACGCCCGGCTTCCACAGGCCGCTCATCAGCACGGCGCCGACGATGCCGACCAGGAGCAGGATGTTGATGCCGCCGTCGATGCCAAGCTTCTCTCCCCCCTTGACCACCGGAGCGGGAGCGCCCTCCTTCGCATACAGGACCTTGTCGATGACAAAGAACAGGACAAGGAGGATGATCGCGGAGACCAGCGTCGGCATGAACACGTGGGTCGTCGGCCAGAAGAAGTCCACGCCCTTGAGGAAGCCCAGGAACAGCGGCGGGTCACCAAGCGGCGTCAATGCACCACCGATGTTGCTGACCAGGAAGATAAAGAAGACGATGACGTGAACCTTGTATTTGCGGTTTTCCAGCGCCCGGATCAGCGGCCGAATCAGCAGCATGGAGGCGCCGGTGGTCCCCATCCAGCTTGCGACGACGGTGCCGAAAAGCAGCATCGCGGTGTTGACCTCGGGTGTTCCCACCAGATGGCCCTTGAGCCGCACGCCTCCGGCCACGGTGAACAGGGCCAGCAGCAGGACGATGAAGGGAATGAACTCGCCAAGCGCCGTGTGCGTGAGCTGATAGGCCGCCGCGGGTATCCCGTCACGCAGGGCGTAGGGCACCACGAAGGACAGTCCCCAGAACGCCGAGACCTTGCCGAAGTGGTCGTGCCAGAAATGCGGCGTCCACAGCGGCATCAGGGCGATGCACAGCAGGATGCCGATGAAGGGCAGGGCCCACATGAAGCCCATGGTCGACCCATCGATGTGGGGGACGGCGCCGTGCGCCGCCTCGGCCGCGAGAGCCGCTCCCGGCAGCAGGACGGCCGCGGCGACGGCGGCGATCCCTGCCGTCCTCAGGGACGGCCGTTCCCGGGAAGAGCGAATTCCAGTAACCAACTCCATGCATTCCCCCATGTTACGGCGCCGTATTCATCGCCCGCAGACCCTCCAGGGTTGGAACGGCGGCGGATCCGCGGTGAGCGCCTTGATCTTGATGAAGTGATATACCCGGTCCATACGGACCGGCGGCTGCCGGACCCTAGTCGATTCGGATCGGGTCCGGCCACCCATTTTTTGTTTACGGACCGCCGAGAAATGCGGGTTAATCTTCCGGTTCCCGCTGCCCGTGCAGCTTCAGGCGATAGCCGACACCGGATTCGGTCAGGATGTGCCGGGGGCGGGCGGGATCGGGCTCGATCTTCTGCCGCAGGCGGCCGATGAAGATGCGCAGGTAATGGGTATTGTCGATCTGCGCCCCTCCCCAGACTTCCTTCAGGATCGTCTGGTGGGTGACAACCTTGTCGGCATGGGTGACCAGCAGGCGCAGCACATCCACCTCCCGTGGAGAAAGCCTGACGGTTCCGCTGCCGGATTTGACTTCGCGGCGGATCAGGTCCACCTCCAGGTCGCCGCTGCGAAAGACGGAGCCGACGCCCTTCGCCGTGCCCCGCCGCAGGGCCGAGCGAATTCGCGCCAGCAGTTCCCCCATGTCGAAGGGCTTGCTGACGTAGTCGTCGGCGCCGTGGTCGAGGGCGGCGATCTTGTCGGCGACGGTGTCGCGGCAGGAAATGATGATGATGGGGGTCGAGGACACCGCCCTCACCTGTCCGACCAGGTCGGTGCCGTCCATGTCGGGCAACCCGAGATCGAGCAGGATGACGTCGGGCGCGCCACTGCTCACCATCGCCAGGCCACCGCGGCCGGTCGTGCTTTCGGCTACCGCGTAGTTGTGGACGGCGAGACTCGTGCGCAGAAAGCGCAGCATCTGCGGGTCATCCTCGACGATGAGGATACGGGAGGGACTACTCATCATGGAGTCCAGGCTCCTCGGGCTGGGGTTCGGTCGGAAAGGTCAGGCGGAAGATCATACCACCGCGGGCCGGATCGGGAAGGGCGGCGATGTCGCCGCCGTGGGCCGCCATGAACCCACGGCAGATGGCGAGTCCGAGACCGCTGCCATCGGCGGTGCGGCTGGACGGCGACCGGTAGAACTTGTCGAACAGGCGCTCGAGATCGGGCGTGGGGACGGTGGTCCCCTCGTTGAACACGTCGATGATCACCGCGTCGCTCTCCTCCCGCGCCGACACCTCGATCCTGGCATCGGCCGGCGAGAACTTGGCGGCATTGTCGAGAAGATTGACCAGGACCTGTTCGATCAGCACGAAATCGAGTCGAACCAGCGGAAGAGTGCGCGGAAGCGACACCGCGATGGCCCGCGACGGGCCGGTGCTCTCGATTCGCTGGACCGCGACGCTGACCAGGTCCATGACCTCGATCCATTCCCGATTGATGATGAGCGCCCCTGACTCGATGCGCGAGATGTCGAGGAGGTTGTGAACGTATCGGTTCAGCCGCTCGGCCGCTATGCGTATGGTGGTCAGCAGGGCCGTCCGCGACTCGTCGGTGTGGGCCGCCGGGTCGGAGAGAAGGCTGGTGGCGGCGCCCAGGATGGTGCCGAGGGGGCTGCGAAAGTCGTGGGACACGGACTTCAGCAGCGTGGAGCGGAACCGATCGGCCTTCAGCCGGATCTCGGTCTCGGCCATCCGTTCACTGATCTGGGTATTCTCGAGGGCCACCGCCACCTGGTCGCCCAGCGTCATCAACAGGCGCCGACGATCGGCGCCACGGCACGGGGTTCCGCACTCCACCACCAGAACGCCGACGGCACCCCGGGTCGCATGCATCGGGATATGGATCGTCTCGTACCCATCCTCGGAGGTCTGGAGGGTGACGGGAGCCTTGGCGGCCAGCGCGGCTTCCGCCGCCGCATGATCGATGTCGTCGGTGGCGGAGGCCGGCTCGGCCGCCAGGACCGATAGTCCTCCCTCCCCCTGGCCTTTTTCCCCCTGGAGAAGAAGGACGACGCGCGCCCGGGTCAGCGCCGCCACCTCGTGGACGACGACGCGGCCGATTTCCGCGGTGCCCACCGCCGCGGTGATCTTGCGCCCGATCTGATGGAGGGCCGACATCTCCTCGCTGCGGGTGTTGGCGATGCTCAGTTGCTCGCCGAGACGACCAGCGAGATTCCCGGTGATGACCGCCATGACCAGATAGGCGGCCAGGGTGACGAAATCGTGGAGCGACTCGAAGCCGAAGGCGAAGCGGGGCGGAAAAAACAGGAAATTGTTGGCGCCGGCCCCCGCCAGGGCGGCGAACACCGACGGCCAGCGTCCGAACGTCACCGCTGCCCACAGCACCGGCAGCAGGAACAGCATCGACGTGTCCGACGGCGTTACCCAGCGGGCCAGGGAATGAACGACCACCCCCATGATCCCGATGACCAGCAGGATCGCGGCATAGGGAAACAGTCGGCGCCAGCCCCTCGAAGCAAGGGATCGCTGGCGGTGAACGGTCATTCCTGCGGGCCAGGAGCCGGTACCGGGGCGCCGGACAGGGCGCTGCTGATGGGCGGCATGTGCATCAGCAGGGCGGCGGCGACGAAGATCGAGGAATAGGTGCCGACGACGATGCCCCAGGTCATGGCGACGCTGAAGTTGCGCAGCGTGCCGCCGCCGAAGAACAGCAGGGCCAGCACCGCCAGCGCCACGGTGGACACCGTGAGGACGGTACGCGACAGGGTCTGGTTGATGCTGAGGTTGATGACCGCAGCCAGGTCGGCGGTCTTGTTCTTGCGCAGGGTCTCGCGCACCCGGTCGAAGACGACGATGGTGTCGTTGATGGAATAGCCGGCGAGGGTCAGCAGCGCCGCCACCGCGGTCAGGTCGAAGTCGAGCTGCAGCACCGAGAACAGGCCGACCGTGACCGCCACATCGTGGAAGGTGGCGACCACAGCCGCCACGCCGAACTGCCATTCGAAGCGAAAGGCGACATAGGCGGCGATGCAGATGATGGCCAGCGCCGAGGCGATGATGCCGTCGCGCAACAGCTCGCTCCCCACCTTGGGACCCACCAGTTCCACCCGCCGGTATTCATAGCCCTCGCCAAGCGCTGCCTTGATCTTGTTCACCACCGCCTGCTGGGTGCCCTCGCTGTCGTCGGGCCGGTGGACGCGGATCATGAGTTCCTTCTCGGCGCCGACCTGCTGCACCTGAACCTCGCCGATGTGCAGGCCGCCCAGGGTGGAGCGGACCTGACCGATATCGACGGTGGGGGGCGTATGGACCTCGAACAGGATGCCGCCCTGGAAGTCGATGCCGAGGTTGAGTCCCTGCATCACCAGCGAAATCGCCGAAATGACGAACAGCAGGCCGGTGACCGTGTAGGCGATCCAGCGCCTGCCGACGAAATCGTAGCTGGTGTTGTCGGGGATGAAACGAATCTTCAGCATGTCCTTGAGTCCTTGCCGGTTCGCGGCCGGCCGGGGGCGCACGACGGATACGCCGCATTAAACCGGGCCGGGGGAGACCTGTCAATCGCGGGCGAACGACAGCTCTTGCCAGGGGACGGTTGACAGTCCATCTAATGGGGCGCTACCGAGCGGTGGCGGACGCGTCCGTGGCGTGTGGCATGGAGTGGGAAGGGGACATGGATCTGATTCTCAAGGGTGCAAAATCCGGCGGTGGCAAGGGCGGTTCGTCCGGCCAGCCGGCTTCCAGCGACCTGATCAAGGAGGGGGATGCGGCGACGTTCGTTGCCGATGTCATCGACGCCTCCCGTCAGGTTCCCGTCATCGTCGACATGTGGGCCCCGTGGTGTGGGCCGTGCAAGCAGCTTGGTCCCCTGCTGGAGAAGCTGGTGCGCGCCGCCCGTGGGGCGCTCCGCATGGTCAAGATCAACGTGGACAAGAACCAGAACCTCGCGGCTCAGCTTCGTGTCCAGTCGATTCCGGCCGTGTTCGCCTTCCGGAATGGCCAACTTGTCGACGGATTCGTCGGTGCCCTTCCCGAAAGCCAGATCAAGGCTTTCATCCAGCGGCTGATGGGGGACGGCAAGGCGGACATGGGGGACGCCCTGGCCGAGGCCAAGGCGTTGCTGGACCAGGGCGACACCGAGACGGCGGACCGCATCTATCGGCAGATCATCGCCGAAGACCCGGGCAATGTGACGGCGCTCGGAGGGGTGCTGCGCTGCCATGTGGCGCTGGGCGAACTGGACGAGGCCCGGGAGCTGATGGCTCGCCTGCCCGCCGACATGGCCGCTCATGCGGACATCGTCGCCGTGCGCACGTCGCTTGAACTCGCCGCCGCGGCGCCGAAGAGCGGCGCCATCCGGGACCTGGCGAGTCGGGTCGCCGCCAACCCCGATGACCACCAGGCGCGCCACGACCTGGCACTCGCCCACTATGCGGCCGGTGATCGCGAGCGGGCGGTGGATGAGCTGCTGGAGATCGTGCGCCGCGATCGCACGTGGGACGAGGACGGCGCCCGCAGGCAGCTCGTCAAGCTGTTCGAGGCCTTCGGTCCGACGGATCCTCTGACGGTGGCGGCACGTCGGCGCCTCTCCACGCTGCTGTTCAGCTGACGCGAGTCAAAGAGCCATGGTAGGCACACCGTTCGATACTCGCCTTGATGACCTGCCGGCGGTCGTGCCGGTCTTCCCGCTCAGCGGGGTGCTGCTACTGCCGGGGGGGCGCCTGCCGCTCAACGTGTTCGAGTCGCGCTATCTCACCATGGTGCTGGACTGCCTTGGGGCGGGACGCGTGATCGGCATGATCCAGCCGCTCTCCGTCGGTGGTGGTGGTGGTGGCGGTGGTGGCGCCTCGCCGTCACCGGCCGTCGGGGATCTGCGGTCGGAGCTTTATGCATTCGGCTGCATCGGTCGAGTCTCCTCCTTCAGCGAGACCGACGACGGCAGGTTGCAGATCACCCTGGCCGGCGTCTGCCGTTTCCGCATCGCGAGGGAACTCGACCCTCATCACGGATATCGGCGGGTCGAGGCCGACTACGCCGACTTCCGCGATGACTTCGAGTCGCCGGCCGGGCCGCTGGTGGATCGCAAGCGGCTGCTGACGGCGCTTCGACCCTATTTCGCCCTCCACGGCATCACCATCAACTGGAAAGCCTTCGATTCCTTCTCCGATGCCGCCATCGTCACCACCATATCGATGCTCTGCCCCTTTGAGCCGCGGGAGAAGCAGGCCCTGCTGGAGTCCCCCACCGTCGAGGAGCGGGGGAAGTTGTTGATCGCCCTGATCGAGATGGGCATCCTCGAGGCTGGCGGCGGTGCCGGCAGCATGCGACAGTGACCGGCACCATTCGATCGGCACCGCCCACACCATCCCACCACGTGAGGAACCACCACCCCATGACCAACGAAACGCCCGCCATCGATCCCAAGCTGCTGGAAATCCTGGTCTGTCCGCAAGTGCGGACACCAGGATCGCTGCGCTACGACGCGGCTGCCCAGGAACTCATCAGCGATCAGGCGGGCCTCGCCTATCCGATCCGCGATGGCATCCCCATCATGCTGGTCTACGAAGCCCGCCCCCTGGATCAGGACAAGGAGCAGAAGTCACGATGAACGCCCCCCACTTCGGCAGCAGGCACTGGCCTGTGGAACTGCGTCTGCGAAAGGCCGAAAAGACGCTGGAGATCGACTTCGACGACGGCCGGACCTTCGTCCTGCCGGCGGAATTGCTGCGGGTGGAGAGCCCATCGGCCGAGGTTCAGGGCCACAGCCCGGACCAGAAGCAGATCGTGGCCGGCCGCCGCCATGTCGGCATCACCACCATCGAGGCCGTCGGCAACTATGCCATCGCCATCACCTTCGACGACATGCACGACAGCGGCATCTACTCGTGGGATTACCTCTACACCCTGGGAGCCGAGCAGGACCAGACCTGGCAGCGCTATCTGGCCGACCTCGAGGCCAATGGCCTGAGCCGCGATCCGATGCCGACGACGTAATCATTCAGCGTGCCCGCTTGACGAAAAAGACGCAACACGGATGAACACGGATATCCACGGATAAACACGGATGCAGCGGAGTTTGACATTGACTCCAGAGAGATGGGTTCCAGGAATTCCGTTGTATATGCAATAACATTAATTAGTTGCTGTCACAGATATAGATGGAGTGGTGTCCTGGCAATCCATATCCGTGTTCATCCGTGGATATCCGTGTTTATCCGTGTTGCGTCTTTTTTTCTCAAAGCCAGCACCTTGACGAGCGGTTCATGTCATTGGTGCCGTGTGTCGAATTTACCGGAGGTCATAAAAAAGAACGGCGACCGGATCACTCCGGTCGCCGTTGCCGTTTGCCGTTGCCGTTCGTCGACCGCCCCGGTACGAGACCGGAGCGGCGCTCGACCTACATCCAGCCATCGCTGATGATGTTGTCGAACCAGCTATGGGCGTAGGTCACTTCCCGCTTGAGGTTTTCCGGAGCGGTGTCCATCGGCGTCAGCCCACCCGAGCCCTCGACGGAGACGATCGAATTCTTCGCCTCGTCGAGCTTGTAGACACCGGCGACCGAGAATCCATAGTCATGGCCGACGATGCTGTAGCAGGTGTTGACGTAGGACGGCGTGGACGGCGTCTTGCCGGCCAGCAGGTCGACGATGGCGGCGGCGGCGACCTTGGCCTGCGAGTTGGCCGAGTAGGCCGACTTCGGCATGGTGGCCGCGTCGGAGGCGTCACCGATGACATGGATGTTCGGGTGCTTGGTCGACTCGAAGGTCTTCTTGTTGACCGGGCACCAGCCCTTCTCGTCCACCAGGCCGGCGACCTGGGCGATGTGACCCGCCTTCTGCGCCGGGATGACGTTGAGCACGTCGGCCTTGAAGTCCTCGGTCGGGCCCGAGCAGGTCAGGGTCTTGACGTCGATCTTCTCCACCTTGCCGCCGTCGGCGGCGGAAACCCACCGGATCATGGACTCAGGCGTGCCATAGCCGTACAGCTTGGTCCAGGCCTGGATGAACAGGCCCTTCTTGGCGAAATCGTCCTTGGCATCGAGGATGACGACCTTGGACTTCGGCTTGTTCTTCTTCAGGTACATGGCGATCTGGCTCGCCCGCTCATACGGCCCAGGCGGGCAGCGGAAGGGGTTCGCCGGCGCGACGATCACCACCGTGCCGCCGTCCTTCATGGCGTGGACCTGCTTCTGCAGGGTGGTGGTCTGCGGTCCCGCCTTCCAGGCGTGTGTCACGGTCTCGGAGTCGGCCTCGGTGTAGCCAGGGATCGCATCCCACTTGAAGTCGACGCCGGGGGAGACGATGCAGCGGTCGTAGTCGAAGCTCTGTCCGCCCTTGGTGGTGACCTTCTTGGCCGCGGCATCGATGCCGACCACCGAGTCGATGACCACCTTGACGCCATGCTTCTTCAGGCCGTCGAAGCCGACCTGCAGGCTCTCGAGCGTGCGCTCGCCGCTCAGGACCTCGTTGGAGAGGAAGCAGCAGACGTACTTCTGACCGGCCTCGATCAGGGTGACGTCCAGATTCGGGTTGGCCATGCGCAGGTACTTGGCCGCGGTGGCGCCACCGGGGCCGCCACCGACGACGACGACCTTCTGGCCGGCTCCACGGGCGATGCTCGGCATGCCGACGACGCTGCCGACCACGGCTGCGCCGCCGGTCAGCTTGAGGAAATCTCGACGATTGACTGTGAACATTCTGGCGTCCCCCCTTATTTCGCGCTGCCGTAGAAGTGGACCAGGGCTTCCAGGCCTTCCTTCTTGTGGTTCTGAACCACCACGTCGAATTCCTTCTTCATCTTCGGCGGCTGGGGACGCTTGCCGCTTTCATAGTCTTCCAGCGCGAAGGTGAGGTAGGGCATCCACTGGCCCGCCAGGATGCCGCCGTCGTCGCTCGACGCGCCGCCCTTCTCGTGGCACTTGTCGCAGAATTCCTTGTGGAGCTTCTCGCCGGCCTTGGCCTTGGCCGCGTCGGCCTTCTGATTCGGGGCGGCGACGTACTTCTGCTTGGCGAAGAACTCGGCCATGGCCTTGATCTCGTCGTCCGAGTAGCCCTTGGCGATGCGGGTCATGATGGTGGAGGGCCATTCGGCCTTCTTGTAGGCGGTCATCACCGTCACGAAGTACTCCGTGGAGATGCCGGCGATGGTCGGCGACGACGGGCCGACGCTCACGCCGTTGGTACCGTGGCACCCCGCGCAGGCGTTGGCCAGCATGGCCGGAGTCGCGGCCGGGGCTCCCTGTGCCCACGCGTTGCCGCCGAGAACCAGTCCCCCCAGCAGTACCATGATGCTTGTCTTGTTTCTCATTGTTGCTCCCTCTCCCTGACCGGCGCCAGCGCCGGCGGTGCCAGACCGGCATGAGTGCCGGCTGCTCCTGTCATGGCACGGACTCCTTGTCCGACGATGCTGGTTGGAACCCAACTCTCCGAAACCCAGCTCTGTTGCCGGGTCTGGTTTCCCCCCTCAAAGCCCCCTGACACGCCGTCCGAATCGCCTGACGGCCGTCATTCGATGACGGCCCTCCCATAAACGCCCTTCGTACGGCATCGTTCCGTGCCGTCTCACAAGTTCCAGTGGATACTTGAGCCCCGTCAGTAGGCGCCAATAATCCATCCGTGTCAACCATGTCGCGCGGGTGGCGGTCGGCGCGGACCGCTACCGGTCGGGAATGCCCCGGACAAGGACCTCGATACCAGATCCCTCCCGGGGCAATGCCGACAATATCGCGACGGGCCAAATCGAAGACTCAGTCTTCGGACCCAGAAGGCTTCTTGTGAGCGATGCCCTTGTGGCAGTCGATGCAGGTCTTCCTGTCGTCGCCTTCCTGCTTCATCGTCTTCTGATGCTTCTTTGAGGCCGACTTGTCCTGTGCATCGAACTTCATGCCTTCGAAGCTGTGACAGCTTCGGCATTCTCGCGAGTCCGTGGCCTTCATCTTGGCCCAGACACCCTTGGCCATGTCAAGCCGCATGGCCTCGTACTTTTCCGGCGTATTGATTGTGCCGAGGATGGTGTGATACACGTCTTTGGCTGCCGAAAGCTTGGCCAGCAACTTTGCCGGGCCGCTCTTCGGCACGTGGCAGTCCGGACAGCCAGCCCGGACGCCGGTGCGATTCGAGGCGTGGGCGGACTGCTTGTACTCCTCGAAGGGCGCGCCGGCCATTTCGTGACAGCCGGTGCAGAACTCCGTCGAGTTGGAGTGATCCAGAGCCGCGTTGAAGACGATGATGCCCCCCCCTCCGACGACGACGCCGATGACCAGCAGCGTGCCGAGGGCGAATTTCGCGCTCGGCCGCCAGAACCAGTCCCAAAGACCCCTGATGAGTCCGGCAACCCCCTTGGACACTGTCTACTCCCCTTCGGTATTATTGAATTTGCCGCCACGATGTGACGGTTGGGCGCCAGTGTCAACTGGGGAATGACCCACTCCTCCCCGCGAGGGCATGAAAAACGCGTATCCGTTGGTCAAGGGCCGGGTCCGGCGGGGATCAGCGGCTGAAAGAGCGAGCGCAATTTGCTTGGCGAACGCCGCGTTTCACGTTACATTGCGAACTGCTAATTTACGGGCCATCCGGCGGGCGATGGAAACGGTTGGATAGTGCCATGCCTTGCGGGGGCGACGGAGCCGGCCGCCCACGCGGATTTCCCACGTCGGCGCACCTTTTGGGACCGTCCTGGCGGGCGGAGGAGGGGTGCGTGCCGGCTTTGAGCTGAAGACGACCCTATTGAACGACCGACGATATCAGGGAATCAGGGAGAGGCAAGATGTCCGGAAACGCCAAGAGCATGTCGATCATTGTAACCAAGGGAACGCTGGATTGGGCCTATCCCCCGTTCATCCTGGCGACGACGGGCGCCAGCATGGGGCTCGACGTGACCCTGTTCTTCACCTTCTATGGCCTGGCGCTGTGCAAGAAGAAGCTGGATCTGGGGGTCAGCACCCTCGGCAACGCCGCCATGGAGATGCCGATGATGGGCATGCACATGAAGATGCCCAACATCGTCGGCATGCTGCCCGGAGTCGACGGCTTCGCCACGGCGATGATGAAGGACCTCATCAAGAAGAAGGGGGTGGCCTCCATCGAGGAATTGCGGGACCTGGCCAAGGAGGCCGACGTCCGCATGATCGCCTGCCAGATGACCATGGAACTGTTCGAGTACAAGGCCAGCGACATGATCGACGGCCTCGAGTACGCCGGTGCGGCCACGTACATCGAAACCGCCACCAATTCCGAGATCAACCTCTTCATCTAGGCTTCGACGGCGGCGCACGGCGGACGGGGAATGATGCGGTCGCATCGTCCGATGCGCGCTAAACGAAGAAAAAGTACGAATCGAAACACCGAAGGGAGAAAAACAGATGAGCGACACTACTCTGCTGGACGTCAAGGGCCTCAACTGCCCCCTGCCGATCCTGCGCGCCAAGAAGGCGATCAAGGATATCGGCGTCGGCACGGTGCTCGAGGTGCATGCGACCGACCCGGGCTCCGTCAAGGACTTCGAGGCCTTCTGCCGGCAGACCGGCAATGAACTGGTGGAGAGCGCCGAGGAGGGCGGTGTCTACAAGTTCAAGATCAAGCGCAGCAGCTGATATCGTTCCATCACCGTTGGCGGGGCGGGACGCGGTTCGTCGTCCTCGCCGCTGTGATCGCCGCGGTGGTCTCGGTCCGTGGTCCGGATCAGGCGGCGTCGGCCGAGCTGGTGATGTTCGAGTCGCAGGCCTGTGGCTGGTGCGTCAGGTGGCGGCAGGAGGTGGGAAGCCTCTATGCCGGCACTGCCGAGGGACGGCGGTTGCCGTTGCGTACGGTTGAGGGCTTGCACCCCCCGGCGGGGGCGAGTTTCACCCTGGAGCGGCCGGTCACCTACACCCCCACCTTCGTCGTCGTCGACCATGACCGCGAGCGGGGGCGCATCACCGGCTATGCTGGCGACTCCCTCTTCTGGGAGGCGCTGGCTCGGCTGATTCGGGATCTGGACGCGCGGACGGGGAGCGAGTGAGTAAGAGATACCGTCGAGCGGAAAGCCCCAACTCATGCGGCCATACATCGTGCTGGCTTTTAGAAAAAAGGCGCAACACGGATGAACACGGATAAACACGGATAAACACGGATGCAGAGTCATTATGACGATGCTCCGTCTCAAAACTAAAATAAATAAATTATTATTATCTTGGTACAACGAATAATTTGCGCGTTTCGTATTGAAATTCATGTCTAACTCCGCTGAATCCGCGTTCATCTCTTCTTATCCGCGTTCATCCGTGTTGCGTCTTTTTTCTCGACGCCAGCACGCTGGAAGGTCGGTTCTATGGAGCTCCAACCTTGAGGCCCGCCGGTATGGGCGGGGCGTGCCGAGTCGCGGGTCTCGGCCTTGCGACGGGGGCGATCAGGCCCTAGTATCCCGGCAACGAAGGAACCCACCGGGACAAGGGGAGGCGTGCGTGAGTCAGCTGATTCGGATCGTGGTTTTTGTCGGCGTGCTGCTGATCGGTGGTGGCGCCATGGCGGCGGACCCGGTGGTGGCCGACTCCGCTGCGGCGCGCCTGCTGGCCGACCGGGTCGAGGGGCGCAAGGACGCGCCGGTGACCATCATCGACTATTCCTCCCTCACCTGTCCCCACTGTGCCCAGTTCCACATGGAGGTACTGCCGAGGATCAAGAAGGAGTTCATCGACACCGGCAAGGTGAAGCTGGTGTTCCGTGACTTCCCCCTGGACGGGGTGGCCCTGGCGGCGTCCATGCTGGCCAGGTGCGTGCCCGAGGACATGTACTTCCGCTTTCTCGATGCCCTGTTCGGCTCGCAGGCGCAGTGGTCGAAGGCATCCAATCCCCGCCGGTCGCTGAGTGGGCTCGCCCGGCTGTCGGGCATGACCCAGGAGGCGGTGGACGGCTGCCTCGGCAACGAGGCGCTGATGAAGGGGATCCAGGCCATGAAGAACGAGGGGCACGCCCAGTTCGGCGTCGACTCGACGCCCACCTTCATCATCAACGGCGTCAAGCTGCCCCATGTCTCCTCGTATGAGGAAATTGCCAAGGTTCTTATTCCGCTGGTTGCCAAGTGACGAGGGACTCGCGGGTGCCGCTTTACCGGGATACGCCGCCGTGGTGCAGTTCACCAGGCTGAGGCTGTCCGGGTTCAAGTCGTTCGTCGACTCGACCGAGGTTCCCATCGAGGAGGGCCTGACGGGAGTGGTCGGCCCCAACGGCTGCGGCAAGTCCAATCTGGTCGAGGCCCTCAAGTGGGTCATGGGCGAGACGTCGGCGCGGCAGATGCGCGGCGGCGAGATGGACGACGTCATCTTCGGCGGCACCGCCAACCGGCCGGCGCGCAATCTGGCCGAGGTGACGGTGTACCTGGACAATGCCGCCCGCACCGCTCCGGCCATGTTCAACGACCACGCCGAGCTGGAGGTGACCCGGCGGATCGAGCGGGGGCTTGGCTCGGTGTACCGGGTCAACGGTCGCGAGGTGCGGGCGCGGGATGTCCAGCTCCTGTTCGCCGATGCCGCCACCGGCGCCCGCTCCACCGCCCTGGTGAGCCAGGGGCGGGTGGGGCTGCTGATCAACGCCAAGCCCTCCGAGCGCCGCTCGCTTCTCGAGGAGGCGGCGGGCATCGGTGGCCTGCACAGCCGCCGCCACGAGGCGGAGATCCGCCTCAAGGGCGCCGAGGCCAATCTCGAACGCCTGACCGACGTGCTGAGCGCCCTCGACGGCCAACTCCAGAACCTGAAAAAACAGGCGCGCCAGGCCGCCCGCTACCGCGCCTTGAGCGACCAGATCCGCAAGGCCGAGGCGGTGGTGCTGCACCTCGGCTGGGTGGCGGCCATCCGCACCCTGGAGGAGGCCCGCGCCCGGCTGGCCGAGGCCGAGTCCCGGGTGGCCTCCCTCACCGGCGGGGCCGCCGCCGCCGCCACCGCCCAGGCGGAGGCCGCCGCCAGTCTCCCCGCCCTGCGCCAGGCCGAGGCCGAGGCCGCCGCCCGGCTGCAGCGGCTGGTCCTGGCCCGCGAGCAGCTCGACGCCGAGGCCGGTCGCATCGCCGCCGCCCGTCGGGAGAGCGAGACCCGCCGGTCGCAGATCATCGGCGACCTGGCCCGCGAGGAGGCCCGCGCCGCCGACGCCGCCGAGGCACTGTCCCGGCTGGAGACGGAGCGACTCGACCTCGAGGGTGAGGCCGGCACCGAGGACGGCGCCCGCGAGGACGCCACGCTTCGCCTGCGGGAGGTTGGGGCCGCCGTCAATGCCGCCGAGGCCGAACTGGTCCGCCTCACCGATCTGGTGGCCGCCGCCGAGGCCCGCCGCACCGAGGCCGCTCGCCGCGCCGAGGACCTGGCGGCCCGGGTCCGGCGGCTGGCCGCCCGGGTGGCGGAGATGGAGGCGGGTCGCGCCACCCTCGCCGCCGCCCTGGTGCCGCCGGAGGAGCTGGCCGCCGCCGAGGAGCGACTCGGTCTCGCCGTCGAGCGGGTGGATGCCGCCCGCGCGGCCGCCGATGCCGCCGACCTGGCCCGCCGTGAGGCGGAGGCCGCCGTCGACCGCGCCCGCGAGGACCTGTCCCGCGACACCGCCGCCCGGGCGAAGCTTGCCGCCGAGACGTCGGCGCTGGAGGAGATGCTGGCCGAGGGGGGGGAGGGCGACTGGCCGGCCCTGATCGACGAGGTGACGGTGGTTCAGGGCTACGAGGCCGCCGTGGCCGCGGCGCTCGGCGATGACCTGCTGGCGTCGGTGGACGCCGGGGCTCCCCGCCACTGGAACGAGCTGCCGCCGCTGGAGACTCCGCCGCCGCTCCCCGAGGGGGCCGAGTCGCTGGCCCGGCGGCTGACCGCTCCCCCGGCCCTGGCCCGTCGCCTGACTCAGGTCGGGCTGGTGGCGAGCGGTGCGGCGGCGCGACGACTGTGGTCCGACCTGGCGCCGGGCCAGCGGCTGGTGACCCGCGACGGTGGCCTGTGGCGCTGGGACGGCTTCGCCGTGGTCCCCGGGGCTCCTTCCGCCGCCGCCACCCGGCTGAAACAGCGCAACCGCCTGGCCGACCTGGAGGTGGGGCTGGCCGAGGCCGACGCGCGGGTCGAGGACGCGGCGCGGCGCCTGGACGAGGTTCGCGAGGCCGCCGAACGGGCCGCCGCCGCCGAGCGGCGCGGGCGGGAGGAGGGTCGCGCGGCTGATACGGCACTTTCCGCCGCCCGTGAGGCGGTGGGGCGGCTCGAACAGAAGGCGACAGCGGCGGCTTCCCGCCTGGCAGCGGCCGATGAGACGCTGGCCCGGGCTCGTGGCGACCTGGCCGAGGCGGAGGCCGAGGCCGCCCGGGGACTGGCCGACGCCTCGGAGGCCGCCGATCCGGCCGAGGGACGGCAGCGGGTGGCCGAGCTGCGGGCCGAGGTGGCGGAGGGGCGGACCGCCCTGCTGGAGGCTCGCACCGCCTACGACCGCCTGACCCGGGAGGCCGACGCGCGCCGCCAGCGACTCGAGGCCATCGCCGGAGAGGCGGAGTCGTGGCGCCGGCGCGGCGAGACGGCGACCCTGCAAAAGCGCGAACTGGAGGAGCGCCGCGACGCGGTCACCGCCCGGCTGGAGCGCCTGGCCGCCCGGCCGCTGGAGATGGAGGAGCAGCGCCGTACCCTGTTGGACCAGTCCCATGCCGCCGAGGCCGCGCGCCGCGACATGGCCGACCGGCTGGCCCAGGCCGAGTCGGTGCTGGTGGAGGCCGACCGGCGGCTGCGCGATGCCGACCAGGTGCTGTCCGCCGCCCGCGAGGACCGGGTGCGCGCCGACGCCGCGGTGGAGCAGGGGCGCCAGGCCTGCCGCACGGTGGCCGGGCGCATCGCCGAGCGGCTCGACTGCACCCCGGAGCAGGCGGTTCAGTTGGCGGCTCTCCCCGAGGGGGAGGCACTTCCCGTCCTGGAGGAGGCCGAGCGGCGGCTCGAGCGGCTGTCGCGGGAACGGGAGACCATGGGGCCGGTCAACCTGCGGGCGGAACAGGAAGCGGCCGACCTCGAGCAGCAGATCACCACCCTCCAGGGGGAGCGGGATGACCTGGTAGCGGCCATCGCCCGCCTGCGCCAGGGGATCGCCGAGATCAACCGCGAGGGGCGTGAGCGCTTGTTGGCCTCGTTCGCGGCGGTGGACCAGCACTTCCGCGACCTGTTCGTCCGCCTGTTCGGCGGTGGACGGGCGCACCTGACCCTGACCGAGTCGGACGATCCCCTCCAGGCCGGTCTCGAGATCATGGCCAGCCCGCCGGGCAAGCGGTTGCAGATCCTGTCGCTGCTGTCGGGCGGCGAGCAGGCGCTGACGGCCCTCGCCCTCCTGTTCGCCGTGTTCCTCACCAACCCGGCCCCGGTGTGCGTGCTGGACGAGGTGGATGCGCCGCTGGACGACGCCAACGTCGATCGCTTCTGCACCATGCTGGCCGAGATCGCCGGGGTGTCCGCCACCCGCTTCCTGGTGGTTACCCACCACCGCCTGACCATGGCCCGCGTCGACCGCCTGTTCGGCGTCACCATGGGCGAGCGCGGCGTGTCCCAGCTCGTCTCCGTGGACCTCCGGGCCGCGGAACACCTGCGGGAAAGCGTATTATTTGATTTTCAATAATTGTCCGGACTCTCTCGAAAGAAAGTAAGAGTAAAAGCGCGAGGGCCTGGAGGCCCTCCCGCTCCCCGTTTCCTCCAGGAGGAAAAGTCCTGGGGAGCACGATGGGCCCCTCGGCCCCTCGTTCTATAATTAAAACTTATGTCATGTTGTTCGGATATATTAATAATACGGCAAAAGAAATCGCGCGTTCAACTGGATGATAAGGAACGCATTTCCGAGTGTCGGCGCCCTGGGGTGCCATGTTTCGTCCTTGACAGGCCGACGACCGCACCCTATCGTCCGCGAACCGTTTCCTGCAGTCGCACGCCACGGTCCCTGGGGGGGGAACGCGGCGTCCAGGCGGTGCACGAGGGTGCTGGTGCACATGGACAGCGATGATGACCCCCAGAGGCTGAAGGACCTTGCCGCCCGGCTGGATATCGCCAGGGGCGATGTGGACGGTGGCGGGGAAGGAGCGCGTGGTGGAGGGCCGGTCAGGCCTTCCGGGCTTGGGATCGCCTGGCGGGTCAGCGTCGAGCTGGTGTCGGCGGTTCTGGTTGGGACCTGGTTGGGCTGGCTTCTGGATGGCTGGCTTGGTACCCGGCCCTGGCTGATGGTGGTGTTTCTGCTGTTCGGTGGGGCAGCGGGAGTGATGAACGTCTATCGCGTCGTGAAGGGCTACGATGACTCCGTCGGGCTCGGTCAGGCGGCGCGGCGGGCGGGAGCGCGGGGGTCTTCGACCCCGAAGACGTGAGGGAAGCGGGGGAGACGGTGGCTAGTCCGGTCCATCAGTTCGAAATCAAGCCGTTGATTCCCGTCACCATCGGCGGCGTCGACGTCTCGTTTACCAATTCGGCGCTGTTCATGGTGCTGGCGGTGGTGGCGAGCTACCTGTTCCTCACCCTCGGGATGCGGCAGCGGGAGCAGGTGCCGGGGCGCTGGCAGTCGCTGGCCGAGATCACCTATGAGTTCATCGCCGGCATGATTCGCGACAACGTGGGCAAGGAAGGCTTCCGCTACTTCCCGTTCATCTTCTCGCTGTTCATGTTCGTGACCATGGGCAATCTGCTCGGCATGCTGCCCTACAGCTTCACCTATACCAGCCATCTGGCGGTCACCGGCGCGCTGGCGCTGACCGTGTTCATCGGGGTGACCATCATCGGCTTCGCCCGGCACGGCCTGCACTTCCTGCGCATGTTCTTTCCCCACGGGGCACCGATCCTGACGGCGCCGATCCTGATCCCGATCGAGCTGATTTCGTACCTGTCGCGGCCGTTCAGCCTGTCGGTGCGTCTGTTCGCCAACATGACGGTCGGGCACATCATGCTGAAGGTGCTGGCCGGCTTCGTCGTGTCGCTCGGCGTTCTGTTTGGAATCGTGCCGCTGGCAGCCACCATCGGCATCACCATCCTGGAGTTCGGCATCGCCTTTCTGCAGGCCTACGTGTTCACGATCCTGTCGTGCATCTACCTCAACGATGCCATCAACATGCACTGATTGGGCAACATGCACTGGCAGGTGCCGGACGACGTTCAACGGTTTGACGACTATTGTTTTGAGGAAGGGTCACATGGACGCTGAAGCAGCGAAGATGATCGGTGCGGGTCTGGCCGCCATCGGCATGATCGGCTCGGGTATCGGGGTGGGCAACATCTGGGCCAACCTGATTTCGACCGTCGGCCGCAATCCGGCCGCAAAGGCCAATGTTGAGTTGTACGGCTGGATCGGCTTCGCGGTGACCGAGGCCATCGCGCTGTTCGCCCTTGTGGTGGCGCTGATCCTCCTGTTCGCGGCCTGAGCCCTGGGGACCCACCCGCTCCTCCGTGCGAGGGGTGGGTGGGAGAGGGTCCCGCCCCACTTCGGGAGCTTCGCTCGTTCGGGAGCATCGGCTCGTTCGGGAGCGTCGACACGCATGCCACAGTTCGATCCCACGTTCTTTCCGTCCCAGCTTTTCTGGCTGGCGGTATGTTTCGGGGCCCTGTACCTGCTGATGTCGCGGGTGGCCCTGCCCCGCATCGCCGAGGTGGTGGTGGAACGCCAGCGCCGGGTTGATGACGACCTGGAGCGGGCGGCAAACCTGAAGGCTCAGACCGAGGCCGCCATCCACGCCTATGAAAAGGCGCTGGGCGACGCCCGGTCCCAGGCCCACGACGTCCTGAAGGCCAGCCAGGACGAAATCGCCAAACTGACGGCAAGCCGCAGCCGCGAGGTGACGGAGCGGCTCGCCGCCGAAATCAAGGCCGGGGAGGAGCGCATCGCCAACGCCAGGCAGCTTGCGGTCAGCCATGTGCGCGAAATTGCCACCGAGGTTGCGCAGGTGGCGGTGGTGCGACTGCTTGGGACTCCGGTCGACCCGGCCAGATCCAGCGCCGCCGTCGATGCCGTGATCAGGGAGCGTGGCTGATGTTCTCCGCCGAAGCCGCCGAGCAGACCCGGCAACCGTCGCAGCAGAAACCACCCGCCCCGCCGCCGAAGCCGGCCGCGGCACCTCCTCAGCACAAGGCGACGGTGCAGCAGCCGGACGGCCATCACGCCGCCGCCGCCGGACCGTTCTACGCCCAGCCCGAGTTCTGGGTGGCCGTCGCGTTCCTGATCGTGGTCGGGTTCTCGTTCAGGAAGGTGACGCGGGCCATCGCCGCCGCCCTGGACATGCGGGCGGAGAAGATCAAGGCCAAACTGGACGAGGCCCGCAGCCTCCGCGAGGAGGCGCAGGCCCTGCTGGCCGAATACCAGCGCAAGCAACGCGACGCCATGAACGAGGCCGAGGACATCC
>JAMOBE010000123.1:0-9076 GCA_039908285.1 Alphaproteobacteria bacterium
CTGGGAAGGCCACCAACCGGTTACAAACCGGCACGCCAAGAAGGAAATTCAACTAACAGGCGGTGGTTTGGCCGGCCGGCGAGATGAGCGATTCCATTCCCGGCGTCGAGGAGGCAAAATATTGCGGTGACAGAATATCTCCCGCCCAAACCGCATTGCGATCCCACGCATTCTCATGACCGTATCTATGGCTTTGCGGAATGCCTCAACGTCATGGAACTGCCCATGCAAGGACAGATCGTTGATGAGAAGCTCCATTTCAGTCACCCCATCCGGCAAAATAACTCATGTCCTTATCGTACTGGTCGAAGAATCCAGTCGGCCACTCATCGATGTTTCCCGCTGCATCCATCTGCGGAGCCACAACCTGTGCGCCGTCGTCCGATCGCGGTTGGAAAAAGTAAAGAGCGACATTTTCGGGTGAAAACCCCCTTTTGACCGCCCGCCGAACTCCGTTGAGGACGTGATCGCTGTGGGTTTCAAGTATCACCTGAACACCCGTTCCGGCCACATCGGCGAGGAAGCTGCCCATCAACGCCTGTCCTGCTGGGTGCAAATGCACTTCTGGATTTTCGATCAGGAGGATGCTGTTATGCGTTGCCGACAGGGCAGCCACGACAATTGGAAGCACCTGAGTCAATCCGAATCCAGCATGGATGGGACGATGAAAGTCGTCGTCATCGGATGTTCGTAGACCGAGTGTTACCGCGTTCGCCTGGGGCACCGGTTGGACTCTGATTGAGCACCCTGGAAAGAACTGGCGCATCCGAGCCTCGACCTGGTGCAATAGTGTCGGGGGGTTATCACCGAGAACAAGTTCGGTACGCACCAGCTTGTCTCGTTCTGAGTGCAGGATACTGACGGCGTGTTCACCAGCGGGACCAACAACCGTTGCAGTGAGGCCATCCTCAAGGACATAGAACTCACGAGGCCCGACGCGTTCAGCAGTGAGGTAAGTCAGAGAACGGAGACAATTCACTACCGACGGCACCATATCCCCATGTACAACAGGCAACAAAAATTGCAGTGAAGAGGGACGGTGCGTTTCCTTCCGATCAACGATGATTTTTTCTACAGCCATGGACATCCCAGACCGCTCCTCTGCGGAGAATGTCCAATTGTAACATTTGCCGTCGCATTCCAGGCCAATTTCAAATGAAAACCGGCCATGAACCTTGTCTACGACATCGTTGGCAGTGCCAAGTTTTACGGAGTCGCCATTGAGAACCAGCCGATTTGACCATTCGTGCTCGCGCATAGTCTGCTGCAAGAGAGCAAGCGCCTGAAGCAAGGTCGACTTCCCAGCCGCGTTGGCTCCCGAAAGAAGCGTCATCTTGGCCAGTGGCAATGACAATTCGTCAAAGCACTTGAAGTGGAGAATATCAACTCTCTCAATCATCAAATATCTCCGAAAACATTTTCTCTACAGCACCAAATCGATAGCGGACGCGGTTGGCTTGGTTTGTTCCGAAAGTTACAGACTCCCAGAACTGAGTGTCGTCAATCAGATTAATAAATTTTGCTCGTATCTCCTCCTTCTTTTCGTCTGATATGTCACTCGGCAATCTCGTCATATTTGACGACATAACATCCCATATTGAGACGTTAAAAACACTCCTACCCGTATTCCCCTCTTTGAATTTTCGGAAGGCATGCCTACCAAACACAGTTATATTATTATTGAGGCTTTTGCGAAGAGTTGTAGACAGGGCTTTAATATCTATTTCGGGAAGTGCATTCATCTTTTCAAGTGCCTGCGCTAGATACTCATCCATATCTCCCTTATAAGCACTAACACCAAGCAGTTTGAACGCACAGAAGCGGTTGATCACTTCACGATCACGCATTGTGTCCGACTTTATACTACCTCCCGTGGCCTCCTTAAACAACTTCGTATCCGCTTCATCTCTGAGGAATCTGGTCGCCGGACCGACAAACAAGCAGTTCCGCATTTGCTGTCTTGTAAGAGGAACGCCACTGTTTACCCGATCAAAGATATCAAGTAGTGCCTTTGGTGGTACCTTGGCGTCGATGACGTATAGAACGAGAGAACAATCCTCAACCCGGTTTTGAAGTTTTGGCGAAAGTTCTCTAAACTGTTTCTTGTTCAGCTCTTGCCGGTTTGGAAGCTTAAGCTTGAGTTTGTTATTAACGAAATTCCTGAACGTTGTCAGACGCTGCAACCCATCTACAACAATCAGCCTCCCCAGTTTGTCTTCGGCAAGATAAAATACGGGCAGCGGAATTCGCATGAGAACGGATTCAATAAGTTTGCTCTGTTGATCTTCTGACCACATAAAATCACGCTGGAATTCAGGGTCCATGACGAATTGTCCTTTATCAATCCGCCTCAGGACCTCGTGAACCGTTCGTGGTTCATTGCGAATAAGCATCGTATCAATGGGGTAATCGCCCCACGATGCGTCTTCGTCGCCATCAAGGCCTTCCAACTCTTCAGGATTATTCTGACTCATGCGGACCTCATCGAAAAAACGGGCGTCACCATCGCACATAAACACCAAATTCCCAAATAGGGGCTCACCCCACCCCAAACACCTTCATCACCTCGTCGCCCAGGTGGTTGATGACCTTCGCCGCGATCCGACCCGATTTCGGCTTGTCGAAGGGGTGGGAGGTATCGCTGTTCAGGCTGTCCCAGGAGTCGCGGTCTATCTCCGCTTTCAGCGTCGCTATTAGCACCTTGTAGCGGTCTCTTGCACCAAGAAAATACGCGTGGCGGACGAAAAAGCTTTCCTCGTTATAGTCTGTGTCGATTAACCAGACGGCGATGGTGTCGGGCCGCCACTGAATGATGTTCTGCCGTTCAGCCGGGTCGTTCATAAACCGTGATCCCATCCCTGAGAACGATATAGGCGAAGGAGCCGACGGCGCGGACGGAAGTAGGCGACGACCGGATCAAGCAACGCCGGCGGAACGATCGCTGTCGAAGGGATCTGCTCGGTCATCGTCCCTCGCTACAAGGAAAAAGCCTCAGGGCCTGGACGTGGGTCGGGTTAGCCATGGCTTGGAGTACCCCCATGCGATTCCGGCCGTCGTCCTTGCAGATTCGTCAGCAGCTCCATGTCGTGAGTCTTGCGGAATTTCTGGTCGGCAAGGACGCAGAAGGCTTTCAACAGTTTCTCTGCCGCCTGTTGACAATGAAATGTGGCGCTCAGGCGCAGTGACGGATCCTGGCGAAGGCACAGAACGGCGACATCACGGTCGGCTTTCGCCACCGCGATCCATTCATCGACCACTTCCCAAACGGCTTCCGGGTCTCTATTCGCGCTCATAGACCACCTTGCCGTCGGTTTCGGCTGCTTCCGAGAGGGTCCCGACGATGTGGCGACGACGTTGGAAAATCGACTCCCGCACGGGAAACACGTCGGCGGCATAGCCGCAACCGCGTTTGGCCTCGTAGCCGGCCTTCAGGGTCAGTTTCTCCGGCGGCGTGTCGTCGTCGACGATCACCAGCAGGTCGTAATCGCTGTCTTCATGGGCATCGCCGCGCGCCTGCGAGCCGAACAGGATCACCCGGCGCGGACGGAAGTAGGCGACGACCGGATCAAGCAACGCCGGCGGAACGATCGGTGTCGAAGGGATATGTTCGGTCATCGTGAGGTGGACCCCATTGTTTGGACAGCGGATGGGCGGAATTAAGAGAGGGTTCCGCCTGGGAGCACCGCACAGTTCACCCGCGAAGCGGGTGACGTCAGGTCCATTCGTTGCACTTTTTCCGAATCATGTCTATATGTAATAGCTGTCCGGTTAACTGAGTTCCCATGGCAAAATAAGCTTGGTTTTCCGCTGGTCTCGAGACGGCAATGGGTGTTGAGTGAAAGGTCCGAGCACGATTCACCCTCTCAATGGGCCTCGATGGCCCCGACCGCCGCGCCGACGAAGACGGTCGCCAGCACGGCGAAGATGTAGGCCTGGACCAGGCCGATCAGCAGGCCCAGGGCCATGATGGGAATCGGCACCAGCAGGCCGGCGAGCCCCAGCACCACGGCGACGATGAACCCGTGGCTCATGACGTTGCCGAACAGCCGCACCGCCAGGGCCAGGGTGCGGGTGAACTCCGACAGCAGGTTGAACGGCAGCATGACCACCGTCGGCCGCAGGTAGCGCCTGAGATAAGCCCCGAGCCCCAGCGCCCGCACGCCCATGACATGGGTGGACAGGAACACCACCCCCGCCAGGGCGGCGGTGGTCTCGAGGCGCCCCGTCGGGGCCTCGACGCCCGGGATCTCGCCACTCAGGTTGGCGGTGGCGATGAACAGGAACAGGGTGCCGATCAGGGGGAGGTAGGGGTGAGGATCGCGGTGGATCGCCGCCTCGATCTGGTCGGCGATGCCGGTCACCAGCAGTTCCAGCACCACCTGTCCCCGCCCCGGCCGCACCGCCAGCCGACGGGTCGCCAGCCACGCGCCAACGGTCAGCAGGGCCATCAGGCCCCAGGTGGTGACCACGGTCGCCGTCACCGGCACCGGCCCGAGGCTGAACAGGGGAACCCCGGCGGCAAGCGGATTGTCCATCATGGCGCGGCGATCCTCACGGCGACGGTGCGGGCGACGAGAAAGCCCCCCAATCCCCACAGGAGCGGCAGGGCGCCCTGTCGCGCCGCCAGCACCCCGAGTCCCCCCACAAGCCCGAGCCGTCCGATGCGGAGAGCGCCCCTGACGAAGCCGGACCGGGCCTTGAAACTCAGCCGAACCTCGAGGGCGAGGGCGGCGAAGAACGCCCACCCGGCCAGCATCCCGGCCAGAATAATCATCAATGACATGAACCGGTCTCTTCGTTCGGGCTTTGAGAAAAAAAGACGCAACACGGATGAACACGGATATCCACGGATGAACGCGGATGTATTTTAGTTTGACTATAACTCCTGTGATGTACGTGTCAGGTATTCTATTGTATATAGAATAATATTAATCACAAACGATCGCCGATAGAGACGGACCAACATCCTGGAACTCTGCATCCGTGTTCATCCGTGGATATCCGTGTTCATCCGTGTTGCGTCTTTTCTCTCTATACCGACAGGAGGCGGACCCGGTCATTCCTCGCGGATCCTGTTCCAGGCGAGGCGGCAGCCGAGGACGACACCCACCAGCATCAGCGCCGCCGTCCACGTTATGCCGCTCCCCAGGGTGTGGTCCAGCCAGCGGCCGAGAAACGTCCCGGCCAGGGTCGGCATCACGATCAGCCAGCCCAGGGCGCCGATCAGGGCCAGGTTGCGGATTACCGGCCGGGTGTCCTCGCGGCGGCGAAGGGCGAGACGCACCGGGTGTCCCAGGTCCTGGTCGCCGTTGTCCGCCGTCACCGTTCCCCTCCCGGCGAGAGAAAGCGGCGGATGCGGTGGATGGCCGCGGCCTCGAGACGGGCGGAGTCGCTTCGCTGGCGCCGCTCTTCCTCGTCGGCCGCGCGAAGGGACGCCAGCACCCGGCCCTCCAGCGTCGCCAGGTCGTCGCCGGCCACCGCCTCGCGGGTGGCGATGCGGACCACATTACCGCCCTTGACCGTCAGCACGCCCCCCCGCACGGCGGCATGCCCCTCGCGGCCATCGGGCGTCCGCCAGCTCACCACCGACAGCGCCAGCACGGTCAAAAGGTCGGCATGACCGGGAAGGATGCCAAAGGCGCCGCTGGCGTCGGCGGCACGGACATGGGCGACCGGATCGATCTCGGCCACCACGGCGGTCGGGGTGGTGATCACCAGTCTCATCGCCTTTCCTTCGCCCCCTCCTCCTTTTTCCGGGCCTCGTCGAGACCACCCACCATGTAGAGGGAAGCCTCCGCCCAGTCGTCGCAGGCGCCCGACAGGATGGCCTGGCAGCCGGCCATGGTGTCGGCCAGGGGGACGGCGCGGCCGGGCTTGCCGGTGAAGGCCTCGGTGACCAGGAACGGCTGGGTGAGGAAGCGGGTCAGCCGCCGCGCCCGCTGGACCGCCGCGCGGTCGGCGGCGCTCAGTTCCTCCATGCCCAGCAGGGCGATGATCTCCTGAAGCTCGCGATAGTGGGCGATGGTCCGGCGCACCTCCTGCGCCAGGGCGTAGTGCTCCGGCCCGACCACCGCCGGGTCCAGCAGCACCGAGGAGGACGCCAGGGGATCGATGGCCGGATAGAGCCCCTCCCCCGCCATCTCCCGCGACAGGACGATGGACGAGTCGAGGTGGCTGAAGGTCTCGGCGACGGCCGGGTCGGTGAAGTCGTCGGCCGGCACGTAGACCGCCTCGATGGCGGTGATGGCCGCTCCCTCCACCGAGACGATGCGCTGCTGGACCTCGGCGATCTCGCTGGCCAGCGTCGGCTGGTAGCCGACCCGCGACGGCAGCCGGCCCAGCAGCCCCGACACCTCGCCGCCCGCCTGGACGAAGCGGAACACGTTGTCGATCAGCAGCAGGACGTTCTCCGCCGCCTCGTCGCGGAAGTACTCGGCGATGGCAAGCGCGGTCAGCACCGCCCGCCAGCGCGCCCCGGGCGACTCGTTCATCTGGCCGAACACCAGCGCCGTGCGCCCGAGCACCCCCGACTGGCGCAGCTCCGACAGCAGCTCGTGTCCCTCGCGGGAGCGCTCGCCCACGCCGGCGAACACCGAAATGCCGGCGTAGGTCTCGACGGTGCTGCGGATCATCTCCATGATCAGCACCGTCTTGCCGACCCCGGCGCCGCCGAACATGGCCGCCTTGCCGCCCACCGGCAGCGGCGCCAGAAGGTCGATTACCTTGATGCCAGTGCGGAACACCTCCAGCACCCGCCCCTGACGCAGGAGAGACGGCGGCGCGGCATGGATGGCGCGGCGGGGCACCTCGGGGGGAAAGGCGCCCAGGCGATCGGTGGGCTCCCCCACCACGTCCATGAGCCGCCCCAGCACCGCCGGCCCCACCGGCACCATGACCGGCGCCCCGGTGGAGCGCACCGGAGTGCCGCGCGCCAGCCCGGCGGTGCCCTGCAGGGCCACCGTCCGCACCGTATCGCGGTCAAGATGCTGACGCACCTCGAGAACCAGGGGATGGGGACCGTCCCAGCCGACATCCAGGGCCGTGTCCACCTCCGGCAGCCGACCGGCGGGGAAGGCCGCGTCCACCACCGACCCGTCGATCCCCACCACCACACCCTCTGGCACACCCTCTGGGCTGTCGTTCATTCACGGCTCGGGGCGATAGACGGCCGCCACCATGGCCGCGAGGGCGTCGGCGGCGGCCTCCAGGCTGACGGTGCGGTCGGTGTTGAGGATCAGGTCGAACTGGCTCGGGTCGTTGAGCCGGGAGCGGAAGTAGTCCCAGACGAACCGGGCCCGGTTGCGGTTGATGTCCAGCACCTTCACGCGGGCCGCCGTCAGGTCCAGCCCCTCGGCCTCGGCCACCCTGCGGGCGCAGCGCGGCGACGTTCCGCAGATGCGCAATCTCAGGGCGCAATGGGTGAACAGCACCACGTGGGCGCCGCGGCCGACGATCACCCCGCCGACGCGGGCCAGACCCAGGATGACGTTGATCAGCGTCCGACGATAGGCCTCGAAGCTGACGTCCTGGCTGGTGATCAGGCGGTAGAGCCAGAGGTAGCGGCCCTTGTCGATGCTCTCGTCGAGCTGGCGGAGGGCGACCTCGTCGGCGTCGAGACGCTGGGCGATGGCCTCCAGAATCTCGCGGTCATAGACCGGGACGCCGAAGCGCTCGGCCAGCCTTCTGGCGATCTCATCGCCACCCGAGCCGTAGTCGCGGGACAGGACGATCACCGGCTTGTCCGGGCAGCGCTCGCGCTGTTCCCGGGGCTCGGTATGCGCCGCCACCACCATCGCCCGGATAGCCTGCTGAACTGATACGGCCATGGCCCACCTTGGTCAGTATTGACCAAAGGTGGGAACCCGGCCCGTGGCCTCGCAAGAGACTCACACGGGGTACCCTTGACGCTACTTCTTCAGGTAGTCCCGGGCCAGCACCTCGGCGATCTGCACGGCGTTCAGCGCCGCGCCCTTGCGCAGGTTGTCGGAGACGCACCAGAACGACAGGCCATTCGGCACCGTGTGGTCCTTGCGGATGCGCGAGACATAGACGGCGTCCTCGCCGACACACTCCGCCGGCGTGACATAGCCCTCGTTCTCGCGCATGTCCACAACCACCACGCCCGGGGCCTGCTTCAGGAGGGTACGGGCCTCGGTGTCGGAGATGGGGGTCTCGGTCTCGATGTTGACGTACTCGGCATGGCCGATGAAGCTCGGCACCCGCGCGCAGTTGGCGTGGACCGCGATGTCGGGGTCGAGGATCTTGCGGGTCTCGGCGGCCATCTTCCACTCTTCCTTGGTGGCGCCGTCGTCCATGAACACGTCGATGTGGGGAATGACGTTGAAGGCGATCTGCTTGGTGAACTTCTTCCTCGTCTTCTGGGTGGGCTCGTTCATGTAGATGCCGCGAGTCTGGTTGAACAGCTCGTCCATGGCATCCTTGCCGGCCCCCGAGGTCGACTGATAGGTGGACACCACCACCCGCCGCACCCGAAACCGCTGGTGCAGCGGCTTCAGGGCCACCACCATCTGGATGGTCGAGCAGTTGGGGTTGGCGATGATGTTGCGCCTGGTATAGCCGGCGATGGCCTGCGGGTTGACCTCCGGCACCACCAGCGGCACGTCGGGGTCCATGCGGAAATGGGAGGTGTTGTCGATCACCACGCAGCCGGCCGCGGCCGCCCGCGGACTGTGCTGGGCCGAGACCTTGGCCCCCGGCGACGACAGGGCGATGTCCACCCCCTTGAAGTCGAAGGTGGCGAGATCCTTCACCTTGAGGACATCGTCGTCGCCAAAGGACACCTCCCTGCCCACCGAACGCTCGGAGGCGAGCGCGATCACCTCGTCGACAGGGAAGTCGCGTTCGTAAAGGATATTGAGCATCTCACGGCCCACGTTGCCCGTGGCCCCGATGACGGCGACTCTGTAGCCCATGGTTCCCCGCTTCCCGACACGTTGAAAAAAAGCCGCGCAGGTTACCCTCGATGCCCGGCGATTTCAAGAGCACTCCGGAAACTTTCCAGGGCAATCGGGTGAAGTGAGAACCGCCATCTTCACTCCCTCTCCCCCCCTCTTCC
>JAMOBE010000017.1:0-57502 GCA_039908285.1 Alphaproteobacteria bacterium
CCTGGGAGTCCCGGGGAGTTTGAGGGGCCTCTCGGCCCCTCAAAACCTTTCTTACTTCCTTTTTTCAACAAACAAACCCTATTTCTTCAAACACCCCCCCAACGGCAAAGGGGTGCCGACCACCGTCGGCACCCCCGTCTCGCCATCGGGGACGAGCCCGGTCCCCTCGCGGAGCCCGGGCCACCCTCCGACCTTAGTGCTTGGCGCCGCCGTAGCTCTTCGGCACCAGATCCACGTGCGGAACCTTGCGCAGGGTCCACTCGCCCGTCGCCGGGTCCATCCGCGAGTTGACGAAGCACTTCCAGTTCGCCTCGTCCAGCTTCGGGAAGTCCGCGCGATAGAAGAAGCCCGGATAGCGGGTCTCTTCGCGGAACAGGATGTGACGGAGGTGAGCCTCCGCCGCGCGCAGACGGTGATAGTTCTCCCACGCGCGGAGCAGCTCGTGCAGGTCCTTCGCCTTCAGGTTCTCGCTGTCTTCCTTGAGCATCTTGAGATGATCAAGGCCCCTCTCGAGAAGGTTCTTGTTGGTGTTGTAGTAGGTGGACACGCCGGCCACGTACTCGTCCATGTACTTCTGCAGGCGCATCTGGAACATCTTCGGGGAGATGAAGAACGGATTCACTTCCTCGGAGGTGGTCTTGTCCTTGTGCTCGATGTAGTTACGAACCGGCTTGTAGATCTCCTCGGCGATCGCCTTGATGTCGCCCTTGAGAGCCGGCTTGAAGCCCTTGTTGTCGCGGCAGAAACGGACCATTTCCTTGCCGGCGAGACGACCCTCGGTGTGCGAACCCGACGAGAACTTGTGGCCGGAAGCGCCGACACCGTCACCGGCGGTGAACAGACCCTTCACCGTGGTCATGCGGTTGTAGCCCCACTTCCACTCCTTCGGGGAGTTCAGGTCTTCCGGACCCGACACCCAGATGCCGCAGCAGCCGGAGTGCGACCCGAGAAGGTACGGCTCGGTCGGCATCAGCTCGGAAGCGGTCTCCTCCGGGCGGATGTTCATGCCGGCCCACACGCCAGCCTGGCCGATGCACATGTCGAGGAAGTCTTCCCACGCTTCCGCCTCGAGATGCTTGATCTCCTTCGGAGTCATGGTCTCGGCCAGCTTCTTCATGGCCGTCGGGGTGTCCATGATGATCGGGCCGCGGCCTTCCCGCATTTCCTTCAGCATGGCATGGTTGCGCAGGCAGGTCGGAACCACCGTCGCCGTGTCATAAGGAGCGAACTCCTTCAGCATGTCGGCGTTCTTGATCACGTAGTTCTCGCCATAGCCGTTGGTGGCCTGGGACTTGAACAGCAGGAACCACGCACCCACCGGGCCGTAGCCGTCCTTGAAGCGGGCCGGCACGAAGCGGTTTTCCATCATGGTCAGCTCGGCACCGACCTCGGCCGCCATGGCGTAGGTCGAACCGGCGTTCCACACCGGATACCAGGTGCGGCCCATGCCCTCGCCCAGCGACCGCGGACGGAAGATGTTCACGGCGCCGCCGCAGACGTTCAGGATGGCATTGGCCTTGAAGACGAACAGCTTGTGCTCGCGGACCGAGAAGCCCACGGCGCCGGCGATGCGGTTCGACTCGTTCTGGTCGAGGAGCAGCTTCACGATGAAGCAGCGCTCGATGATGTTCTCGATCCCGAGCGCCTTCTTGGCGGCCTCGGCGACGATGGGCTTGTAGCTCTCGCCGTTGATCATGATCTGCCAGCGGCCGGAGCGGACCGGCTTGCCGCCGTCCTTGAGGGCCACACCCTCGGTCTCCTTGGTCTTCCAGATCGGCAGGCCCCATTCCTCGAACAGGTGCACTGTGCCGTCAACGTGACGGCCCACGTCGAACACCAGGTCGTCGCGGGTGATGCCCATGAGGTCCGCGGACACCATGCGCACATAGTCCTCGGGCTTGTTCTCGCCGAGGTAGGTATTGATGGCCGACAGACCCATGGCCACCGCACCGGAGCGGTCCATGGACGCCTTGTCAACCAGGGTCACCTTGACGTCGTCGCCGGCCCAGCGCTTGGCCTCATAGGCGCAGCCGCAGGCGGCCATGCCGCCGCCGATGATCAGAACGTCGGTGGTGATTTCGATGATATCGGGATTACCAAAAGTCCCAGCCATTAAAAGTCCCCTCCAGAAAAGCGCGGGTGTCCGTCACCCGGGACGGACCTGCCGCCAACTGCCCGCGGCCGTTCCCGCCTTTTGGCGGGCGCACCGCGACGTCGAACCACTATGATCGGATGGACGCTTCCACCATCAGATGGTCGGAAGAGTCACGCCCGCTTCGGTGAACAGCAGATTGCTCTTGATGTCGCCCGGAGCCGGCTTGTTGCCATACGGGTCGATCGTGCCGACCGCGGTGGTGCGGACGGGGAACTTGAACCGCTTGACCTCGCCGTCGCGGAACTTGATGGTCCACATGATGGACTGGTCGGTACGCAGCGGAATGCAGGCGCCGCCCATGGGCACGACGTCCTGGTAGGCGCGAACCTCGATGGCCTGCTGCGGGCAGGCCTTCACGCAGCACTGGCACTCCCAGCACTGTTCCGGCTCCTGATTGAAAGCCTTCATCCTGCTGGTGTCGAGCTTCATCAGGTCGTTGGGACAGATATACATGCAGGCGGTGACCTCACCGCCCTTGCAGCCGTCGCACTTGTCCGTATGCACAAAGGTGGGCATCCAAATTCCTCCCCTGGTTCGCCCGCCGCGAGCCCCCCCTGGGGCACGGCACTTCAGCAGTTACTGAATATTAATGGTCATTCATATATCCCCGAACGACCCTTGTCAAACGCCGAAAACGTCCTCAAGGTCGCGACGGTCGCGGAGCGGCTCCGCGCCATCGTTTCCCCCCTGCCATGGATCGTCCGATGACCGACACGCAACCGACCCTTGACGACCTGACCCGGCGGCTGGTCGCCTTTCGCGACGCCAGGGACTGGCGCCAGTTCCATGGACTGAAGAATCTGATCGTGTCGACCGGAATCGAGGTCGGGGAACTCCTCGAACTGATCCAGTGGAAGGGCGACGCCGAGGTCGAGTCCCTGGCCGCCGATCCGGCGTTCCGGCTGAGACTCGGGGAGGAGTGCGCCGATGTGCTGCTCTATCTCCTTCTTGTCTGCGAGCGGGCGGGACTCGATCTTGGCGCCGTCGCCGCCGCCAAGATCGACGCCAACGACCGCAAGTACCCGGTCGACAAGGCCCGAGGCTCCGCCCGCAAGTACACCGAACTTTAGAAGCTGCTAATTTTCCTGTGGCGCGGGGGCGGCGATTCGATTATTTTCCGACGAAATCCGAATCAGAGGCGGGGCGGTCGTGTGTGCGGCCGCGGTGAACCGCTGCATTGGACTCGACGAATTCAGGGAGTGTGGAAATGTCGAAGCTGGTACCGCCGCACGGTGGAGAAGACCTCAAACCCCTGCTGGTTCCCGCGGTCGAGCGCGCCGAGGAACTGAGGCGTGCGGCGCACCTGAAACAGGTGCCGATGACCAGCCGCGAGACCTCGGACGTCATCATGCTGGCCATGGGCGCCTACACGCCCCTCGACGGCTTCATGGGCAAGGCCGACTGGAAGGGCGTGTGCGCCGACATGAAGATGACGAACGGCCTGTTCTGGCCGATTCCCATCACCCTGTCGACGACCAAGGCCATCGCCGACAGCATCGCCGCCGACGAGGAAGTGGCCCTGGTGGACGCCGACTCGGGCGAGATCATGGCGATCATGGAGGTGCGGGAGAAGTACACCATCGACCGCGACTTCGAGAACCAGCACGTCTATCGCACCACCGACAAGGCCCACCCCGGCGTCCAGAAGGTCAACTCCCAGGGCGAGTTCAACCTGGCCGGCCCGGTGCGCTGCCTGTCCGAGGGCGAATATCCCGAGAAGTACAAGGACCTCTACCTGCGCCCCGCCGAGTCCCGCGCGGTGTTCGCCCAGAAGGGCTGGTCCCGCGTCGCCGCCTTCCAGACCCGCAACCCCATGCATCGCAGCCATGAGCACCTGGCCAAGATCGCGGTCGAGGTCACCGACGGCGTGTTCATCCACCAGGTCCTCGGCAAGCTGAAGGAAGGCGACATCCCCGCCGAAGTGCGCACCGAGGCCATCGGCGCCATGATCGACCACTACTTCGTCCCGGGCACGGTGATCCAGGCCGGCTATCCCATCGAGATGCGCTATGCCGGCCCGCGCGAGGCGCTGATCCACGCCCTGATCCGCCAGAACTTCGGCTGCTCCCACCTCATCGTCGGCCGCGACCACGCCGGCGTCGGTGACTATTACGGCCCGTTCGATGCCCAGCACATCTTCGACACCCTGTGGCCGGGGGCTCTGGTCACCCAGCCGCTGAAGATCGACATCACCTTCTACTGCAAGAAGTGCTACGGCATGGCGACCGCCAAGACCTGCCCCCACGGCAAGGAGGACCAGGTCAACATCTCCGGCACCAAGCAGCGTGAGATGCTGTCCAAGGGCGAGCCCATCCCGCCCGAGTTCAGCCGCCCCGAGGTGGTGAAGATCCTGCAGAAATACTACGCCTCGGGCGGAAAGTAAGCCGGGCCGCCCGGCCGCCCGCCTCGTGCGGACGGCCGGGCTGTCCTGGTCCTGTGCGGTAATGACTCTGGTATGGCAACGTGCTTTCCGGCGGCCGGATCATTGGTCCGCGCCAGCGACACGAAGGGAGAGGGGACATGACGGATCAGAAACCCCGTAGCCAGACGATTCTGGTGGTGGGCGGCGGCATCAGCGGCGTGACCACGGCGCTCGAGGCGGCCGAGGCCGGCTACGAGGTCGTCATCCTGGAAAAGGCGCCGACTCTGGGGGGCCGGGTGGCCCAGCTCAACCGGTATTTCCCCAAACTCTGTCACCCCACCTGCGGGCTGGAGATCAACTTCCAGCGCATCCGCAAGAATCCGCGGGTCAAGGTGTTCACCATGGCGACCGTCGCCGGCGTCAAGGGCGGACGGGGCGACTACACGGTGACCGTGAAGACCACTCCCCGCCACGTGCGGCCCAACTGCACCGCCTGCGGCGACTGCGCCAAGGCCTGCGAGACCAGGGTGCCCAATCCCTTCGACTACAACATGGGCGAGACCACGGCCGCCTACCTGCCGCACGAGATGGCTTTCCCCATGCGCTACGTGGTGGCCCCGCAGGTGATCGGCACCCCCGACGCCGACAAGATCAAGGCGTCCTGCAAGTACGACGCCATCGACCTGGATGAGAAGGAGGCCACCTTTGAGCTTGGCGTCGGCGCCATCGTCTGGGCCACCGGCTGGCAGCCCTATGACGCCAACCGCATCAGCCCCTATCGCTACGCCCACATCAAGGACGTCATCAACAACGTGGAGATGGAGCGCCTGGCCTCCCACAACGGCCCGACCCACGGCCGCATCCTGCGACCCTCCGACGGCAAGGAGCCGAAGAAGGTGGCGCTGATCCAGTGCGCCGGCTCGCGCGACTACAATCACCTTGCCTATTGCTCGCGCATCTGCTGCCTGGCGTCGATGAAGCACGCGGCCTATGTGCGCGAGCAGTACGCCGACGCGACGGTCGACATCTACTACATCGACATCCGCGCCCACGACAAGCTGGAGGCGTTCTATCGCAAGCTGAAGGTGGACCCGCAGGTGACGTTCATCAAGTCGAAGCCCGCCGAGATCAAGATCGGCCCCGATGGCGGCCCCGTGGTGTGCGGCGAGAACACGCTGACCCGCGAACTCTACCAGACGCCCTATGATCTGGTGGTCCTGGCGACGGGCATGCAGCCCGCCTCCGCCGTGGACCGGCCGGCGATGGAGGTGGGCATGGACGACTACGGATTCGTCGTCCCCGCCCTCGATGACGACGGCGTGTTCGCGGCCGGCGTCGCCTCCGGTCCCATCGACGTGTCCATGTCCGTGCAATCCGCCACCGCCGCCGCCCTGAAGGCGATCCAGGCGGTCTCGGGCGCCGCCCGCTAACGCCGCAGAAAGGGGAAGTTTCATGTCAGCAGCGAAGAGTACCGGCGTTTACCTTTGCAGCGGCTGCGGCATCGGCGAAGCCGTGACCATGGGCGAGCTGGAGAAGGTCGTCACCAAGGAGTTCAAGAAGCCCGTCAAGAGCCACGCCTGCCTGTGCGGCGACGAGGGACTGGCGGTCATCAAGGCCGATATCGAGGCCGGCACGGTCAACCAGGTGGTGGTGGGCGCCTGCTCGCCCCGCACCATGACCGACCGTTTCCGTTTCCCCGCCACCCAGGTGCTCCGCAGCAACCTCAGGGAGCAGGTGGCGTGGAGCCATCCGGCCGGCGACGAAGACACCCGGATGATGGCCGAGGACAATCTGCGCATGTCCCTGACCGAGGCCGCCAAGTCCACCCTGCCCGAGCCCAAGATCGACGGGGAGTACTCGTCGGTGGTGATGGTGGTGGGCGGTGGCACGGCGGGCCTGACCGCGGCCCACGAGGCCGCGCAGGCCGGCCACGAGGTGCTGCTGGTGGAGCGCGCGGCCAAGCTCGGCGGCAACGCCGCCAACTGGTCGAAGCGCATGCCCCACCGGCCGCCCTACCGCGCCATCCAGGGCAACGACATCGACACCCTGATCGCCACGGTCACCGCCGACTCGCGGGTCAAGGTCAAGACCGGCTGCACCGTCGCCAAGACCTCGGGCATGCCGGGCAAGTTCGCGGTCGAGTTCAGCGACGGCAGCGGCGCCACGGTGGGCGCCATCGTCGTCGCCACCGGCTGGCGGCCCTATGACCCGACCAAACTCGGGCATCTCGGCTATGGCGTGTCGCCCGACGTGGTCACCAACGTGCAGATGGAAGGCATGCTGAGCGGCGGCAAGGTCGCCCGCAAGTCCGACGGCAAGGCCCCCGGCGTGGTGGCCTTCGTCCAGTGCGCCGGCTCACGCGATCCCGACCACCTGCCCTACTGCTCGTCGGTGTGCTGCGGCGTGTCCATCAAGCAGGCCCTGCAGCTCCGCGAGGCCGATCCCAAGGTGATGACCTACATCATCTACGAGGAACTGCGCACCCCGGGTGTCGCCGAGGAGTTCTACCGCGCCGCCCAGGAGGCCGGCGTCATCTTCATGAAGGGCAAGGTCAAGTCGGTGGACAAGGCGTTGACCGTGGTGGTCGACGACGCCCTGCTGCAACAGGAAGTGCCGCTGGCCGGCGTCGACCTGGTGGTGCTGGCCACCGGCATGGTGCCCAACTCCACCAACATCGACGCGCCGACGCCGGAACTGGACGAGGAGAAGCTCCGGGTCCTGCACAACGACGTCAATCCGCTGTCGCCGATCAAGGTCGCCGGCTATGCGGGCGAGGCGCCGGCGCCACTGCCGGCTCCGCCCGACACCCTGCCGGAGGGGGCGCCGATCCTCAACCTGCAGTACCGTCAGGGACCCCATCTGCCGATGCTGGCCGACGGCTTCGCCGACAGCCACTACATCTGTTTCCCCTACGAGACCCGGCGGACCGGCATCTACACCTGCGGTCCGGTGCGTCGGCCCATGGACATGGGGGAGACCGCCGAGGACGCGACGGGCGCGGTGATGAAGGCCATCCAGGCCATCCGCAACGCCGGCCAGGGTGTCGCCCTGCATCCGCGGGCGGGCGACCTGTCGTACCCGATGATCAACCTGAACCAGTGCACCAAGTGCCGCCGTTGCACGGTGGAGTGTCCGTTCGGGGCCATCGACGAGAACGAGGCCAGCTATCCGCAGGTCAACGAGACCCGCTGCCGCCGCTGCGGAACCTGCATGGGCGCCTGTCCGGTGCGCACCATCAGCTTCGCCAACTACTCGGTGGACATGCTGGGCAGCATGATCAAGGCGGTGAACATCCCCGACGAGTTCGACGAGAAGCCGCGCATCCTGATCCTGGCCTGCGAGAACGACGCCTATCCGGCCCTGGACATGGCCGGCATCTCCCGCCAGCAGTACAGCGCCTTCGTCCGCATCATTCCGGTGCGCTGCCTGGGGTCGGTCAGCCTGCTGCTGATCTCCGATGCCTTGTCGGTGGGCTTCGACGGCGTGATGCTGATGGGCTGCAAGCCGGGCGACGACTACCAGTGCCACTTCGTCAAGGGCAGCGGCATCTCCCGCGAGCGCCTGAGCAAGGTCGGCGAGACGCTGAAGAGCATGCAGCTCGAGTCGGCGCGGGTGACCCAGGTCGAGGCCTCGATCGCCGACTCGGCACGCCTGCCCAAGCTGATCGACGCCTTCGTCGCCGAGCTTGACGGCTTCGGGCCAAATCCGTTCAAGGGGTTCTAAGCCATGACCAGTGTCTCTCCCACCCCGACTCGCAAATACGACCTCAGCTTCGCGCGCTGGGTCTACGAGAACATCGACGGCGGCGACCGCATGGCCATGTGCATGCAGTGCGGGACATGCTCGGGAAGCTGCGCCCTCAACACCCAGATGGACTATGGGCCGCGCAAGCTGTTCATGATGATCCGCGCCGGCATGAAGGACGAGGTGCTGACCTCCAACACCATCTGGAACTGCGTCTCCTGCTACAACTGCGTGGTCCGCTGTCCGCGCAAGGTGCCGGTCGCCTATATTCTGCACGATCTCGCGACGGTTGCGGTACGGGAGGGCTATGCCCAGGCCCGTACCGAGGAGACCACCAAGTTCGCCAAGGCCTTCATCTGGAGCGCCCGGACCTTTGGCCGCACCGACGAGCGGCTGGTCAGCGTGCTGTTCTACTTCTCGGAGGGGATCAGCGCCGGCTTCAAGAAGCTGATGGCGTTCAAGGGCATCGCCTTCAATTTCGTCAAGGTCGGCCGGCTGCACATCGGCCTGCCCCACATGATCAAGAAGCGGGGCGAGTTGAAGTCGATCATGGCCAAGGCCGCCGAAATCGAGGCGCGCCATGGTGGCGCCAGCGGGGAGAAGTGAGACCATGACCAGGAAATACACCTTCTATCCCGGTTGCGCCTCTCAGGGCACCGGCGCCCACCTGGAGACGTCCCTGCGTGCGGTTCTGCCGAAGATCGGCGTCGAGTTCCAGGACGTGGGGGACTGGAACTGCTGCGGCGCCTCCATCGGCCACGTGCAGGGCGGCCACCTGCCGACCGCGGCCCTGTCGGCCCGCAACCTGTCCCACGCCGCCGAGGCGGGACCGCAGGACGTGGTCACCCACTGCCCGGCCTGCTACCTCAACACCCACTATGTCAACGAGACCATCCGCGGCAACGAGTCGTTCAAGAAGGACATGAACGAGGCGCTCCAGGCCGGCGGCCGCAGTTATGACGGCGCCCTGCATGTCCGCCACTTCTGCGAGGTTCTGGTCAACGACATCGGCATGGACGCGGTGAAGGCCAATGTGACCAAGCCGCTCAAGGGGCTGAAGGTGGCCGGCTACGTGGGGTGCCAGACCCTGCGGCCGTTCGCCGGCACCGAGCGCGGCGGCCAGTACGACACCTACGAACAGCCGAAGTTCCTCGACGCCTTCATCGAGGTGACGGGGGCCGAGCCGATTCGCGACTTCAAGTTCAAGACCTCCTGCTGCGGCGGCGCCGTCTCGGCCATCAGCCCGCAGAAGACCCTGGGCCTGATCGAGGGGATTCTGAAGGACGCGACGGAGAAGGGGGCGGACGCCATCTGCACGCCGTGCGCCCTGTGCCAGACCAACGTCGAGATCTACCAGGACATGGTGAACCAGAAGTTCGGCACCAACTACAAGATCCCGGTGGTGTTCTATACGCAGTTGTGGGCCTTGTCCTTCGGCATGGATCCGAAGAAGGATGCGGCCATGCACCAGTGCCTGACCCCGACCGACAAGATCGTCGCCGCCGCGAAGTAAGGAAGTAGGAAGTAAGGAATGCAGGGGGTCCGGGGGACGCGCGGCGTCCCCCGGAGTCTTACTGAACCACGAATGAATTGGGCTGCCGCCCAAACCCGCTTGGGGCCTGAGGCCCCAAACCCCCATTGATGGGTTTCCAAGGCCTCCAGGCCGTCATGCGGACCGTGTGCCTCTGGCACGACGGCGGGTTTGGGCGGCAGCCCAATTCTTTCATGGGGCAGTCGTTACGTTCGCCGGTACAAGGAATGCAGGGGGTCCGGGGGACGCGCGGCGTCCCCCGGAGTTCTTGCGTGAACGTTCGTACCCCCGGCCTCAAACGATACTCCGGGGCTACCGTCCCGAACCCCGTTTGGGGCTATGCCGCAACCCCCCTTTATTTTCTTCAACGGTATCTGCCCAGGTGCCCAGGTGCCCGGGTGCGCGAGAGAGTTCAAGCTCACACAAGACAACCAGAAAGAGAAGACGTGAGGACTTGAGGCCCTCACACTCCCCATTTTCACCAGGATGAAAAGTCATGGGGGGCGCGAGGGGCCAGTCATGCCGCAGGCATGCATACGCATGACCGGCCCCTCTAAAAAATCGGGGCAGCCAAAAGAGGTGAAATTGGGTCAGTTGGCGTTGGCGGCGGCCTCTTCGGCGATCTTGGCGTGGACCTCGGCCATGTCGAGTCCCCGCACCTGGCCGATGATCTCGTCCAGCGCCGCCGCCGGCAGGGCGCCCGCCTGGCTGTAGAGCAGAACCCGCTCACGGAAGATGGCGAGAGTCGGAATCGAGCGGATGCCGAAGCTGGAGGCCAATGCCTGTTCCTTTTCCGTGTCGCACTTGGCGAAGACGATGTCCTTGTGAGTCTCCGACGCCTTTTCGAACACCGGCCCGAACATCCGGCACGGCCCGCACCAGTCCGCCCAGAAGTCGATGAGGACGATGTCGTTGTCGGTAATCGTCTTTTCGAGATTGTCCATGTTCAGTTCGACGGTCGCCATCAGCCGCTCCTTCCCTGGCGGTTCAATTCGGGGAGCGGCACAGTGAGGCCGTTCGCCCGCCAGTGCAAGCGCGAATACGACGATCGCCATGCGGCGGTTGATTGAGCCCCTTGCATTGGCGGCGCGGTGGACGTAGCTTGCCCGGCCGACGTAATGTGAACGCCCACAGGGAGCCTTGTGAGACGATGAACATTCTTGCCGCCCGCCTGTCAGCCATCAAGCCGTCCCCGACCATCGCCGTGACGCAGAAGGCCGCCGAGTTGAAAGCGGCCGGCCGGGACGTCATCGGCCTTGGTGCCGGCGAGCCCGACTTCGACACGCCGCAGCACGTCTGCGCCGCGGCCAAGGCCGCCATCGACGGCGGCGAGACCCGCTACACCGCGGTGGCGGGAACGCCCGCCCTGCGCAAGGCCATCATCGCCAAGTTCAAGCGGGAGAACGGCATCGACTACACCGCCGACGAAATCACCGTCGGCTCGGGCGGCAAGCAGATCATCTACAACGCCATCATGGCGTCGGTGAACCCGGGCGATCAGGTGATCATTCCGGCGCCGTACTGGGTCAGCTATCCCGACATCACCCTGCTGGCCGGGGGCGAGCCGGTGATCGTGCCCTGTCCGGAGGAGGCCGGCTTCAAGCTGCTGCCGAAGGATCTGGAGGCCGCCATCACGCCGCGGACCAAGTGGCTGTTCCTCAACTCGCCATCCAATCCGACCGGAGCGGCCTATACGGTCGCCGAGTTGCGGGCCATCGCCGACGTGCTGCTGCGCCATCCCCATGTCTGGGTGCTGACCGACGATATCTATGAACATGTCCTCTACGACGGCTTTACCTTCGCCACCATCGTCGGCGTGGAGCCCCGGCTGAAGTCGCGCACCCTGACCATGAACGGGGTGTCGAAGGCCTATGCCATGACCGGCTGGCGGCTGGGCTATGCCGGCGGCCCGGTGGAGCTGATCGCGGCCATGAACATGCTCCAGTCGCAGAGCACCACCCACGCCTCGTCCATCAGCCAGGCGGCGTCGGTGGCGGCCCTCAACGGCCCGACCGAGTTCCTGACCGATTGGCGCCGGAGCTTCAGGGAGCGGCGCGACATGGTGGTGAAGCGCCTGAACGACTGCGTCGGCCTGACCTGCCGCGTGCCCGAGGGGGCGTTCTACGTCTACCCGTCCTGCGCCGGGGCAATCGGCAAGTCCACGCCCGCCGGCACGGCCATTCGCTGCGACGGGGACTTCGTGACCGCGCTCCTGGAGGCGGAGGGTGTGGCGACGGTGCAGGGCGAGGCGTTCGGCCTGTCGCCCTATTTCCGCATTTCCTACGCGACCTCGGCCAAGGCGCTGGACGAGGCCTGCACCCGCATCCAGCGGTTCTGCGCGTCGTTGAAATAGTAGTGTTCGAAGGCAGGGGAGGGGATGAACGATGGGCGAAACCACTGGACGGGGGCCGCGGGTCGCGGCCCTGGTCGGACCGTACCTGAGCGGCAAGACCACCCTGCTTGAAAGCCTGCTGTTCATCGGCGGCGCCATTCCACGCAAGGGCACCATCCCCGAGGGCAACACGGTGGGCGACTCCTCGCCCGAGGGGCGCGCCCGGCAGATGAGTGTCGAGCTGAATGTCGCCGAGACCACCTATCTCGGCGACTCGTGGACCTTCCTCGACTGTCCGGGGTCGTTCGAGTTCCTCCAGGAGTCGTACAACGCGCTGATGGTGGCCGACGTCGCCGTGGTGGTGGTCGATCCCGATCCGGCACGGGCGGTGATGGTCACGCCGCTGCTCAAGTTCCTGGACGAACGCAACATTCCCCACATGGTGTTCATCAACCGGGTGGATCAGCCGGGGACCGACATCCGGGCGACGCTGGAGGCCCTGCAGGCGGTGTCGGATCGGCCGCTGGTGCTGCGCGAACTGCCCATCCGCGAGGGGGATGAGATCACCGGCTTCGTCGACCTGGTGAGCGAGCGGGCCTATCGCTACCACCCGGGCCAGCCCTCCGACCTCATCAAGCTCCCCGAGTCGTTGCGCGAGCAGGAGAAGACGGCGCGCCAGGAGATGCTGGAGCACATCGCCGACTTCGACGATCACCTGCTGGAGCAGCTTCTCGAGGACGTGGCGCCGCCCAGGGAGGAAATCTATCAGGACCTGGCGAAGGAACTGGCGGCGGACCTGATCGTGCCGGTGTTCTTCGGCTCGGCGGGCAAGGACGAAGGCGTGCACCGCCTGCTCAAGGCGCTGCGCCACGACACGCCGGCGGCATCGGTCGCCGCCGCGCGCCTTGGCGTCGCCCCGGAGGCTCCGACCTGCGGCCATGTCTTCAAGACCGTGCACGCCGCTCACCTCGGCAAGCTGTCGCTGGCGCGGGTGTGGACCGGCGAGTTCACCGACGGCATGACCTGCAACGGCTCCCGCGCCAGTGGCCTGTTCCACCTCATGGGCGGGCAGCAGACCAAGGCGATGAAGGTGGAGGCCGGCGGCGTGGTGGCCATCGGTCGCCTCGACGAGGTGGCGACCGGCGACATGGTCTCGCCGGCCGGGGGCAGTCGCACCGAGGGATGGCCGAAGCCGCTGGCGCCGCTGGCGTCCTTCGCCCTGGAGGCCCTGAAGAAGGGCGACGAGGTGAAGCTGACGGCGGCGTTGACACGGCTCGGCGAGGAGGACGCCTCCCTGACCTGGGAACTGGCGGCCGATACCCACCAGCTGCTGCTGTGGGGCCAGGGTGACGTCCACCTCCAGGTGGCGGTGGAGCGGCTGCGCAGCAAGTACAACGTCGAGGCCAAGGCCCACCGGCCGCTGGTGCCCTACAAGGAGACCATCCGCAAGGGAACCTCCCACCACAGCCGCTTCAAGCGCCAGTCGGGCGGCCACGGCCAGTTCGCCGATGTCGTCATCGACATCGCGCCGCAGCCCCGCGGCACCGGCTTCGTCTTCGCCGAGACCATCGTCGGCGGCGTGGTGCCGCGCCAGTACATTCCCTCGGTCGAGACCGGGGTCAGGGAGTTCATGGTCCGGGGACCGCTGGGCTTTCCGGTGGTGGACGTCGGTGTCACCCTGACCGCCGGCTCCTACCACGCGGTGGACAGCTCCGACCAGGCGTTCAAGACCGCCGCCCAGATGGCCATGCGCGAGGCGATGCCCAGCTGCGAGCCGGTGCTGCTGGAGCCCATCATTTCCGTCGAGCTGTCGATTCCGAGCGAGTCCACCTCGAAGGCGCAGCGGGCGCTGTCCACCCGCCGCGGTCAGATCCTGGGTTTTGACCGCAAGCCCGGCTGGGAGGGCTGGGACGTGGTCAACGCCTTCATGCCGCAGTCGGAGATGCATGATCTGATCGTCGAATTGCGCTCCATCACCATGGGGGTGGGCACCTTCGCCTGGGCGTTCGATCACCTTCAGGAACTGGTGGGCAAGCACGCCGACGCCATCGTCAAGGCCCGCGCCGAAGAGGAATAGTATTGCATAATCCGGCGCGGACGCGTCGCACCCGAGACGAAAGGACCAGAATTCATGCAGCCCCAGAACCGCATCCTTGATGACCTCGCCCGGCTGGCCGGCGGCGCCGCCGGAGCGCTCACCGGGATCAAGGCCGAGGTCGAGGCCCTGGTCCGCCAGCAGTTCGGCCGCATCATCGCCGACATGGACCTGGTCAGCCGCGAGGAATTCGAGGTGGTCCGCGCCATGGCCGCCGAGGCGCGGGCGCAGCAGGAGGCCACGGGCCGCCGCCCGGCCGCGGCGGAGGCCTCGGCCCATCCCGGCTCGGTCTCACCTGTCCGTCCCCCCCGCTCGGCCCGTGCCAACCTCCGGGCCGCCGCCCGTCGGCACCGGAAGAAGCCGTAATACCAAGGCCGTAAAGTACCGACGGTCGTACTTTTTTGATCGCGCTATTCCCCGATTCGCCACACGTTGACGAGGTGGACGGGCCACCGCCACCGCCCCAGCAGCAGGGCGTCAAAGCGCATGTTCAGGTCGGCCAGGTGCGGATGCGCCTGAAGAAACGCCTCGGCGCCCCGGGTGATGCGGGAGCGCTGGCGGGGAGTGATGGAGAACGCCGCATCGGCCAGAGTCTCCCGCGCCTTGACCTCGATGAAGGCGAGCATCCGTCCCCGACGGGCGACAAGGTCGATCTCGCCGACCCCGGAGCCGGCTCCGACCCTGAACCGACGCGCCAGGATGCGCCATCCCTTCAGCCGCAGCAGCAAGAGCGCCAGGGTCTCGGCCAGGCGGCCCCGGCGTTCGGCCAGGCGGCGCTCGTTGCGGCTGCGGGTCATGCCGGCTCGTCTTTGTCGGCCAGGGCCAGCGCGCGGGCATAGACCTGGCGTCGGGGCAGGCCGGTAGAGGCGGCCACCGCGGCGGCGGCGTCGCGCACGCTGGCACCCTCAAGCGCCTGCCGCAGCAGGGCATCCAGCTCGGTCGACTCCATGGGGGGTGGCGGTGGTGGTGGGGCGACGACGATGACGATCTCCCCCTTGGGCGGCCCAGCCTCGGCGTAGTGGCGCGCCAGTTCGGACAGCGGCCCGCGGCGGACCTCCTCGAACAGCTTGGTCAGCTCGCGGGCGACGGCGGCGTCGCGACCGGGCAGGATCTCCGCCATGTCGGCCAGGCTGGCGGCCAGCCGCTGGGCCGACTCGTAGAACACCAGGGTGGCGGGAACCTCCGCCACCTCGGCCAGGGCGGAGCGGCGGGCGGAGCGGCGATTGGGCGGGAAGCCGGCGAACAGAAAGCGGTCGCAGGGCAGCCCCGACACCGACAGGGCGGTCAGCACCGCCGACGGCCCCGGCACGGCGGCGACGGATATACCCTCATCCAGGCAGGCGCGCACCAGCCGGTAGCCGGGATCGGAGACCAGCGGCGTCCCGGCGTCGGACACCAGGGCCACCGTCTCCCCCTGGCGCAGGCGCTCGAGCAGGATGGGACGGGCCCTGGCGGCGTTGTGGTCGTGATAGGGGGTGAGTCCCCGCGCGGCGATGCCCACCAGCTCCAGGAGCTTGCCCGTGACCCGGGTGTCCTCGCAGGCGATCACGTCGGCGGCGGCCAGCACCTCCCTGGCGCGCGCGCTCATGTCGCCGATATTGCCGATGGGGGTGGCGACCAGCCACAGGTGGCCCGGCCGTTTACTTCCGGGCTCGCGACCGTTACCCTCAGGCCTGACAGGCCGATCGCGAGCCTGGCGTCGAGAGGAGGACTGCGGTGCGTCGCGCGACATCCTTGCGTTTCCGGACGGTCTTCCTGCCACTGGCGGCGACCCTGATGCTGGCGGTTGTTGTGGGCGGCTGTGAACACATATCACTGCCGTTCATGAGTTCCCAGCCTTCCCGAACGCCCCCGTCCCCCGCCGTGGGAAAGGTGGAGCCGCAAAAGCCCGCCGTGGTGCCCCTGTCCGAGGTGATGGCGGCGCCGCCGGAGGAAACGCCGGCCGTTGCGACCAGTCCCGACACCAACGCCGCCATCGCCGCCGGTCCGGCGCGGGCGGCGCTTTTGCTGCCGCTGTCGGGGCCATCGGCCTCCATCGGCGAGGCGATGCTCAACAGCGCGCAGATGGCGCTGTTCGAGACGGCGGACGACACCCTCGTCCTGCAACCCTACGACACCCATGGCACGCCCGAGGGCGCCGCCCAGGCCGCCGCGACCGCCCTGGAGCAGGGGGCGCGGATCATCCTTGGTCCGGTGTTCTCGGCGTCGGTCAAGGCGGTGGCGCCGAAGGCCCGCGCCGCCAGCGTCGGCGTGGTGTCGTTTTCCACCGATACCACCGCGGCGGGGGAGGGGGTCTACCTCACCGGCTTTCTGCTGCGCCAGCAGGTGCAGCGGGTGGTCCAGTTCGCCCGCAGCCGGGGCCTGGAGAAATTCGCGGTGCTGGCCCCCAGCACCGAGTACGGACGCGCCGTCGTCACCGCCCTGCGCGAGACGGTGGCCGCTGCGAGCGGAACCGTCGCCCACGTCGAGTTCTATGATCCCCAGGCCCAGGAACAGACGGCCCCGGTCCGCCGCCTCGTGGCACGCCAGCCGTTCGATGCCGTGCTGCTGGCGGACAAGGGGGCGCGATTGAAGGCCCTGGCCTCGCTCCTGCCCTATTACGACGTCGACCCGCAGAAGGTGCGCCTGCTCGGCACGCAGATGTGGGCGGACACCGACTTCCGCGGTGACCAGAACCTGCTGGGCGGATGGTTCGCGACGCCGTCGAGTCCCCTGCAGAAGCCCTTCGCCGACCGCTACCGCGCCCTGTACGGGACGGCGCCGCCGGCCAACAGCAGCCTGGCCTATGATGCCGTCGCCCTGGCAGCCAACCTGGCGCGGACGCCGGGCGGAGCCAACTTCAGCCGCGAGGCACTGACCTCCGAGGTGGGATTCTCCGGCATCGACGGCATCTTCCGCCTCAGGCCCGAGGGACTCGCCGAGCGGGGCCTGGCGGTGATGGAAGTCACCGCCGACGGCCCGACCGAGATCAGTCCCGCCCCGACCACCTTCGAAAAACCACTGTATTGACGAGCCATGCGCGTTACCTTCGTCAACGCCAACACCGGTCATGACTACGACGTCGACTCCGCCTTCACGGCCCCTCTCGGCGGCGGGGAGGCAGCCCAGTGCTTTCTGGCTGTCGAGTTGGCCCGTCTCGGGGTCGAGGTTCATCTGCTCAACGGGACCAGAAAGGCGAGCCAGGTCCACGGCGTTACATGCTTGCCACTGTCGCGGGACACCCTGGACGGTATCGCCGCCCGCTCGGACGCCGTGTTCCTCAGCAATTTTCCGGAATCGATCGTCGGGGTGCTGCGGGACGAGATCGGTTACGACGCGCGTCTCCTGCTGTGGGAGCAGAACTTCTGGATCGCCAGCAACGAGGCACACCGGCGGACCGCCGCGGCGATGACCCACCCTCGCGACACCATCATCTGCGTCAGCGACTGGCACCGTCGGGACTACATGGAGGTCGGCGGCATCGACCCGAGCCGGGTGGTCGTGTTGCGCAATGCAATCTCGCCGTTCTTCGAGGGGCTCTTCGCGCCCGGCGAGTCGATCTCCGCCTGCAAGGCCTGGCCGCCGGTGATGGCCTTCACCAGCGTTCCCTACAAGGGCCTCACCCTGGCCATGGACCTCCTCAAGCCCATTCGCGATACGGTGACCGACGTCACGCTCAACATCTTCTCGAGCTTCAACCTGTATGCGGAAAACAACCTTCTGCGCAACAATCAGGAGTGGCTCGATGTCTGCGACCGGTGCCGCGCCACGCTCGGAGCCAACTACATCGGGGTCACCCCCCGGCCGGAGCTGGCGCGCAGTCTGCGTGGCACCTCCATACTGTTCTACCCTAACGTGATGCCTGAGACGTCAAGCATCGCGGTGATGGAGGCGATGGCCGCCGGCTGCCTGATCCTGACCAGCGAGCTTGCCGCCCTGCCGGAGACTCTGGCCGGGTTCGGACGCGCGATCCCGATCGTCGGCAATGACGATTATCCGACCATGTTCTATGGAGAAACGGTCAATCTGCTCCGTTTCCTCCGTGCCGATCCCACCTTTTTCGAAGATCACCTGCAGCGTCAGGTCGCTTTCGTCAATTCAGAGTACACCTTTGCGCGGCGGGCGACCGAGGTCGTCGATCTTCTGGCGCGTCTCAAGGCATAAGGCATAGAGTCCATGCACATCGCCTTCATCGATCCCGGACCACGACGCGGCGCCAGTCCGCCTCCACCTCTCGCGGCGGCGCTCGCGCGCAACAACGTCCATGCCAGCCTCCATCGAGCCGGCTGGCAGGAGTGCTTCATCGATGGCGTGCACTGTCTCGGGGCCGATCTCGACACCCTGCGTACCGTCGCCGCAAGGGCGGATGCCATCGTCGTCCTCGGCGGTCATCGGATGATGCACGAATTGTTGCGTGGTGAGGAGATTGGCTACGCCCGCATCGTTCTCCATCAGGGGACGGGAGCCGCCGAAGCCGTCCGGACTCTGGCAGGCCACGCGCGCGATGTCCTGCTATGCCGCAGCGAGCGGGAACGCCGCACCCTCGCCACCCGGCATGGCCTCGATCCCGCCCGGATCCGGGTGGTGCCCTCCCCCCTCCCCGGCGCTTTCGAGGCCGTGTTTCCCGCCACGGCCGCCATTCTTTCCCACAAGATGTGGCCGGCGATCGTCACCCTGGCCGAGACGGCCGACGTCGCGGCGGTCCTGCCCCTGTTCGCCGACTTGCGGTCGCGGTGCCCGGGGGTCGTTCTCAACGTCGTCGCTCCCCCGGAAGCCATCACGGCGCCCATTGTCGGGGTCAACGCCCTCGGCCCCCTGTCCGTAGTCGAGCGGATGCGTGCCCTGCGCGGTTCCGCTCTGCTTTTGCACCCGGGCACGGAAGAGGGGGGCACGGAAGAGGGGGGCACGGAAGAAGGCGGAGCGGAGGATGGTCTGCCGGAGGCGCTGGCGGCGGGGTGCCTGGTGGTGACCGGATCCCCCTTTGCCGATGACGACGAGACCATGGCCGGCTTCGTCCACCGTGCCGCCCCCGCGTCGATGGCGGAGACCTGCGCCTCCCTGCTCGCCACCTTCGACCAGAATCAGAAAGGGCTCGAAGACGTTCTCCGTCGCCAGGTGGCCCTGGTCCTCGAGCGCCACGGCGGCCGGGCCTGTGCGTCCGCCTTCATCTCCATGCTGCGGGACCTGTCGCCGCACCTGTCGCATCCGGCCGGGACCCGGTCGGACGTGGCCGCCAGAAGATCCTCGGCCCAGGTGCCGACGCAGGAGCTGGAGCAGGCGCGCCGACACCTGGGCGACGGCCGGTTGGGCGAAGCGGAGCCCCTCCTCCGCGCCATCCTCGCCAAAGCCCCGGATAACGCCGAGGCGCTGCACCTGCTCGGTCTGCTGGCGCACCGGACCGGACATCACGACTCGGCGATCGAGCTTATCGCCCAGGCGATCGGCTATGCCGGAGAAACACCGGACCTCCTGCGTGATGTGGCCGAGGCGCTTCTCGCCCAGGCCGCCAGCCGCCGCGACGCCGGGAAACCCATCTCGGCGGCCACCTCCTACCGAATGGCCTCGGAGGCTCTGACCAGTCTCGGAGACGCGGACGGAGCGCGCGCCGCCACCCAGGCCGCGGCCAACCTCAGCCCCGAAGGCGCTGTCCAGGAATAACCGCTTCACCACCAGTCCCTGTCCCGTCGGTAGCTCGAGATCACTGGCCGGGTCGGATGTCCGACTCCAGGGGGTGGAACAGGAGGTCGAGATCAGCCGGGTCCAGATGGGGAGTGGCGCCATGTTCCGGGTCGAACAGGGCGTCGGCCACGGCGCGCTTGCGCGACTGGAGGTCCAGCATGGTCTCCTCAATGGTGCCGGCGGCGATCAGCTTGTAGACGAACACCGGCTTGTCCTGGCCGATGCGGTGCGCCCGGTCGGTGGCCTGGCGCTCGGCGGCCGGGTTCCACCAGGGATCGTAGTGGATCACCGTGTCGGCGGCGGTCAGGTTGAGGCCGGTGCCGCCGGCCTTCAGGCTGAGCAGGAACAGCGGCACCTCGCCGCCCTGGAAGCGGGCGACGGGGGTGGCCCGGTCCACGGTGTCACCCCGCAGCTCGACGAAGGGAATGGCGGCCGTTTCCACCTCGGCCCGGATCAGGTCCAGCATGCTGGTGAACTGGGAGAACAGCAGCACCCGCCGCCCTTCCGCGATCATCTCCGGCAGCAGTTCCATCAGATGCTCGAGCTTGGCACTGCCCGACACCGCCCGCGCCGCCTCCATCTTGAGCAGCCGGGGATCGCAGCAGACCTGCCGCATTTTCAGGAGGGCATCGAGGATGACGATGTGGCTGCTGGCGAGACCCTTCTCGGACACCGCCTGGCGCACCTTTTCGTTCATGGCCAGGCGCACCGTCTCGTACAGGTCGAGCTGCCCGGCGGACAGATCGACCCGCCGGAGAATCTCCGTCTTCGGCGGCAGGTCGGTGGCCACGGCGTCCTTGGTGCGACGCAGGAGGAAGGGCCGCACCCGCGCCCGCAAGGCGTCCCGGCGGCCGGCATCGTTCAGCTTTTCGATGGGAGAGCGGAACAGGCGATCAAATCGCTTCGTATCGCCGAGGAACCCCGGCATCAGGAAGGCGAACTGCGACCACAGCTCGCCCAGGTGGTTCTCCACCGGCGTGCCGGTCAGGCACAGGCGGTGGCGGGCGTTCAGGCGGCAGGCGGCCTGAGCCGCCTTGGCCGCCGGGTTCTTGATCGCCTGCGCCTCGTCCAGCACCACGAGGTGCCACTCCATGGCCTGCAGCTTCTCGGCATCCCGCACCAGCAGGGCGTAGGTGGTCAGCACCACGTCGGAGCCCTCGACCGACTCGTAGCGCTCGCCACGGTCGGCTCCGTGCAGGACCAGCACCGCCAGTGCAGGCGCGAAGCGGCCGATCTCGGTCCGCCAGTTGGGCACCGTGCTGGTCGGGCAGACGATCAGGCACGGACGGTCGAGGCGGCCGGACTCCTTTTCCACCAGCACGTGGGCGATGGTCTGCACCGTTTTGCCGAGACCCATGTCGTCGGCGAGCAGGCCCGACAGGCCGTAGTTCCGCAGGAACTGCAGCCAGTCAAGACCGGCCTGCTGATAGGGGCGCAGGGCGGTGGCCAGGCCCGACGGCGGCGGCACCGCCTCGATGCCGGTAAACGCCCGCAGCCGCCGCGCCAGTTCGCGAAGCCGCTCGCCCCCTGAAAACACCAGCCCGGAGTCGTCCTCGACGGCGGCCAGCGCCGCCGCCTGGCCGCGGGCCAGGCGCAACCGCCCGTCCTTGGCCACGGAGCCGGGATCGTGCAACTCGATCAGCACGGAAAGGATGGTCTTCACCCGCTCGAACGGCAGCCCCAGGGAGCGGCCGTCGGGAAGCCCCACATACATCGTATCGCCGATCGCCAGCCGCTCGATCGCCGTGCCGTCGCGCAGATCGCCAAGCCGCCGGATGGCCGCCACCAGCAGGGGCAGCAGGGGCACGCGCTCCCCATCCACCTCGATGCCGAGATTGAGCGAGAACCAGCGCCCGGACCCGTCGTCGGTGATGTCGGCCTGCCAGGTGCCGGCGCCATCCACCACCCGATGGCGGAAGTCCGGGGCGATGGCGACGGTCCAGCCGAGGCGGCGCAGGTCCGGCAGGTCGTGGTGGAGGAAGCGGATCCAGGCCACCGGGTCATGGTCGGCGAAGGTGAAGATCAGTCCCTCGGCGTTCCCCGGAGCCGTGACCAGGCCACAATCGAGGAGCCGTCCGATGGCCGCGCTCTCCGCGTCGAAGTTCCGGTGCAGGACGAGTCGGCGTGCCCCATCGATATGGGAGACCGTCTCCCGCTCGCTCCTCGGGTCGACGATGATGTCGCCATGGACGGCGGTGAAGACGGCCATGTCCCGCGCCACGCCGCCCTCGGGGTCCGGGACGGTGCGAAGCGTCAGGGTGGGCACCATGTCGTCGTCCAGGGTCCCGGTGATGACGCAGGGATGGGGCGGCGGCAGCTCAAGGCCGGAGACCCTGGACGCCAGGGCCTCTCCCACCCTGGCGGCATGGGCGTCGGCCACCGGCAGTCCCGACAGCAGCGCGCGCACCAACTCTCCCGGCAGGCCGGTGGCGATCGGTCCGATGGTGCCACCGTCCAGGTCGACGTAGAACAGCGGGTCGAAGGCCAGGATCCGCACCTGCGGCGCCCAGGGCAGAATGCCGAGCGCCTGGCCGGCGGCGCCGAGGGGAACCCACTGCAGCGTTGCCTGGTGCACCGGTCCGAAGGACAGGGGACGCTCGTCCACCTCGTCCACCTCCTGCCAGCGGCAGCGGCCACTTGCGACGGCGGCGCGCAGGAGCGTCGCGGTCAGGGAGCGGCGTTTGGCCGCCGTCGCCTGGCCGCTGGCCAGTCCCTCCAGGCATTTCACCACCGTCAGGTCCTCGCCGGTGGCCGCCTTCGACAGGCGGTGGGTCAGTGCCCAGACGTCCACGTCGCGCCGCTGGCCCAGGCGACCGGTCTTCAGCACCCGCGCCACCTCGGTATGAAAGACCGGCCGGGACCGCTCAACAGGGCCGGTCGCCGCCAGGAGATAGAGCACCACCTCATGCCCGATGGGCCAGGGGGTAGGCTTTGGCATGGCATTCGGCCAGTCCGTAACCGTGGCCGTCTGGCTCGGCCCGGCGACGCTGGCGACGACCAGTTCGAGCCAGTTGTTCAGTTCTCGCGGCAGCTTCGGCTGCTCGTCCTGTTTCCGCGGCGTCTTCTTCGGAGTCGGGGAAGGGGGAGGCGGAACCGCCGAGCCCTCCTCGTTCCGACGAATTGCCTCCAGCAGGACCGCCGCCACGTGCTCGCACCCACCGGGAGCGCTGCCGCAGTCGCACCGGGCGACCAGCCGGAGTCCGGAGTCAGCCCGCTCGGGACGGACAGAGACGTAGAACGTCCGATTGCGATGGTCCCGCACGAAGGCCAGAATGGCGCCGTTCTCGAGAACGCTCAGATCCCTGACGCAGCCATTGCGGGCGTAGAAGTTCCCGGTCGCAAGGGCGTCCGGATCGATCAGGGTCTGCAGGTCGTCCCGGGTCACCCTAACTCTGGGACTGGGACTGGGACTGGCGATGGGAGTGGAATGGGAAGACCGTTTCGACGTTCGGGCAAGCTCGGCCGCCGGCATCACCCCCTCCATCACCGCCGCTCGGGAGGGTATACAATATTTTGCGAAGTGCGACGCTCGCAACCTCAAAATCGGGGGGGGGGAAGAGGCGACCGATGTGTCAGGGCCTGAAAATGTATTCGGAACCTTTACTCCCTCTCCCCCTCGAGGGGGAGAGGGCCGGGGTGAGGGGGTGGGGCAAGCGGTACCATGTCGGGAGCTTCACGCCCCCCTCACCCAACCCTCTCCCCCCGGAAGAGGGGGGAGAGGGCTTTTGACGCGCAAGATGGCAATACATTTTCACTCTCTCAGGGCTCGGGGGCGACGCGTTCGGCCGGCTTCGCGGCCTGACGCCTGGCCAGGTAGGCGTCCACCTCTCCCTCCAGGCCGGTCAGATGCTCGCGGAAGAAGTGATCGGCCCCGGTGATGGTCCGGAACTCGACGGCGACTCCGCGCTGTTGAGATAGTCTGTGCGCAAGACGCGATACCGTGGTCTCGGGCACCACCAGGTCGTCGGTCCCGTGGACGATGAGGCCCGAGGAGGGGCACGGGGCCAGGAACGAAAAGTCGTAGATGTTGGCCGGCGGGGCCACCGACACGAATCCGGCGATCTCGGGGCGCCGCATCAGAAGCTGCATGCCGATCCAGGCGCCGAACGAGAACCCGGCCACCCAGCAGTCCACCGCGTTGATGTTGACGTTCTGCAGCCAGTCGAGGGCCGCCGCCGCGTCGGACAGCTCGCCCTGGCCATTGTCGAACCGGCCCTGGGAGCGGCCGACACCGCGGAAATTGAAGCGTAGAACCGAAAAACCCCGACGCGCGAACACGTGATACAAGGTGTAGACCACCTTGTTGTTCATGGTGCCGCCATGCCGGGGGTGGGGATGCAGGATCAGGGCGACCGGCGCGTTCGTCCGGTGCGAATGATGGTAACGGCCCTCCAGACGGCCTTCGGATCCACTGAAAATGACTTCTGGCATCGTGTTCCGCGCGACCTGTCGCCCTGGGAGTAACGGTATGCCTGACCGTCCGGTCAGGACCGACGCGCACGCCAAATCCTTACGACGCGATCATCCTGCCTTCATGTCCGGCCATTCTTGACCAATAAGGTCGGGCATAGTATGGTTATTTTCTGCGGTATGATCCTGACCTGAACCATCGCGGAACGGGACAGCAACAGGACCGGAAGCAGGGCCAACCCAACAAAGCCGCATACTAACACAGACGCTGCCATGGTTTTCAAGCAACTTGCGGAAGAGATCGATTCCATCATCGCCCGGGACCCGGCGGCGCGGTCCCGGATTGAGGTGATTCTGTGCTATCCGGGGTTTCATGCGGTGCTGATCTACAGGCTGGCCCACGGGTTGTGGCGACACGGGTTCAAGCTGGCGGCGCGCTTCCTGTCTCATCTGGCCAAGATGGTGACCGGCGTCGAGATTCATCCCGGCGCCACCATCGGCCGGCGCCTGTTCATCGACCACGCGACGGGGGTGGTGATTGGCCAGACCGCGGAAATCGCCGATGACGTCACCCTCTATCAGGGCGTGACCCTGGGCGGCACCAGCCTGCACCGTGGCAAGCGGCATCCGACCATCGGCGACGGCGTCATCGTCGGCGCCGGAGCCCAGGTTCTCGGCCCCATCACGGTGGGAGCGGGCGCCCGCATCGGCGCCAACGCCGTGGTGATCGACGACGTCGCCGCGGGCGCCACCATGGTGGGCATCCCCGCCCGGGTGGTGCTGCGGACCGCGGCCATGGATGGGGACGAGTCGTGCTTCTGCGCCTATGGCACGCCCGAGGGGCTGACCGACCCGGTGAGCCGGATCATTTCCGGATTGCGGAGTCAGGTGAGCACCCTGCTCGACCGGGTGGAGGAGCTGGAGCGGCGGCTCGACGAGCGGGAGGACGAAATGCGGCTGCCGGGCGTTCCGCCGGAAGAGCCGCCGCGGGTCGGCAAGATCGGTACGGCAAGGGAGAAATGGCGTTGAGACTCAGCACCAAAGGGCGCTATGCCGTGATGGCGATGGCGGATCTCGGATGCAGCGCGGTGGGGCGTCCCGTGGCTCTGGCGGAGATCGCCGAACGCCAGGAAATCTCGCTCTCCTACCTGGAACAGCTGTTCGGCAAACTGCGCAAGGGCGGGCTGGTCCGCAGCGTCCGGGGGCCCGGGGGCGGCTATATGCTTGCCCGGCCGATGGATCAGATCCGCATCTCCGACATCATCCTGGCGGTGGACGAGCCGATCCAGACCACCCGCTGCAGTGTGACCTCACCCGCCGGCTGTCACAATACCCTCGGGCGCTGTCTGACCCACGACCTGTGGGAGGAACTGGGGAACCAGATCTATTCGTACCTCAGTTCCGTGTCGCTCGGCGACCTGTGCGAGCGCCGGCTTATCGGGACCAGCGTCGCGGGCCAGGACCGCGCGACGGCCATCGTGGGCCAGGACGATCACGCGACGGCGCAGTAGTCGTCCATGTCCCACTCCATCTACCTGGACCACAACGCCACCACCCCGCTGCGGCCGGAGGCGATCGCCGCCATGACCGAGGTGCTGGGACGGGTGGGCAACCCCTCGTCGGTGCACGCCTTTGGCCGCGCGGCGCGCAAGGTGGTCGAGGATGCCCGGGAGCGGGTGGCGGACCTGGTAGCCGCGGAGGCCGGACAGGTGATCTTCACCTCGGGCGGCACCGAGGCCAATGCCCAGGCCCTCCGGGGATTGGGAGCCGGCCGGATCCTGGCCTCGGCCATCGAGCACGCCAGCTTGCTGGCGGCCGTTCCGGGAGTCGAGACCATCCCCGTGGACCGGGACGGCGTGATCGACCTGGCCGCGCTCGAGTCCCTGCTGCGGGGGGCGGCCGCCGCGCAGCGGCCGACCCTGGTGGCGGTGATGCTGGCCAACAACGAGACCGGAGTCGTGCAGCCGGTGGCCGAAGCCGTGGCCATCGCTCGCCGGCACGGCGCCCTGGTCCACTGCGATGCCGTGCAGGCGGCGGGCAAGATCGCCGTGGACCTGGCGGGACTTGGCGTCGACTCCCTCTCCCTCTCGGCCCACAAGTTCGGCGGGCCGCAGGGGGTGGGCGCCCTGGTGCTGGCGCCCGGCGTGGTCGTCCAGCCCCTGGTGTCCGGTGGCGGCCAGGAGCGGCGGCGGCGGGCGGGAACCGAGAACGTGGCGGGCATCGCCGGCTTCGGCGCCGCCGCGGCGCTGGCGGCAAGCCCGATGCATGGCGAGCGCATGGCCAGCCTCTCCGGCCTGCGGGACCGTCTCGAAGGTGAGGTTCTGCGGATCGCCCCGACGGCCAGGGTGTTCGGGTCCCGGGTCGCCAGACTGCTCAACACCTCGTGCTTCGCCCTGCCGGGCCTCGAAGGTGCCGTCCAGGTGATGGCGCTGGACCTGGCAGGCATCGCCGTGGCCGCCGGAGCCGCCTGTTCCTCGGGCCGCACCGCGCCGTCCCATGTCCTGACGGCCCAGGGAGCCACCGCCACCGAGGCCGCATCGGCCATCCGCGTCAGCCTGGGCTGGACCAGCACCGGAGCGGATGTGGACGGGTTCCTCGCCGCCTGGCGCGCGCTGGTGGAGCGGACAGTCCCGATCTCATACGCCAAGAGTGCCGGCTTTGAGAATAAAGGCGCAACACGCTGGTGATCGAGACTTTCGAGAACCCCGGCCATCGGGATGGGGAGCCAGTCCGGTCTGTTGGCAGCCTCGTATGCGATCTCATACAGGGCTTTCTCCAGGACAAGAAGGTCGACCAGCCGACGCAGGGTGATCGGATCGGAGGGTAGGCCGACGCAGCCTCTGGATGTGGCCAGGTACGCGTTGAGAAAGGCTCCGGTGGTAAGATCACGCCAGGCCATGACCGTGGTCTTCATCTGCACCTGGTACTCGGGGTGGGGGGTCGCGAACCGATCGAGGGCGGCCCAGGCGGCATAGTCGAACGAACGGATCATGCCGGCGACGTCTCGCAACGGACTTTTCTTGGCGCGGCGCTCGTCGATGCCGCGCGAGGGCTCGCCCTCGAAGTCTACCAGCATGACGTCGTCCCCGACGATCAATACCTGACCCAGGTGGAAATCTCCGTGGTGACGGGTGCGCGACCAGCAGGGCTCGGCACTCGAAAACGCCTCGATTCTGGCCAGGATTTCGTCATGCCGGGACAGCAACCGGTCGGCCATGGTGCGGGTGGACTCGTCCAGAGTGGCGCGCCTGTCGGCGACGATGGCCAGGGACCGCCGCACCGTTTCGGCAATTTCGGCGGTCAGGGTACCAACATCGGCGGGTGTCATCGGCTCGGGGTCGAAAGCGGCATCGCCGGTCGTCCTGGCGAGGGCATGATGCAGCTCGGCCGTTCTTTGTCCCAGTGTCGCCATCTGACGCAGATAGCGCGCGAACCGCTCGACCAGTGGGACGCCGCCGCTCGCATCACGTCGATGGTCCTCAAGCCCGCGGTCCAGGACCGCCCGTGTGAACGTCCACCCATCGCCCTGATTTGAAACGAACGTTTGCAGGGCCATCACCGCCGTCGAGAGCCCCTCTTCATCCACCAGTTCGACGGAACCAAGCAAAGCCGGCACGTTGGGATAATGGGCAACGTCGGTCAGAAAGCGGCCGATCTCAATTTCAGGATGGATGCCCGCGATCAGGCGCCGATAGACTTTCAGCACCATCTTGTCACCGATCCGGATCGTCGTGTTGCTCTGGTCGGCACCGATGGGTCTGATCTCGTCCGTTGGCTCGATGGTGATGGCGCCAAGACCGACCCCCGGGGAGAGACGAACCGTCATCCGACCCGCCGGTCGCGTGCCGCCCTCGCGGAGCGCCTCCAGCACCGCCAGCGTGAACTCAGGGCTCATCGTGGCGTCCGCCAGGGCCCCGACCCCGACGGTGTCGGCCGTCGGGTCCCAATCGGTCCTCAACGGCAGAAAATAGCGCTGGACGTCGGCCCCCTCATCCAGGTCGACCTCGATGACACAGGCCAGTCCGTTGCCGGAACGTGGCGATAGTTCAAAGGCCTCGACCATTCTGGTTGCGGTGATGCGCCGGTCCTTGGCCGCGAACCAGCGCTGGCCGGGCAGGAACCGGGGCAGGATGTCTCGGGTCAGGCGTATGGCCGAACGGCCGTGGATCAGTCTGTCCGAGCCATTCCAGGTCACCAGTTCAGGCATCGGCATCCTGCTACGCCACCCCCAGGGTTTCGGCAAGAAACGCTTCGTCCACGGCGACGACAGAGTCGCCTCCCTCGGACGCATAGACGAGGTAACCAACCTCGGACAGGTGATCAAGGATGCTGACGATCAATGAGGGAGGTCCCTCGTTGTCGAAGAAGACGACAAGGCACGTCGGCCGTCGTCCGACAAAGCGGATGTCCCTCAGCATCGAGATCGGCAGCTCGACATGGTCGGCACACACGAGTGTTGTCGGATTGGAGTCGGGGCTGTCGGCGGGGATGCGCATGATGGAGGTCCGTCCCCGCTCCACCATGGCGTCGAGTACTTTTTCGTGGAAGCGTGGGCCGGCCAGGCCATCGACCAACACATCTGTTCCAGAAAGGAAATGACTTATGCGATTGCGTCTTCCAACACGGCTCGCGCGGCCGTAGCGCCAGACGATCCGGCCGTCGGTGGTGGGTACTCCCCAGGAGTCGGTCTTGGAGTTTCCGGCCAAGGCCACCAGTCCGATCGTTTCATGGGGAGGAAAGCGTTCGATCAGAAGTCCCGTCCTGACATCAAGCATGAACGTACCAGCCGTGCACACCCAGTGCACATAGGAGGGCAGCATCGCCACCGGCATCCTGCGCTCCCACACGGCGATGCACAGGGACGCCTGGTCGGCCTCGAAATAGGGCTTCCGGCGCAGCGCTTCCATCAGAAGCTCCTGCCATATCCCCCACTGGATCGCATTGACGTGACCACACACCACGCCGGCCGAGATGATCGGCCAGTCACGGATGGCCTTCGCCCGCTCCTCGCCGTACCCCCACGCCACGCGCACCTCCTGCCAGTCGGCGAAGGTGCCCTGGTGCATGGTGGGATGATAGCCCCGATCGGTGAGGGGAACCACCGCGAAACCATATTCTCTGGCTCCAGCAATCAAAAGATCGATCGCATACACATCCTGCAGCCATGTATCGGCATCTATCCAGATAACATAGTCCCACCCGCTGAAATAGCGGGGCAGAAAGGGGCGACAGAAACTTGCCTTGACGAAGGAGGGAGCGCGAGTGACCTCGAAAGGCCATTCCGGGGCCACTATGACTTGCGTATTCTCACGGAGCCAGGAAAGCTGCTCCGCGGTCAGACCGCAATCAAGAATGCCGATGTCGTATCGCCGCTCGGAAACGGATTGAAGCGAAGTCACCAGCTCTTGAAGATACTCATAATAGCGATCATCGGCCCCGGAGACGATGATGGTTCGCTCACCACGATCTCCTGATTGCCATCCCAACCTTGATGGGGTTTGCATCCCACTGTCCCCGGCCGCCACGGTCAAAGCTCACCTGGACGTCGAGTTTATACGGTTTTCGGAAAGTCTGGAGACTTTCTGGATTGAACCGCAAACCAGGCCGCGTGCAATAATCGACAAAGGCATCGGCGATGGAAGCAGCGGAGTCGTTGGCTGGATGCGCCGTCGGATAAAGCCGGGTAAGGGACGAGGGGCCCGTCATGGCATGACGCGGCGGAGCCGCAATCAAAAAGATTCGTACTGCTGACCCCCTGAAATCTTCGCGGCACGCGAAGATTTCAGAATTCAGCAATACGGGCATGCACCCGCGTGACCGGCCCCTCGCAAAACGACGTTCCGTCAGATCTCGCCGAGAATGACCTCGCACGCGGCGCCCGACAGCTCCAGCGGGTTGTCCTGAACATGCAGCTTGGTCACCTTGCCGTTCTCGACCACCATCGAGAAGCGGTGGCAGCGGGTGGACATGCCGAAGCCCGACGCATCCAGGTCGAGTCCCATCTTCCGGGTCATCTCGGCATTGCCATCGGCCAGCAGGCGGACCTTGCCGTGGGCCTTCTGCGAGTCGCCCCACTCCTTCATCACGAAGGGATCGTTGACCGCCATGCAGATGACGGCGTCCACGCCCTTGTCGGCAAGCTGCTTCGCCTTGTTGACATAGCCCGGCAGGTGCTGCGCCGAGCACACCGGCGTGAAGGCGCCCGGAATGCCGAACATCACCACCTTCTTGCCCTTGAAGACCGAATCGGTTGAAATCTGGTCGATCCCAGACTCCGACAGCTCCTGAAAGTTCCCCGCGGGAATGGCGTCACCAACCTTGATCATCTGCTGATACTCCCAATCGTTAATCTACATTAGAAGAAAGCCAAAGCGGCTCGGGCACTCTCGCCGAAACCCTGACGCATGTCAAGCCGTCTGGTTGGATTTCTCGGGGCAATCGGGTGAACCTACCAAAAGCCCTCTCCCCCCCCCCTTCAGGGGGGAGAGGGTTGGGTGAGGGGGGCGCGAAGTTCCCGAAATGGTGCCGGTTGCCCCCCCTCACCCCGGCCCTCTCCCCCCGGAAGAGGGGGGAGAGGGAGTGAAGATGGCGGCTTTCACTCCTTCACCCGATTGCCCTGTTGGATTTCTCGGGGCAATCGGGTGAAGGAAGGTGTGAAACCAACAAAAGCCCTCTTCCCCCTTCAGGGGGTGAGGGCTGGGTAAGCGTGATTCACAGCGTATAGACGTGGGCGACGAAGGCGTCCACGTTTTCCTGCAGTTTTTTCGCCTGGATGGCCAGCAGAACGAGAGGCACGATGGAGGCTGCCAGTATCAATCCAAGCAGCTTGCCTCTCATCGAAGCTCCCTCCCTCCGCTTTCGTTTCGGCCTACATCTTCTCGACGACGGCGATCGCCCAGTCCTGGACCGCCTTGTAGGCCACCCGCCACTTGGCGCCACCGTCGGCGAACTCGCCCTTTCCTTCGCCCTCGGCCTTGACCACCGCGGCGGCCGCCGCCGGCAGCTTGGTGAAGTAGTCGGCCAATTCCTTCTTTTCTCCCTTGCCGTCGATGGCAACGGGAGCGCGGCTGTCCGCCAGCACATACCCGTCCTTGTCGACCGCGAGGACATAGAGATCGGAGCCGGAGACATCCTTGGCGAGGGCCTGCTGGAACTCGGCCAGGCTGTATTCGTAATGCAGCACCGCCACCTTGGCGCCATTCACCGCGAGCGGCGTGACATAGGCCACCACCCACTTCTTGGCATCGGGCGAGAGGTAGATCGGCGTGATGTAGACCTGTTTCGGGTCGCGGGCGAACGACGGCTTGAAGAAGCTGTTGTTGGCTTCGTCGGGCGACAGCTCGGCGTCGGGGGCGATGGCGCTGCCGACGATGCGCGAGATTTCCTGACCCTTGTCGTCGATCAGGCACATCTCCTCCACCTTGCTGGTGGCCTGCATGGTCTGGCTGGTGGTGTCGATGCGCTTTTTCAGGTCCTTGCGCTGGTCGGCGGGAGCGGAGAAGTACGCCGGGAAGACCTGATCCTGGGCGAAGTTGACCAGTCCCTTGGAGGACTTCTGGTGCATGTTGGTGATGATGGCCGCCTTGCGCGCCAGAAGCGCCGCCACCTCGGCATCGCCGGCCAGGGCGGGTACCGCCGACAGAAGTCCCTGAGCGGCCAGGGCTACGCCGAGAAAACGAACAAAACTCATGTGCTGACCTCCAGTAGGTTACGTGCCTGCGGGATCGACGCCCGGGGAGCGGCAATCAGCTTGCGGGGAATTCCGAAGCGTCTCAAGCCGGAGGTCCGCCAGCGGCGCACCAGCCTTCCGACACTATATCTTATGTCGGGGACGGATAGAAAGCGGGAATTAGTCTAATTTGCGCAGCGGTGCACATGCCGCAACTTGTTCAAGCTGCGGTCATGTCGCTGTTCATGATTTCCCGTTTTCGGCGGATACGAGGCAGCGCCTGTGGGCGAGGCTACTTCACCGGAAGCGTCTGGGCGTAGGCGCCGATGTTGCTGATGATGGTCATGTCCATCCAGAGGTTGGCCGGCATGGCATCTCCCGGGTGGCCGTGGCGCGCGTTGTGCAGCAGTTCCCAGGGGTCCTCGGCGGCGATGGTGCCCAGATATTCCGGATCCTTGGCGCTGCCGAAGTTCTGGGCCTTGCCGTCATAGCCGTGGCAGACCGCGCACAGGTTCTGGTATGGCCCTTTGCCCTTGACCGGGTCGCCCTTGATCTTTGCCGTGACCGGGTCGATGACCTGATCCACGTCGTACTGGCCGCGGGCGACGAACAGGGCGAGGCGATGGGCGGCCTTGTCCGGGATCATCTTGTCCGTGTACTGGTGAGTCTTGTCGCGGATGATCTCCACCACCCGCGCCGGGTCGGCGCCGACCATGGCGCGGATACCCTTGATGCCGGTGGCGTGCTCACCCTTGGCGTAGTGGCCGCCGGCGCCCTTGTAGTCCCAGCCGTGGCACTCCTTGCAGCGCCAGGTGACGAACCCCTTTTTCTTGCCGATGGCCGGATAGGAGGGATGGGTCCTGGCCGGCAGGTCCTGGTTGAGCATCACCGCCCACTGGGAATACAGCCGCCCGCCAAAGGCGATCTGCCAATCGTCGGAGGGATCGGCCGGCTCGCCCTTGACCCAGGGGTCCGTGTAGCCCGCCGGCTCGCCTTCCTCGGCGATGGCGGACGTGGCCCACAGGGCCGCAAGGGCCATGGCAATAATTCCCAATTTCGACATCGGCAGTACCCCTCTCGATCGTGACCCCATAATAACCGCAATGTTTGTGCCAGAAAGTCGGTCGTGCGCGCAAGAGCCAGGGTATCGGCCTCCTTGTCGTAGGTGTTGCCGAGAAAATTCGCAAATCCAACGTGCGCGTCGTACCAGAATGCCGCCACCCGCTGTCCGGATGTGGCGGCGATTCTCTCCAGCGTGGCGACGCGCTCCGTCTCGGCCGGCTGGTCGCGGGCCGACAGGTGCAGCATCAGCACCCCGCGCCGCGCCGCCAACTCGAAGGCGGTGTCGGCGAGGGGGGGGTGGACGCAGACGAGGGCGGATGACGTCTCGGCGGCGATGGCGCGCGCCGCCCATGGAGCGCCGTCGCCGAAGGCCACCACGCCCACCCGGCCGGAGGAGCGGAAATGAGCCTTCTGCCACCGCAGCCACGAGCGCAGGGAGTCGAGGGTGCTCTCCGGATCGAGGGCTGCCATCCGCTCCACCTGCTCCGCCGGGGTGCGGGGCGGGTCGGGGAGCCCCTCGTACAGGTCGGGGGCCACCGCCAGGTACCCCCGCCGGCCGATCTCGGCGTTGACCCAGCGGATGTTGGCGGCGAGCCCGGCGCCGTCATGCAGCACCATGACCGATGGGGCCGGGCCGGCGGCATCGTCGGGCATGAAGACCTGGGCCGTCACCCGTCGGCCCTTGTCGGTGGTGGTGCTCACCCGCCGTGTGCGCTTGCCGGGAAAGTGGGCGGCGACCGGTGGTGGTGCCGTCATCCCCGCCCCGGCAAGGCCGGCGAGGGTGAGGGCGAGCACGGCGCGGCGCGACAGGCCTTTCTCCATGCCCGTCATCCCATCGCCGGCTGGGCGAACAGCCACAGGCTGAGCAGGGTGTACCCGACCTGAAAGGCCACCATCGGCACCTGGCCCAGCAGCATCCGGGGCCTGGCGCCGTCCAGGTCCAGGGCGGTGGCGTGGGCGACGAAGACCGAGAACACGTGGCCAAGGACGATGGCCACCACCGCCACCACCCAGGTGACCTCGGCGTCCAGGACTCCGGGGTTGACCCGGTACGCCGCCGTGCCGAACAGGTTCCAGCCGAAGCCGAAGGGATCGGACACCAGGAAGATCATCTGCTGTCCGGTCAGGGCGAGAAACGACAGATAGTGCCCCAGGTGATAGGCGATGGCGATGGGCACCAGCGACGGCGCATAGGCCCGGGCCAGATGGCCCGCCCCATGACCGCTGCCGGCCAGCAGCCCGACCAGCAGACAGCAGCCCACGAACGCCGCCAGGAACCCGACCGGCACCGCCGCCAGGGCCAGCGTCTCGGCCAGCACCATGGCGTCGATGCCAAGGCCCTTGGCGGCGATCAGCAGCGTGCGTGCCGCCGGCTGCTCCAGCACCCACTCCAGCCCCGTACTCCACTGGGGCGTCGCCATCAGGCCGTCGAAGGTCACGGTGGACAGCACCACCAGGATCAGGCACAGCATGGGCCACGGCACCGGCTCGCGCTCCAGCAGGCCTACGGAGGGGGGCCGGAGGTTCAGGGCCACCACCCGCCCGTTGTCCATCCGTCCCTCGGTGGCCGAGAATCGGGCGAACAGCCCGAATACCAGGGTGAACACCTCGCCATGGCGCAGCCACGTCTCGCGACCGAAGGCCAGCATGCCGGCCAGGGTGTAGAGGGTGTAGGTCAGGGCGGCCCAGCCCACGGTCCCTGGGTCGGCGCCGCCCGGGTCCACCAGCTCGGTCCAGGCGAACAGGGCGAACACGATGACGCTGGGCCAGGCGCCGAGCCACCGCGGATAGGCCAGCGGCGGCCGCTGCCGCAGTCGCCGCGGCAGCAGGCCAATCAGCGCCGACCACGGCTCCACCAGGCGCCAGACGTCGCCGACGAGGGCGCTGAGGTAGGCGAAGCCGATCCACCAGATGACCCATACCAGCGTCGGCGCCAGGTTCTTCGTCACCTCGGTGGTGCCGGCCAGGCCGGTGGCGATGGTGGCGACCAGGCCCACCACCCCCAGCAGCCGCGCCAGGCCAGGCAGGGGGCGGACCACGCGCGCCACCGTCGCCGACAGCAGCGAGACTCTGGGAAAATCGTGCCCCGCCAGCGGCCGGCGCACGAACACCGCCATCACCAGGAACGAGGCGACGATGGCCGCCGTGGTGCCGGAGCCGAACAGCCACACCGGCAGCGGCAGGTCGAAGCGATAACCGAAGGCGTGGGCGAGGGCCTCCGCCGGCCAGAGGATCAGCAGGAGCGCGAAAAGGAAAAGCCCTCTCCCTTGATGGGCTAGCGTATGCACACAAGTATGTGCAGACTGGGCTGTAGGAGTTTCGCTGTAGAAACTATCAGTTTCCCGCAAGTAAAGCCCACCCAACCCTCCCCCATCGAGGGGGAGGGCTTTTTTTTGCGGGAAACGGATGGTTTCTACAGCGAACACCCCACAGCCAAGACTGCCCAAACTTGTGTGCATACGGTAGCTCCCAGGGGGGAGAGGGTGTGGCTCATCAAGGTGGCAGCACTTCGACATGGAGGAGTGGACGATGGGCATGCCGGCTTCCCCTCTCCTTCTTATCGGTCCGTTTCGTGGTGTCGTGAAGCTCCATGGGGAACCGCCCGGTCATCGCGGCGACGAACGACAGGGTCACCGGGGCGTCCGGGCCAGGCTTCACCGTCAGGTCATAGCCGTGCAGATGAAGCTCGCAGGGGACGTCGGAAGTCCAGACGATGTCGACCCGCTGGCCACGCGCCACGCGGATGACCGGGTCGCAGCCCTTCAGGACCCCGCCCTCGATGGCACAGGCCACCCTCTGATCACCCCGCGCGTCCCCGGTCAAGGCACAGAGAGCGGCGACCACCATGGCGAACCATCGACCGTGCGTCATCCCGGCTTCCACTCGCGGACAAGGTTGCGGCCGCCTTCCTTGGCGACGTACATGGCGGTATCGGCCAGCTTGACCAGTTCGTCCGGGGTCGCGACGTTGGCCGGGGGGGTGGAGGCCACGCCGATGCTGATGGTGACCGACAGGCCGTCCACCGACATCTTTTCCACATAGGCCCGCAGGGTCTCGGCGGCGACGGCGGCCTCGGCGCTGGTGTAGCCCGGCAGGATCGACACGAACTCCTCGCCGCCATAGCGGCAGACCACCTGGGTCGGCAGCGCGGTTTCCCGCATGGCCGCCCCGATGGCCTTCAGCACGCGGTCGCCCTGGTCGTGACCGTAGGTGTCGTTGAACTTCTTGAAGTGGTCAACGTCGAACAGAAACACAGACAAGGGCCTGCTGTAGCGGCTGCCGACATTGAATTCATCCGCCAGCCGCTCATTGAAGTAGCGGCGATTGTAGATGCCGGTGAGGCCGTCCGTGTCGGACTGGCGTTGCAGCTCCAGGCGCAGCCGGATTTCTGCCGTGATGTCGCGAATCAGGACGGCCGTGCCGATGAACTCATCCTTGTCGTTACGGATACTGCCGACGAGAACATTGAAGTGATGCTCCCGGTACGTATACATCTCGGCCTTGGTCTGGGTGGCCAGCCGGTCCCGGCGCTCGGCGATCCACTCCGGGGCGTCCAGGACCATGAGAAGGCCGCCCTCGATGACCTGCTCCGCCGACTTGCCGAGCAGGGTCTGGGCGGCGGGATTGACCAGGACGATGGTGCCGTGGCGGTCGGTGACGATGATCCCTTCCTGCGCCCCCAGGATGACGGTGGCGAGTTTGTTGCGCTCATGCTGGAGGTCCGAATACATCTGCAGCAGGGCGCGGATCATGTGATTGAAGCTGCGGGCGATCTGCGCCAGCTCGTCGTTGCCGAGTTCCGGGACCTCGCTGGTCAGGTCGCCCCGCGACGCGACATGCATGGCCTCGGTGATCCGCCGGATGGGGTGCACCACGGTGAAGCGCACCAGTCGGCTGATGCTGAACAGGGTGAAGCCGACCGCGAGGGCCATCACGGCGAGGGACTGGAACCAGGTGCGGCGGATGTCGTAGTCCACCTTGGCCAGCGAGGAGGTGAGCATGACCACGCCTCGCACCGGATGGTCGTCGCCATGGCACGAGTGGCACTCGCGCTGGTTGGCGACCGGCGTGAGCATGGTGAACGTGCGATTTCCATCCGCGCCGGTAGAGTAATAGCTGATGGTTCCGCCGCCCAGCAGTGCCCCCCGGAACTCGGGCATGTCCTCGGGTATCAGGCGAACCGAGGGGAGTTCCGTCTTGTGTGGGGCAAAGCGGTCCTCCCCCAGGCGCTTGTTGACGGCCTTCACGGTGGTGTTGTCGAGAAAGGCCTCGGTCCCATCGACCCTGAGGATACGCAATTCCATGGCCCCGCCCAGACTCTTCAGGCGGTCGAACAGGGCGAAGCCGATGTTGGCGTAGCCCGCCTCCATCACCGTGCGCAATCCCTCGATGACGCTTTCGGACACCTTGGCCAGGGTGCGCTGGTTCTGGGCCAGGATGCTCTTTTCCTGCCGCTCGGTGTAGAACAGCACCAGGATGACCAGGCCGATGCCGACGCACGCCCCCACCATGGCCAGGATGCGGTGGCCGATCTGGTTGAAGGTGAACGCCCGCAGGCCTCTCATGGTCGTCATGCCCCCTCCATTCCGTCCGAGTCCCGCGCGGGCGCGACCTCCTCGGGCCGGGCCACCACCACCCGGTTGCGTCCGCTCCGCTTGGCGGTGTAGAGCGCCTTGTCGGCGTGCTCGACGAACCTGACGGGGGTCTCCGGCAGGAAGTCATGGAACGAGGCGACGCCTATGCTGACGGTGACCGTCGGCAACCCCTCCAGCACCATCGCCTCGATGGCCTGGCGCAGCCGGTCGGCGATCACAGTCGCCCCGTCGCGGCCGGTGGAGCGCAGGATCACCAGAAACTCCTCGCCGCCGTAGCGGCAGGGAATGTCCACCGCCCGTACCGTCGCCCGCACACTGTCGGCAACCCCCCTCAGCACCCGGTCGCCCTGGTCGTGGCCATAGGTGTCGTTGAATTTCTTGAAGTGGTCGATGTCGAAGATGGCGATGGACAGCATGACGCCGTGGTTGAGGGCGCGCTCCATTTCCCGCTCCAGCGACTGATCGAGGAATCGGCGGTTGCCGAGCCCGGTCAGGCCGTCCACCAGGGAGCGGTTGCGCAGTTCCTGCTCGAGCCGCCTGGTTTCGGTGATGTCGCGGATGAGCGCCGTCGAGCCCAGGGCCGCGCCGTTTTCGGCGTGAACCGTCGTGATGCTGACGCTGAGGATGCGGTCGTTGTACTCGACGACCCGGTCGATCGCCCCGGCCGGCTCGGCGAGCCAGGCGCGCATCTGGTCCGGATCATCGAACACGGACTCGAACCCCTCGGCGACGACCTGCGTCATCGTCTTGCCCAGGATCTGCTCGCAGGAGGGATTGACCAGCACCACCTTGCCCCTGGGGTCGGTTACCACCATGCCCTCGTCGGCCGACAGGATGATGGTGGTGAGCTTGTCCTGCTCGCTGACGAAGCCGCTGAGGGTCTGGCGTAGTTCGTCGGTCATGCGGTTGAAGCTGAGGGCCATCTGGCCCAGCTCATCGCGGCCGAGTACCGGCACCGACAGATTGAGTTCCCCGTGGGAGACCTCGGCCATGGCGTTGGAAATGGTAACGATCGGAGTCACGACGGACCGGCGCACCAGATAGGCGGTGATCGCCATGATGATCGTGATGGCGAGACCGAGGATGATTACCGCCTGGTGCCACGAGCGCTCGACGTCCTCCTCCACCAGTTTCAGCGACGTGGTAAGCTTGAGAACGCCGCGCACGGGCGGTTCCTGTCCATGGCATTTATAGCACTTCTGTTCGTTGAGAATCGGCGACAGGAAGGTGAGGAACTGTTCCTTGTTGGCGTCTGTTTCGTAGTAGGTGACGATTCGCTTCTCATCGACCGCGGCCTTCAGGCCATGGTGGGCGGAAGGCAGCACCGGTACGACCTTGGTCTCCTCCCGCTGGTCGAAGTCCTCGTTGCCGCGGCGGCGGTTGACCTCGTCGATGGTGGTGTTGTCGCGAAAGGCCTCGTTGCCGTCGTTGCGCAGGATGCGGAAGTCCACCACGCCCTGGGTATCCTTCAGGCGGTCGGCGAAGACCTGGGCGATGTCCGCGTATCCGGCCAGCATCACCGTCTGCAGGCTGGCGCTGACGCTTTCGGTGACGTTGCGCATCGAGCGCTCGTTGTTGGTGCGAATCGTGTCGTTCTGGCTGCGGGTGTAGAACAGGATCAGCGCCAGGAGACTCATGGTGACCGCCAGGCTGACGGCGGTGATGAGCTTCTGGCTGATGTAGCGAAATTTGACCTTGTCAACCACGAACAGCACCAGTTTCCAAAAGAGTCTGTCGATAGTTCCGCCCATCATGTCAGGCCACCGCCAGCGAAAGAGAGATCGGATTCTCTCTCGAAAGCGGGAAGCGATTCCCGAAACAGGGAATACCCAGGCCGATTCGCACGCGCTCGCGGGCCGTTTCAATGGCCAAGCCCACCATTCCTGCAACGATAAGGCCAGAATGTTGTTTTTTTTCACCTCGGCGCAATGTTGGCACGCGAATTGAACGCTTATAATGAACGTTCCCGCGCGGCCGGTGCCGCGCGCGTGCCCGGAAGGTCCGGGATTCTGGGGAGAAGAAGATGCTGAAAAGAGGGATCATCGCTGCCGCGGCCTTTCTGGTCGCCATGCCGGCTATGGCTGCCGATTATATCGCCAACTCGGCCGAGATTGTCAAAAAAGCCAACTGGGACAAGATGCAGACCGTTGAGGTGACCCTCAAGGAGCATAGCTATGAGCCCGAGGAAATCAAGCTGAAGGCCAATCAGCCCTACAAGATCGTGCTGCGGAACAAGGGGGAGAAGCCCCACTATTGGACCGCTGCGGAATTTTTCAAGAACATCGCCACCCGCAAGGGGCAGACCAAGGAGGCCGAGTTCAAGGTCCCCTATTTCAACGCCGTCGAGGTGAACCCGGGCGGGGTGGTCGATCTGTTCATCGTGCCGGTGACGCCTGGCACCTATCAGGTGTTCTGCACCATCGATGACCACCGCGAGAAGGGCATGGACGGCAAGATCATCATCGAGGAGTGATTCTGACATGAAAAGCGTGGCGAAAGCGGCCATTCTCGGCACTCTTCTGGCGGCTTCGCCCGCTCTGGCCCAGCCGCCGGAGGGCACCCTGGCGGTGCCGGTCCAGCGGCTGGCCGCCGCTCCCAAGGTGGACGGCGACCTCACGGACTGGGCGACGGCCAAGTGGACCAAGGTGAAGATCCAGCCGGCCGACGACAAGGTGGAGAGTAAGGCCGTCGGCGACAGCGAGGTGGAGCTGGCCGTCGGAGTCCATGGCGACATGGTTTATGTCGCCGCCCGCTGGCCCGATTCGCAGGCCGATACGACCTATCGCCCCTGGAAGGTGGTCGGCTCCAAGTACAAGCGTTCGGAGGATCGCGACGACGGATTCGCCATCCGATTTCACATGGACGGCGAGTACGACCGCTGCATGATTTCCGAGAAGATCTACAAGGTGGACGTCTGGACGTGGTCGGCGGGACGAACGGATCCCTTGGGCATCGCCGACGACTATCACCACGTCATCTCCACCAACCCGATCGACGAATCGGCGGAGTACAAGAACCCGTCCGGCAGCACCACCTACATCAAGAAGATTCGCGACGAAGGAACGCCGTCGTGGGAGAACACCAAGGCGCCGAAGGAGGTGGGGGAGCCGACGCTCCCCGGCGTATCCACCGCCACGACACCCTCCGGCAGCGCCGCTGACGTCGCCGCCAAGGGGCGGTGGGCCGACGGCAAGTGGTCGCTGGAAATGGCCCGCAAGCTGGACACCGTCCACCCGGACGAGGACGCCGTGCTGAGCGGTGGCAAGGCCGTCCAGGGCGCGGTCGCCGTGTTCAACCACAGCCACTCCGAGAACAAGAGCGTATCCGGATTCCTGACGTTCGATTTCTCGGCGGTGAAGTAGCTCAGCTCGGCTTTCAGAAAATTCAAGGATTTTCTGAAAGCCGTGTCACCATCCTGCCACATCAGGACACTTGATCTGGCCAGCGGCGGTGAACCCACAGCCACTGCTCGGGCCGGGCACGGATCCAGGTCTCGATGACGGCGTTGACCCGGCGCATGGTCTCGGCGACGTCGTCATGGTGGTTGCCGGTGTCGGGCAGGTCCAGCGGCGGCTCGACGACGATGCGGAACCGGGCACCCTCGAGCCGTTCCACCCGAGTCGGCACCACCGGGCAGCGATAGCGCAGGGCAAACTCGGCCAGCGCGGGAGCGGTCATCGCCGGACGGCCGAAAAACGGGACCGGGATGCCATCGTTCATCTTCTGATCCACCAGCAGGGTCAGGTGTCCCCCCTGCCGCAGCACCTTCAATAGCCGCTTGGCGCCGGCGCTGCCCTTGGGAATCAGGTCCAGGGTGTCGTCGCAGCGCCTGGCATAGAGCCACTCCACCAGGGGATTGTTGGGGGCGCGGTAGACCACGCTCAAGGGCAGGCCATGGCGCCGCGAGGCCACCTGCGCCACCTCCCAGTTGCCGAAGTGAGCGGAAAAGAAAATCCCCGGCCGGCCGTCGTCGCGAAGCTGGGTGACGTACTCGGCGCCCTCCACCGTGACCCGGTCGCCGTCCGCCAATCCTTTGAGATGGGGAAACTCCCCCAGATTGCGGCCGAGATTATCCCACATGGCGACGATGATCCGCTCGATCTCCGCCGGTCCGGCGTCGGGGAAGGCGGCGGCGAGGTTGCGCCGCGCCACCCCCGACAGGCGGCGGAGTCTGGGACCCACCATCCGCAGCAGCCAGCCGCCCACCGCCGAGGCCACCCCCACCGGCAGGACGGCGAACAGGCCATAGACGACGAGGGCCGCCACCGCCTGCACTGGATGGACGATCCGGCGGCGGATCGGGTCGCGCCACCCGCCCCTAGCCATGACCGATCCCCCCATCCTGCAGGTGGTCGTCCAGCAGGCGGTCGAGGGCGGCCGGGTCGTCCCACGTCACCGAGACGGTCAGCACCGTCACCTGCTGCCGCTGATCGGGGGGCAGGCGGACGGCGTCCTTGGCGGTGGTGAGGGGAATCGCCGACAGGGCGAAGGCCTCGTCCAGGATCGGCTGGATGTCGGCCTCGGCGTAGGGATAGTGGTCGGCGAAGGGATGCTCGGCCACCACCTCCGCGCCGACGGCCCGGGCCATGGCGAAGAACTTCTCCGGTCGGCCGATGCCGGCGAAGGCTACCACCCGCCGGCCAGCCAGGGCCGCCGCCTCCGGCCCCGGGGCCATCCGCGCCGTCAGCAGGGGTAGGCCGGGCGGAGTCCACGCCGCGATATCGGTCTCGTCGTCGCCGATCACCACCATGGCCGAGGCGCGGGCCAGGCCTCGCGCCACCGGCTCGCGCAGGGGACCGGCGGGGAGAATTCGTCCGTTGCCGAAGCCATACCCACCGTCCACCACCACCAGTGACATGTTCTTGACCAGGGTCGGGTTCTGGTGGCCGTCATCCATGATCACCACCCCGGCCCCCCCCGCCGCGGCCAGGGCGGCGCCGGCGGGCCGGCGGCGGGACACCACCGTCGGCGCCACGGCGGCCAGCAGCAGGGCCTCGTCCCCCACCTCATCGGCCGAGTGGCGGAAGGAGTCCACCCGCAGCGGCCCGGCCTCCCGCCCGCCGTGGCCACGGGTCAGGAACCACGGCGCGAGGCCCCTGTCCCTCAGCCGGCGGGCCAGCGCCAGGGCCACCGGAGTCTTGCCGGCCCCCCCCGCCACCAGATTGCCGACGCACACCACCGGCACCGCCGCCCGCTCAGGTCGGGCGTGGGCCAGGCGCCAGGCGCCGACGGCGGCATAGGCGAGTCCCACCGGCTCCAGCAGCCGGGCGATGCCGCTGTCGCGGCCAAAGCGCCAGAAGTCAGGGGCCCGCACGGTGGGTCTCCTCCGCCACGGCGACGAACGGTGACAGGCGGGCCACCACCCGGTCCAGCACTCCGGCCTCGGCGGTGGCGAAGGCGCGGCCGGCCTCGCCCATGGCCCGGCGGGCCGCGGGCGCTTCCAGCAGCAGCGAGCGCACCGCCCGGGCCAGCGTCGCCTCGTCGGCCACCTCGCGCGCCGCCCCGGCGGCCAGCATGCGGCCGGCGATCTCGGTGAAGTTGCCCATGTGCGGACCGAACAGCACCGCACAGCCGAGTCGGGCCGGCTCCAGGGGATTCTGACCGCCGAGGGGCACCAGCGACTTGCCCATGAACGCCACTCCCGCCAGACGGAAGAACAGCCCGAGTTCCCCCATGGTGTCGGCCAGGTAAAGGCGGGTGTCGGGGCGTAGCGTCCCCCCGGCCGAGCGGCGCTCCACCGGCAGCCCCATGGCGGTCAGCTCGGCGGCGATGTCGGCGCCGCGGGCCGGGTGGCGCGGCACGATGATGGTCAGGAGACCGGGGAGGGACGGCTCCAGCAGGCGATGGATGCGGGCGACGGCGGCTTCCTCGCCGGCGTGGGTGCTGGCGGCGAGCCAGACGGGGCGATTGGCGATGACGGCGCTCAGACGCGCCAGCTCCGCCGGATCGGCCGGCAGCGGCGGGGCGGCAAACTTCAGGTTCCCCAGGCACTCGGCGCGGGGGGCGCCAAGGCGCTCCAGCCGCTCCCGGTCGGTTTCCGTCTGACCGAGACACAATGCGAAGCCCGACAGAAGCCGCCCGATGAAGCGACGGTAGCGCTGCCAGCCCCGGAACGAGCGGTCGGAGATGCGCCCCTGCACCAGCACCAGGGGAATGGCGCGGTGGGCCGCCTCGATCAGGGTGTTGGGCCAGAACTCGGACTCGGTCCACAGGATGAGGTCGGGCCGCCAGTGATCGAGGAACCGGCGCACGTAGGCCACCCGGTCCACCGCCAGGTACTGGTGGATGGCCCGCTCCGGCAGCCGCTCCGCCATCAGCCGGGCCGAGGTGACCGTGCCGGTGGTCACCAGGATGGACAGGCCCGGCCGCTCGTCGATCAGGCGGGAGACCAGCGGCAGGGTGGACAGGGACTCGCCGACGCTCGCCGCATGCAGCCAGACCAGCGGCCCCGGCGGGCGGGAGCGGCCGGCGATGCCGAGACGCTCGGGAAAGCGCTCGTGGTCCTCCTTGCCGCGGGCTCGGCGGCGCCGCAGGTAAAGGCCGATGAACGGGCCGCCGAGCGTGGTCAGCCCTCGGTAGAGTCCGGCGATCATCCGTGATGCCTGTATGTGAAAAAAAAGAAAGGATGTGAGTGGCCGAGAGGCCCCTCACACTCCCCATGACGTTTCCGCCTGGAGGGAATGGGGAGCGCGAGGGCCTCCAGGCCCTCGCATCTTTCCTTTCTTTCTTCCTCTTCAATCACCATTCACCCCTCGGCCGGCTCCACGGGCGCCCGACCCATCCGCCGGTCAGCGGCCGCCGTGATCGCGTTCAACTCGTCCTCCAGCGCCTTCCGACAGCCCTCCAGCGCCGCCGCGTCGGCGTCGCGAGGCACCTCGATCGGCCGGCCCCACACGAACACCCCCCGGCTGAACGGCAACGCCAGCAGGAAGCGATCCCAGCTCCCCAGGGTACGGCCGCGGGCGGTCGAATACGCGGCGGGAATGATCGGCAGTCCCGACAGCTTGGCCACCATCGCCACTCCCGCACTGGCCCGCATGCGTGGTCCCCTCGGGCCGTCCGGGGTGATGCCGATCCAGCCGCCACCACGCAGCATCCGGACCATGGCCCGCAATGCTTCGGCGCCACCCTTGCTGGTGGACCCGGCGATCGTTCCGACACCAAAGTGACTAATGACGACGCCGATCAACTGGCCGTCGCGGTGGTGGGAGGCCAGCATGTGGATGGGCTTCGCCAGGTCCCAGGCATAGGGCATCATCAGCATCCGCCCATGCCACAGCGCCAGGATGAACGGCTGATTCTTCTCCCATCGATCGCGCGGCACCTCGCCGCCCTCCACCTCCCAGCGGCTGGTGAGGTGCACGAAGCGGATGTACAGGGAGGCGACCCGGCATAGGGCGGCCCGTACGCCTTCCGAGCGGGTGACGGCCCTGGACAGGCGCTTGCCCAGTCCCCGCAGGCGGATCATGAGCCCGCCCCGGCGGCGGCGGCCCCCATCTCCGCGGCAGCCTCCGTCTCCGCGGCGAACTGCATGGCGTAGAGGCGGGCGTAATGGCGACCGAGGGCCAACAGCTCGGTGTGGGTGCCGGATTCCACCACCCGCCCCTGGTCGATGACATGGATGATGTCGGCCCCCACCACAGTGGACAGACGATGGGCGATCACCAGCGTGGTGCGGCCCCGCATCAGGTGCTGGAGCGCCGCCTGGACCTGACGCTCCGACTCCGTGTCGAGGGCGCTGGTGGCCTCGTCCAGCAGCAGGATGGGCGCGTTCTTCAGCATGGCGCGGGCGATGGCCAGACGCTGGCGCTGACCGCCCGACAGGCTCATGCCCCGCTCGCCCACCATGGTGTCGTAGCCGTTGGGCAGGGCCATGATGAAGTCGTGGGCCGCGGCATGGCGGGCCGCCGCCTCGATCTCCGCCGCGTCGGCCCCCGGCCGGCCATAGGCGATGTTGGCTCTGACGGTATCGTCGAACAGGGTCACTTCCTGACTCACCAGGGCCACCGAGGCGCGGAGCGACTCGAGGGTGACGTCGCGCACGTCGGTGCCGTCCACCAGCACGGCCCCGCCGTCCACCTCGAAGAAGCGGGGGATGAGGTTCAGGATGGTGGTCTTGCCGGCCCCCGACGGCCCCACCAGGGCCAGGGTGCGACCCGCCGGCACGTCGATGGTCAGCCGATCCAGCGCCTGGCGGACGCGGTCGTAGGAGAACGACACGGTGTCGAAGCGGATCGCTCCTCCCCGGATGTCCAGTGGCCGGGCGCCGGGGCGGTCGGTGATGGCGGGCTCGGTGTCCAGCAGGGCGAACAGGCGCTGGGCGCTCGCCAGCCCCTCCTGCAGGGTGGAGTTGACGTTGGCCAGCGACTTGAGCGGCCGGTAGGCGGTCAGCAGCGAGGCGATGAAGGAAAAGAACGCCCCCGGCGTCATGTCGCTGTCCATCACCCGCCAGCCGCCATAGACGATGACGATGGTGATGGCGACCCCGCCCAGGGTCTCCATGATCGGGCTCGAGAACGCCCGGGTGAACTGGGCCTTCAGCACGAGGCGGAAGATGCTCTCGATGATGTCGGCGATGCGGCGCTTTTCGTACTCCTCCATGCCATAGGCCTTGACCACCCGCACGCCCTGGAAGCTCTGTTCCAGGAGGGTGGTCATGGCGCCGATGTGCTCCTGGGTGTTGACGGTGACCTTGCGCATCCGCCGCCCGAGCCGGACGATGGGCAACACCGCCGCCGGAAAGATGAAGAACGACACCAGCGCCAGCAGCCAGTCCTGCAGGAACATGTTGATCACCAGACCGACGATGGTCAGTGCCTCCTTGCCGAGGCTGGTCAGCACGTCGGACACCGCCGAGCGCAGCATGTTGACGTCGCTGGTGAAGCGGGAAATCAGCCCGCCGGTGGCGTTGGCCTGGAAGAACGGCACATCCATGCGCATCAGGTGGCCGAACAGCCTCTGCTGCATGTTGGCGACGATGCGCAGGCCGACGAAGCTCATCTGCGCCGCCTGGCCGAAGTCGGCGGCCCCCTTGACGATGAAGGTCACCAGCACCGCCAGCCCGACCGGCCACAAAAGGCTCTTGTCATGGGCGATGAACACCCAGTCGACGATGGGCTTCAACAGATAGGTGGTGAACGCCGTCGCCCCCGCCACCACCGCCATCAGCAGGACCGCCAGGGCGATCCGCAGCGCATACGGCCGCACGGCCTCGCGCAGGAGGCGGTGTACCAGCACCCAGGTGGACTGATCGATCGGCAGTTTCGCTTTCGTCGTCAAGGTTCTTCCACACCCGCGGAACGGCAGAGCGCGGACCTTACCACGCACAAAGCCCCCGGCCAACAACGGGAGAAGCCAAGAATGCGGTATATGGGAGATGGAGATAGGTCGCCCACGAGAACGACGCCCCCCCGCCATGGGTAGACGGAGCGTGGGGAATGGTGATTCAGGGCTTCAGCATCGGAATGATCGTAAGAACAACTCCCACGATGCCAATAACGATTCCCAGACCGGCAGTGCCGTAGGAGATAACAACCCTACGGCGTTCACGCCTGGCGACTTCCCTCATCAACGGCTCGCTTGCCATAAGTTCCTGGTATCGCGTCAATAGGGCCGGAAAATCCGCATCGCTTATCGCCGTTAGCGTCGCCTCGCGATCATCCATATCGCCGCGAGACACATCCACTCTTCCGTGTATCCGACTAAGCTCTCTCCAGAACGCCGCAAACTCGTAAAACACTCGCAAAACAACATCGTGACCAAGGCGTTCCTGCATCGAGCGCAAATTCTCGACCATTTGTGTGGTGGCGGCACCTATGGCACTACGCTGAGCCCGATAGCAGTCAAACTCAGCATCGATTAACAAGCCATCGACGTCCGTTGGCGACGCTCCCCTCGTGATGGCCACCACCGCCCTTACAACGCGCCCTCCAGCGCATCGCAACATATCAACCGCCGGAACCGGGGCGCCGGAGCAGACGCTTTCCGCTCCCTTGATAGCATCTTCAGCCTTGTTCCACTCGTCACAGATCCGGCTCAACGCTTCCTTGTGACTGGACAATTCAAGCATCGCCGCGTCCCCCAACTATCGGAGAGATGCGGAAAGGGATTTCCCGATGGACTCCACCGCCGCTTTGGCGGCACGAGACCGCGCTTCAAGCTCCGTCCGGTCGAGGAGAACACCGTCGCTCGTCAAAAGGTTTCCACGTGCGTAGCGACGAATGACACGCAACGTGGCCTCCTTTCTGGCCTCATCGTAGTCGGCCAGCGTCAGGTAACGATACAGACGCGGAGATATGTACCGCAACACATTGAGAATCATGGTGCTACACCCTTCCGCTCGATCGACGCGCCACACGGCCAACGCCAACGCGAGTATAGCTCAATAATTATCTTTCGGGCGAAATTTTTCGAAAAAAGTCCAGGCCCTCTTGACACTTCGATGTGACCCCCGTCACACGGCGATGGATCTCCGGGGCCGAATGGGAAACAATGCTACCGTGATACCGTTCGTCAACCACCAACCGCGAGCCGCAGCCATGCCGACTCTGTTCATCAGCCACCCCGTGTGTCTCGAGCATGACACCGGGGCCTATCACCCCGAGCGGCCGGAGCGGCTGACCGCCATCCTTCGCGCCCTCGACGACAAGGCGTTCGCGCCGCTGGTGCGGACCGAGGCGCCCTATGCCGACCTGGCGCAGATCGAGCGGGTCCACCCCGGATCCTACGTGCGGTCGATTCTGGCGGCGGTGCCGGCCAGTGGTCATCGACACATCGATTCCGACACCGTGCTGTCCCCTGAGTCCGGCGAGGCCGCCCTGCGGGCCGCCGGCGGGGTGGTGGCGGCGGTGGATGCGGTGGCGCGGGGCGAGGTCCGCAACGCCTTCTGCGCCGTCCGCCCACCGGGTCACCACGCCGAGACGGCGACGGCCATGGGGTTCTGTCTGTTCAACAACGTGGCCATCGGCGCCCACCATGCCCGCGCCGTCCACGGCTTCCACAGGGTGGCGGTGGTGGACTTCGACGTCCACCACGGCAACGGCACCCAGGAGATCTTCTGGAAGGACGCCGACCTGTTCTATGCCTCGACCCACCAGTATCCCTGCTATCCCGGCACCGGCGGCGGCGGCGAGACGGGGAGCGCCAACAACGTCGTCAACGTGCCGCTGGCTCCGGGCTCGGGTTCGTCCGAGTTCCGCAAGGGCGTGACCTCGCGCATCCTGCCGGCGCTGGTCGCCTTCCGGCCCGATTTCCTGCTGATCTCGGCCGGGTTCGACGCCCACGCCCGCGACCCCCTGGCCAGCCTCAATCTCGGCGACGACGACTACGCCTGGGTGACCGCCGAGCTGCTCAAGATCGCCGACGAGGCCTGCGGCGGCCGGGTGGTCTCGGTCCTGGAGGGGGGGTATGACCTGACCGCGCTGTCCACCAGCGCAACGGCGCATATCCGGGCGCTGATGGCGGGGTAGGGCTTTGCCGCGTAACGGGAATCGCTACTTAAGGGAGAAAAATCCCTCGAGCACCCGGCGATAGATTTCCGTCAGCGACTCGAGGTCGGCCAGGGCGATGTGCTCGTCCGCCTTGTGCATGGTCTGGCCGGTTAGGCCGAACTCCACCACCGGGCAGGCGTCCTTGATGAAGCGCGCATCCGAGGTGCCGCCCGATGTGGACAGGGCCGGGTCACGGCCGGTCACGTCCCGGATCGCCTGGACCACCATCTGGCTCAATGGGCCGGGAGCGGTGAGGAAGGACTGGCCCATCACCGTGATCTCGAGGGTGTAGTACCCGCCGAACCGGTCCAGGATCCCCCGCACCCAGGACTCGACGGTGGCGGCGGTGTGCTGGTCGTTGAAGCGGATGTTGAAGGTGGCGGAGGCCTCGGCCGGGGTGACGTTGCCGACGGTGTTGCCGACGTCCACCGACGTCAGGGCCAGGGACGACGGCGGAAAGTGGTCATTGCCGGCGTCGAGGGCCTCGCTGTCCAGGGCCGTCAGCATGCGCAGGAGCCGCGGAATGGGGTTGTCCGCCAGCTCGGGGTAGGCGGTGTGGCCCTGGGTGCCATGAACCGTCAGCCGGCCATAGAGGCTGCCGCGACGGCCGATCTTCATCATGTCCCCAAGATGGAGCGGATTGGTGGGCTCACCCACCACGCAGGCGTCCAGCGTCTCGCCGTTCGCCGTCAGCCACTCGAGAACCCGGACCGTGCCGTTGACGCCGGGCCCCTCCTCGTCGCCGGTGATCAAAAGGCTCACCGAGCCGGGCAGGGACCCCCGCCGCTCCAGGATGCGGGCGACGGCGGCGACGAAGGCGGCGATGGCCCCCTTCATGTCGGCGGCGCCGCGACCGAACAGGTTGCCGCCCACCACGGCGCCGCCGAAGGGGTCCACCGTCCAGCCCTGCCCCGCCGGCACCACGTCGGTATGGCCGGCGAAACAGAAGTTGGGACCGGTGGTGCCGAGGCGGGCGTAGAGATTCTCCACCGAGTCGGTCCCGGGGGACGAGAACGGCAGCCGCTGGCAGACGAAGCCCATCTCCCGCAGCACGTCCTCCAGCACATCGAGGGCGCCGGCATCGGCCGGGGTGACGCTGGGCCGGCGGATCAGGGCCTCGGCCAGCGGAAGGGGATCGCTGAAATCGATCACAGGCGGAGCAGCTCGTTGATGGACACCTTGGAGCGGGTCTTCGCATCCACCCGCTTGACGATCACGGCACAGTAGAGCCCCGGCCCCGGCTGGCCATCGGGCAGCGGCCGGCCGGGAATGGTTCCCGCCACCACGACGGAGCGGGCCGGAACCCGGCCCATGAACACCTCGCCGGTCTCGCGGTCGATGATCCGGGTGGAGGCGCCGATGTACACCCCCATGGACAGGACCGCCCCTTCCTCGACGATGACGCCCTCGGCCACCTCCGAGCGGGCGCCGATGAAGCAGTCGTCCTCGATGATCACCGGTCCGGCCTGCAGCGGCTCGAGGACGCCTCCGATGCCGACGCCGCCCGAGAGGTGCACGTTTTTGCCGATCTGGGCGCAGCTTCCGACGGTGCTCCAGGTGTCCACCATGGTGCCCGAGTCCACGCGGGCGCCCAGGTTGACGAACGAGGGCATCAGGATCACCCCCGGCGCCAGATAGGCCGAGCGGCGCACCACGCAGCCCGGCACGGCCCTCACTCCGGCCTTGTGGAAATCGGCCTCGCTCCATCCGGCGAACTTCGGCGCCACCTTGTCGTACCAGGCGGACCGGCCGCGGTCGGGATGCTCCGGTCCACCCGGCATGGGCACCGAGTCATTGAGACGGAACGACAGCAGCACCGCCATTTTCAGCCATTGATGGACGATCCAGGTCCCCTGGACCTTTTCCGCGACACGGACATCGCCTCCGTCGAGGGCATCCAGCGTCGCCTCCACCGCGTCGCGGATCTCGCCCGTCGTGGCGGACGAGATGGTGTCGCGCCGTTCCCAGGCGGTCTCGATTACGGACTGAAGATGAGCGTAGGTCATGGGCTTGCTTCCGGCCGGGGGTGCCAAACGCGCTATACCTCAGGACTACCCCCCAAGTCGGCTGGTGTCAACCGGCGCGACGCGTGTGCTTCCCCTTCTGAAAGGAGATTGCCGTACCGGCCGCGAACGTCTAGTGTGGCGGCGGCGGCGGCCCCGGCCGCCGGAGTCGACAACGGAGCGCCCCCTTGGCCATTGATCCCTCCGATCCCCATCAGGATGCCCTGTTCCGCGAGGTCGATGAAGACCTGCGCCATGAACAGATGGAGCGTCTGTGGAAGAAGTATGGCAACGTCGCCATCGGCATCGCCGTCATGATCGTCATGATCGTCGGCGGCCGGGAAGCCTGGACCACCTGGCAGGCCAACCGCCTGGCCGACGAAGCCATGCGCTATGGCACCGCCGTCGCCATGATCGATGCGGGCGTGAAGGAGCCGGCGGCGCAGGCCCTGGTCACCCTGGCGGAGGAGGCCGGCGCCACCTATCGCACCCTGGCCACCCTGCGCCGCGGCGATTTCCTGGCCGACGTCGGCGACAGGGCGGGCGCCATCGCCGCCTGGCGGATGGTCGCGGCGGACCAGGCCGCCGACCAGGCCTACCGCGACGCCGCGGCGGTTCTGGTCGCCATGCATGGCCTGGACGACGCCGACCCGCGACAGATCGAGACGACGCTGATGCCGCTCACGGCGGCGGGGAACCCCTATCGCTTCACCGCCCTCGAACTCAGCGCCCTGGCGGCGATGAGGGCCGGCGACGACGCGCGGGCGCGGGAGGTCCTGACCCGACTCGCCGACGATCCCGAGACTCCTCCTGGCGTGCGCGCCCGTGCCGCCGAAATGCTGAGCCAGGCGCGTTCCTCCCTGTCCAAGGGGTAATGGCATGGTGTCCACGAGCCGCGACGTTCTTCTCCGTCTCCTTGGGCTCTCCATGGTCGCCGTGGCGCTCGGTGCCTGCGAGGGCACCTGGCTTGGCGTCAACAACGACCCGCCGCTGGTGGGACAGCGCATCTCGGTATTGGCGACCGAGCACAAGCTCAAGCCGTCGGCCGAACTTCAGGGCAAGATTCAACTGCCGAAGCCCCGCCGCAACGCCGACTGGCCGCAGGCCGGGGGCTTTCCGCCCCACGCCATGCACCACATCGACCTCGGGGCGTCGGTCAGCAAGCTCTGGCTCGGCAACGCCGGCGTCGGCGCGGTGTCGCGCGACCGGCTGCTGTCGAGCCCGATCATCGGTGGCGGACGCGCCTTCGTCATGGACGGCGAGGCGACCGTCATCGCCTTCGACGCCAAGACCGGCTGGCGCCAATGGGTGCGGGAGCTATCCACCGACGAGGACCGGGGCGCCTCGCTGAAAAGCGGCGGCATCGCCTTCGACGACGGGCGCATCTATGCCACCACCGGCTTTGGCCAGGTGATCGCCCTCAGGGCGGAGGACGGCGAGGAGGTATGGCGCCGTTCCCTGTGGGCGCCGTTGCGGGCCGCGCCGACGGTCAGCGGCGACCGGGTGTTCGTCGTCACCAAGGACAACGAACTCCGTGTGCTGTCCACCACCGATGGCCGCGAGCTGTGGACTCACACCGGCATCCAGGAGGTGGCGAGCCTCCTCGGCAGCCCGAGCCCGGCCGTGGACTCCGGCGTGGTGGTGGTTGGCTACTCCTCCGGCGAGCTGTTCGCCCTGCGGGTGGAGAACGGCGGCGTGCTGTGGTCGGACTCCCTGACGACGGTGCGGCGCAGCGATCCCCTCTCCAACATGTCCGACATCCGGGGACGCCCGGTGATCGACCGTGGACGGGTCTATTCCATCAGCCACAGCGGCATCATGGTGGCCATCGACCTGCGCACCGGGCAGCGCCTGTGGGAACTGGAGGCCGGCGGCACCGACCAGCCCTGGGTCGCCGGCGACTTCCTCTTCGTCATCGGCAACGAGTCCGAGATCATCGCCGTCGAGGCCAAGACCGGCCAGGTTGCCTGGATCTCCCAGCTTCCCAAGTGGGAGGACGAGGAGGACCACGAGGGACGCATCCAATGGACCGGTCCCGTGCTGGCCGGCGACCGCCTGATCGCCACGGGGTCCCATGGACGGGTCTATTCCCTGTCGCCCTATACCGGGGAAATTCTTGGCACGGAAGAGATGCCGGACGGGGTGTCCATGGCCCCGATCGTCGCCGACGGCATGCTCTATTTCCTGACCAACAATGGTCAGCTTGTCGCCTATGGTACCGTCGAGCCTGATCGCTGACACATGCGCTCGACGGTATGGCGCTCGACGGTATGGCGCTCGACGATATGGCGCTCGACGGTATGACCAGGCGGATTTCTGGAGCATCGATCTCATGACCCTGCTGGTGGCCATCGTCGGCCGGCCCAACGTCGGCAAGTCGACCCTGTTCAACCGGCTTGCGGGACGGCGGCTCGCCATCGTCCACGACCTGCCGGGGGTCACCCGCGACCGCCGCGAGGCCCCGGCCAGCCTGGGCGGCATCGACTTCTCCATCATCGACACCGCCGGCCTGGACGAGGCCCTGCCCGACAGCCTGGAAGCCCGCATGCGCGCCCAGACCGAGCTGGCCGTCAATGAGGCCGACGTGGTCCTGATGCTGATCGACGCCCGCGCCGGGGTGACGCCCCTTGACCGCCACTTCGCCGCCGGCCTGCGCCGGGGACGGACGCCGGTGATCCTGGTCGCCAACAAGTGCGAGGGGCGGGAGGCGACCCAGGGGCTGTACGAGTGCTATTCCCTGGGGCTCGGCGATCCGGTGCCGATCTCGGCCGAGCACAACGAGGGCATGGCCGGCCTGGTGGAGGCACTCCTTCCCTACGCCGAGGCCGCCGAGGCCTCGCTACCGGCCGACGCCTGGGAGGGCGGGGAGGGAGAAGAAAAAGGGGACGAAAAGGAGGAGGATGGCGGGGCGCCGATGCAGCTCGCCATCGTCGGCCGGCCCAACGTCGGCAAGTCGACCCTGGTCAACCGGCTGCTCGGGGAAGAGCGCATGCTGACCGGACCGGAGGCCGGCATCACCCGCGACGCCATCACCACGCCGTGGGAGTACCGGGGACGGCGCATCCGCCTCGTGGACACCGCCGGCATTCGCCGCCGTTCGCGGGTGGTCACCTCGCTGGAGCGGCTGTCGGTGGCCGATTCGCTCCACGCCGTCGACCTTGCCCAGGTGGTGGTGCTGGTGCTCGACGCCAACGCGGTGCTGGACAAGCAGGACCTCACCATCGCCCGCAAGGTGGTGGACGAGGGCCGCGCCCTGGTGGTGGCCGTCAACAAGTGGGACGTGGCGGAGGACCGCGCCGCCGCCCTGGAGCGATTGAACGACCGCCTCGCCACCTCGCTGCCCCAGGTGCAGGGGGTGCCGACCGTGACCCTCTCGGCCCTGACCGGCCAGGGGATGGACCGGCTGATGGGCGAGGTGCTGAAGATCCACGACCTGTGGAAGCGCCGCATCCCGACGGCCGCCCTCAACCGCTGGCTCGAGTCGGTGCTGAGCCACCACCCCCCGCCCATGGGCCGCCACGGCCGCCGCATCCGCCTGCGCTACATGACCCAGATCAAGTCCCGGCCCCCCACCTTCGTGATCTTCACCAGCCTGCCCGAGGACCTGCCGGACTCCTATGTGCGCTACATGATGAACGGCATCCGCAAAGACTTCGACCTGCCCGGTGTCCCCCTCCGCCTGCACCTGCGCGGGCACGACAATCCGTACCATGAGAAGTGAGACCCAGGGATCCCCTCATTTTCATGGCGGACCCCCCTGGGGGCGCCGGAACGACTCCCCCGCCTGACGTCGCGACGCGACGATGCCGGAGCCGCCGCCGGCCGTTTGCTGCACTGCGGCTGTGTTTGGACTCATGGCAGAGTGTGGGTAAACCGATTGATCGCGTTGCCATTCCTATTTTTCTTCTTGCATAGCGGACGGCGGGGGACTATATTTTGCGGTGCAGCAGGGGGGCGGTTGCAGTGTCAGCGGCCTACCTGCCTGTGTTTCTTGGACGTTTCCTCCCTAGACTTGAGCCGCTGGGGCGACCCAGCGGCTCCTCTTTTTTCGGCGGAGGGCCCTGCCGGGCCGGTGCGCGCGCGCCGCGTTGCCTTTGGCGTGGGAATTGCGTATACCCACATAAGGTCTGGCCACAAGGTCTGGCATTTTCATTTTCGGGACGGCCCGCAAGCCCGCGTCCCTGTGAGAAATGCGGGCTAGGAAAGATGGGGATGCGCCGCAAGGCAGCCTGGTTGATTTTCCTTGTTCTGGGACTCCAGGTGCTGACGGGGTGCAGCGACCTGAGCATCGGTCGTGTCTTTCGCGCCGATGGCAATGTGCTCGATCCGGTCCTGCTGCAGCGGGCGTCTCTGGTGGCGGTGGACCCCGGCACGCCGCTGAGCAGCCGGGGGGCCGTCAGCGCCACCCTGCAGAAGCTGGGCTACAACGTCAGCTTCGCCTTTCCCGATCGTTCGGCGGCGCGGGAAATGAAGAACGCTCTCGCACTCTCGTGTCGGGATCTCGGCGTCACGCGGCGGGGGGGCGGCAATACCGCGACCGTGCAGTGCCGGATTTACGCCCTGTCGGACAATACGCCGGTGTACCACGGCGAGGGCGAGTACATGGACCGCTGCCTGGGCTGTACCGTCGCCGGCACCATCGTCCGCGAGGACTGGGAGGGGGCTACGCGCGCCGCCCTGGCCAAGCTGCCCCGGGCCGGCACCCTCGCGCCCCCCCCTGGCGCCCCCCCCTCTGGGCCGGTGCTGGCCGAGGAACCGCCCGAGCCGCCCGACCCCAACCGCATCCGCGGCGTCGTCCGGCCGCGGGCGGTGGCCCTGGTGGTGGGGGTGGAGGACTACCGGCGGGTGCCCCGGGCCGATTATGCCGCCAACGACGCCCGCCGCTTCCAGGAGTTCGCCCGCACCACCCTTGGCATCACGCGGGTCAAGCTGCTGGAGGGGGCCGAGACCGACCGCACCTCGCTCCTGCGGGCGCTGCGCCTGTGGGCGAAGGGGGAGATCACCCCGGGCGAGTCCGACGTCACCGTGTTCTTCGCCGGCCACGGCCTGTCCACCCCCGACGGCAGCCAGCTCTACCTGCTGCCGAGCGACGGCGCCCCCGACATGCTGGCGGAGACGGCCCTGCGCCGCAGCGACATCATCTCGGCGCTGGCCGCCGCCGGAGCCCGGTCCATCACCCTGTTCCTCGACACCTGCTATTCCGGCCAGGTGCGCAACGGCGAGACCCTGCTGGCCGGCCTGCGCCCCGTCCTCGTCCGCGCCCGGGTCGAGGAGCAGGCGCCCGAAGGCGTCACCGTCCTGTCCGCCGCCGCCGCCGACCAGCTCTCCGGCGCCTTTCCGGAGCAGAAGCACGGGCTGTTCAGCTACTTCCTCATGCAGGGGCTTTCGGGAAAGGCCGACCGCAACGGCGACCGGCGCATCACCACCGGCGAGCTGCACGCCTATGTGGTGGAGGCGGTGTCGCGCCAGGCCGCCCGCCAGGGCCGCACCCAGGAGCCGCAACTCCAGGGCGACCCCGAGCGGGTCCTGGTCCAATGGTGAGGCGGCGCGCCCTGGCCGCTGCCGCTGCCGCCGCTGCTACCGTCGCTTTCCTGGCCGTGGGGACGGCGTGGGCCGAGTGGCTGCCGGGCCGGGGCGAGCAGGTCTTCGGACCCGAGGTCCCGGAGGCCGAGGCCTGCCGCGCCGCCGAGGGCCGGGCGCTGGAGACCCTGCTGCGCGAGGCCGGCGGCGAGCGCGTCGGCGCCGAGCAGATGATGCTCTGCCAGGGGGACGACGGCGACTGCGCCATCGACCGCCATGTGTGGAGTACCGTGGACGGCGAGATCGCCGGTGTCCGCGACCGCCGCGCCGCCACCGCTCCGGCGGCCGAGGGCCTGCGCCGCTGCACCGTCAGCCTGGAGGCCGACGTGGTCGTCGCCGGCCCCCGGGATCCGGCCTTCGACGTCGGGGTGGACGTGAACCGCACCATCTTCCGCGACGGCGAAAGCCTGACCCTGAGGCTGTCGCCGTCCCAGCCGCTTTACGTCGCCGTGTTCCAGTGGCGCGGCGAGGAGGTGGTGCGCCTGTTCCCCAACGCCTTCGACCGCGACCCGCGCTTCGAGACCCAGGGGATCCTGCCGCGCAGCCAGGCCTATGACTTCGCCGTGGTTTTCCCCGATGGCCAGCCGGCTGGGCGGCGGATGGTGGAGGAGTTTCTGCTGGTGGTCGCCACCGCCGAACCGGTGTCCTTCCGCGAGACCTACGCCATCGACGAGTTCCGCGCCCGCCTGCTGGAACTGCCCCGCCAGCGGAGTCGCACGGTCAAGCGTGTCTACGGCGTGGTGCGGCGATGACAGGGCAATCGGGTGAACCGATCAAAAGCCCTCTCCCCCCCCTTCAGGGGGGAGAGGGTTGGGTG
>JAMOBE010000124.1:0-8675 GCA_039908285.1 Alphaproteobacteria bacterium
CAAAGAGCTAAAGACAAAAACTAATCGATCTACCGTTTATTCCCGACCCTCAAGTCCGTCCCCAACCAGGGAGGCCGTCTTCTATACCCGCCCCAAAACCACGTCAACACCTATTTTTGCGGCCACCACGCTTTTATCCCTGGCCGAACCATCCATCCGTCGCTGAAGCGGGACCCCGGACCGGGGCAGATACCGGCGAACTGCCGTTTCCCGCAAGCACGAACCGTGCGAAGAGCCAATATACGACCCTGCCACCGGGTCTGGCAAGCACTTTCTTGCGAATGCCGCCGGCGCCGATTCGGAAGGGACATCGGGGGATCACCCCGGGCGCGGACATATGCCTATGTTAAGGCCGGCCGGGAAGCATCGGAATAGCGTGCCCCGGCCTTTTCCGCCCCCGCAAGGAACGCCCGCGATGACGATGGTTGTCTTCCTCAGGAAGGAACTCCGCGAGATGATCGACTGGTATCTCGATATCGGCGTGATGCCGGAGGAGATCGTTGATGCGGTCCGCGAACAGATGTACCGGCTGGACGCGGGCGACTCCGTAGCCGCCTCGTCGCTCCCGGGCACGGTACGCCCCGTCAGTCGTGACTGATCACCCGATTGCGCCCCTCCTTCTTCGCCATGTAAAGCATGGTGTCGGCCTTGCCGATCATGTCCTCGAGGCTGCGGCCGCGGGCGGTGCAGACGCCGATGCTGACGGTGACCTGGATGGCGGTGTCGCCGACGACGATGGTCCGCGCGGCGATCGTCGCGCGAAGCCGGTCGAACTGGTTCACCGCCTCGTCATCGGCAAGGCCCGGGAGAATGACGCAGAACTCCTCGCCGCCGAACCGCGCCACCAGCGACTCGCGGGAAAAGTGGTTGGCCAGCGCCAGGGCCACCTGTTTCAGCACCACGTCGCCGGTGTCGTGGCCATAGGTGTCGTTGACCTTCTTGAAGAAGTCCACATCGACCATGGCCACGGCGAGTCGCGGCTCATCGGCGGCGAACATCTCCCCACCACGGGCGATGAAATAGCGACGATTGTACAGCCCAGTGAGATAATCGCGGTGAGCGCTGTCCTTCAGCGCCCTGACCTGCTCGATGAACTCGATGTTCTGGGAGATCCGGCAGAAAAACTCCTCCCGCGAGAAGGGCTTGGTCAGGAAATCGTTGGCGCCGTTCTTGATGAAACGGGCCGACAGCACAGAGTCGCCCTGGGCCGAAATGCCGATCACCGGCAGCTCATGACGGGCATAGCGCCGACGTATCTGCTTCACCAGTTCGAAACCGTCCATGTGGGGCATGGTGTAATCGGTGATGACCAGGGAGAGATCGTGATTGGCCTCGATCACCGCGAGCGCCTCCTGACCGTCGGCGGCCTCAAGCACGGTGAACTGGTACTGGCGCAGGAGCGCTACGCAGAAATGCCTCGCCGTCGACGAGTCGTCGACCATCAGCACCTTCAGCCTGCGATTGCCATTGAGGCGCGCAACAACGGTCAGGAGATAGTCCAGACAGGCCGGATTGTCGGTGATGACGTAGTCGATGACGTTGCGGGCAAAGACCCGCCTAGTGAAATCCTCGCTGAAGGCGCCGGCGAAGGCCACGGCCGGGATGCCCTTGTCCACCAGAAACTGAAGCGACTCGCCGTCGGGGGCGTCTGGCAGCGCGTATTCCGCGAGAGCGAGAAAAAATGCATCTGGTCGAGCATCGACGACGCGTTGCGCCTCGGCCAGACTGTCGGCGCAAACCACCCCAAGGCCGATGCCGTTCTCGATGCCCCGCCGGATCACGTTACGGAGAAACCGGTTTTCCCCCACCACAAGAACTTGCGCCATGCCGGTCCCCCCCCCAGGGCTACCGCTTATATTGCCGACATCAAGTATCTTCGCGAGGCGCGAAGATACTTGATGTCGGCAATACGAATCTTTTTGGTTGCGGCTCCGCCGCGTTAGGCTCTTCAGTCAAACAAAGCATCGATGTCGGCCTGATTGACGCCACCTCCGCCGAGTTGCGGACCATTCAGCAGATCCTTGTCTGGACGATCGTCGTCGGGAGCATTGACCATCAGGTGCGACTCGCCGGTCCCCCGGTCGATCTTCCAGATCGCCATCATCGCACTGATATGCTGTTCGATATAGAGCAGCGTATTGACGACCTTGTTGATGCGCTGGCCGGTGATGTCCTGGAAACTGCAGGCGATCATGAGTCCCGTGCTGATTTCCTCCAGTTCGCCGATGTGCGTCTCGATGGCGTCGTGGCGATTTGCCGAGCAGTCATCACGCAACTTGACGACGATCTCCCCGACCTTCTCCGCATGTTCCAGAATTTCCGACGTGGCGGCCTCGGTCGCCTCGACCACGGCATCAAGCTCGGTGGTGGCGATCACGATCTGATCGTTGTTCTCATCCTGCGGCCGCAGCGCCGCGATCTCGGCCTTGGTCTTCTCGATATGAGCCATGATGTCGCTCAGTTCCTTGCCCAGGTCACTGAACGACGCCTCATCCATGCCCCTGGGCGCTGGAGCGGCCTGTCTCAATTCGGCCATCTGTCCGGCGACGGTCTCGGCCACCACGGCACGCAACTCGTCCGGCGTCACCGCCGCTACGGCCGGTGCGGCCGGTGCGGCCACCCCACCGCCGCGGATCTCCTGCAGCAGAGTCTCCCGGACCCCGGCCATTTCGGCGGCGACGGTCTCGGCCACCACGGCCCGGATGCCCTCCGACATCACCAGCAGCGCCCTGAGGACGTCCTCGTTGCTGATCTCGCGCTGGGAGGGGGCCTCGGTGCCCTGAGCGGGCGGCGGACCGGGGGGACGCGCCTTCTCGGCGGAAAAGCGCCGGCGATTCAGAGACGGTTGGTCCGACATGCCAGTCACTCGCTCCTCTCATCGGGTCCCACCGGACACCACTCCGCCCGCGAACCAGGGACAGTATTCCATGTCGCGGCCCCCACGACAACCGCCGGCCCAGAATAGCAAATCCAGGCGTGTCAGTTTATCAGTGCGGGAGAAGAATTGATACCGGCCGAATCACGTCTCCGCCAGGCGCTCCATCTCCCAGACTCCATCGCCATAGAAGCGGTGGTACTCGGCCAGGGCCGGGACACCGGCGGTTCTTGCGGCAAAATCAACCAGCAGCGGACGCTGGGCGCGGGCCACCGCCGCCCGGTCCACCTGCTCCAGCCGGCGGAGGAGGGGCGCGAAGCCCGTTACCACGTGGCCGCCACCGGGCTTCATGGCGGCGGCGGCCAGGGTCTCGGCCAGACCGGGCACGTGACCGGCGAGCCACTCCAGGTGGGCACGCAACAGCGGCGCCTGGTCGAGAAGCTCCCCACGCTCCCGGTCGAAGTCCCGGCGATCGACGATGGTGCGGTCGCGGTAGACGACGGGTGCGGCTTTCGACACGTCGCAGGTCCAGCCCTTGCGCGGCACCAGGTGTTCCGCCTGGTCGCGCTCCTCGTGATAGGGATTGAATGGCATGGTGCGACAGCGGGAGGGCTTGTGCTCGTGGATGGTGCACAGCCCTTCGGCGTCCAGGGCCGGGCAGGACATGGTGGGCGGGATGTAGGCGGTGGGGACGATGCGCACGGCGATCTGCCGGCGGTCCCGCAGGCGCAGGCTGGCCCCGAGACGGGCGGTCAGGGCGAAGGCCCGGTGTGCCTGTTTCAGCGGCGTCAGCACCACGGCCAGAGGAAAGCGCCCGGAATGCTCCAGCGCATCGCCGAGGGTGAGAGGCAGCCATCCCTGGCAACACCTGCCGCATGCGATACACTGGAAATGGCGTTCCATGGCGGTGGTCGCCTGTCTGTTGGCGGGAGCCGGGTCAGGCCCCGCAGCATTTCTTGTGCTTCTTTCCCGATCCGCAGGGACAGGGGTCGTTGCGGCCGACGCTGACCACCCGCCGAGGGGCCGGTTTCGGGTTCATCTGGCCGTCCACGTAGACCCAGCGCCCCTCCTCGCGGCGAAAGGTCGCCAGTTCATGATGAAGGTGGGACCGCCCCCGGGTGCGGAAGCGAGCCACGTACTCGACGGTGCCGGTGTCGTCGTCGACTCCGCCGCCGCTGCAGGCCCGCACCTCGAAGCCGAGGCTTTCCGTCTCGGCGGCGGACCGCTCCACCGCGGCGCGGTCGAAATCGCCGCGCTTTTCCGCGGCCAGGGTGGCGAAAGCGAAGTCATCGACTCGCCGCAGGGCGAAGGAGGCATAGCGGGCGCGCATCAGGGCGAGGGCGGTCGGGGCCGGCTCTCCGTCAATGATCGGGCCGCAGCACTCCCCGTGGCTGTGGCCGGAGCCGCAGGGGCAGGCCTCCACGGACGCCGACGGCTGGGCGGTCATTTCTGCTGATCCCGGAAGAAGTTGGAGGTGGCCAGCAGGTCGTGGAACTCGCGGATGGTCCGTTCCTGCAGGGAGGGATCGGTGATGCCCTCGACGAAGGCGGCCTCGAACTTGGGCTGGCGCAGGTGGGACAACACCGCCTTGCGCGCCAGCTCGAAGGCCTTGCCGTCGGTCAGCACCCCGGAGGCGCAGAACTGAACCAGCCGGGTCGCCCGCAGCCTGAGCGAGTCCTCTGGCCGGTCGAGCTTTTCGATGATCTGATTTGCCTGCAGAAACTGCGCCAGGATCTCGTCGAGGTTGGTGGCGAGTCGGGTGCTGACGTCGGTGGGCAGGCTGGAGGCGAGGAGAATGCGGTACATGCCGCTGACCTCCTCCATCTTCGCCTTGGGCGGCGCGCGCGCTGGAACCAGTTCGTCCACCTTCTGGGCCCGACCCACCATGTTGTCGAGTTCCTCCCGGATCAGGGAAGCCTGCTCATGACCAAGCTCGGTGTCGAGAAGGGCGGTCAGGAAGCGCACCTTCTGCCGGCCGGTAGGCAGAAAGCCCGCCGACACCTTGACGGCCTCGCCCCGGCCGGGGGCGCCGCCCTGGGGCAGGAAGCGCAGATAGCGCTGGGCCATCGCCTCGGCCACCGCCGGGCCGCCGAAGATGTCGGTGGTCGTCACCAGCCGTCCCAGCACCTGCTTGAACATCTCGAACTCGACGCTGGGCTCGTTGCGGGCCAGCGGCTGGGTCATGCGGATCTGGCGGACCAGGTAGTCCACCAGCGTCGCCCGGGTCTCACCGATCTGATTCGTCCCGAGTCGCTGGTTCAGGGCGATGATCGGGTCTCCCTGGTCCCGACCGGCCAGCGGGAAGCGGCCGCCCACCAGGTCGGCGAGGCGGATGATGGCGGTGCCGAGATTGGCCTGATTGCCCAACAGGTCGGGAATCACGTCCTTGGCCCCGAGGATGTCGGCCACCAGGCCGTCCAGAAGGAGAATCGGCCGGGCCGCGTCGGCCGCCTTGTCCATCTGGATGAACACCTCGGTCATCTTTCCGAGCCAGCTCCGGATGTCCACCAGCACCCGGGACATGGCCACCATCGCCAGAAAGTCACGATCCTCGGCCGGAGCCGACTGGTCGATGCGGCTGACGGCTGCGGAAAAGCCCAGATCCTTCACCTTTGGGATGGTGTCCCTGTCCACCACCTGCTTGGCCCGCTGCGACGCCTTTTCCAGGAAGCCGAACAGCTCGTCACGGCGCCGCCGGGCGTCGCCCCCCTCCTGCCTGGCCTGCAGGGTCGCCACCTTGTCCACCGCCGACTGGGTGATGTCCATGTCCAGCAGGCGTTTCAGGTCGCGGTAGCTGTGCAGAAGCTCGGTCGGGGTCAGCACCACGTCGTCGAGGTACTTGCGCATGATCCGATTGACGGTGGTGCGGCCGTCATGGCCATAAAGATCCTGGAAGGCTTCGCACTTCGGTGCCGCCGTGATTTCCGAGATCGAGAGGTCTTTCTTTTTGTTGGGGGACTTCATCTTCTCGAAGATGGTGTCCTCGCCAAACGTCCCGTCGAGCCGCCTCCACTCCTTGATGATGCGGACGCCTTCGATCTTCTTGTCGCTCAGGATGCTCTGGGCGAACGCCCGGGCCTTGGCCTCGTCGCTCAGCACCGTATCCATCACCCAGCGATTCTCGCGGAAGAGATGGATTTCGAAGGAAACCTGCTTTCCGGCCACTACGTCCTCTCAAGCCCGGCTGCGGACCCGCCGCGGCCGGCGTCCCGTCCTTCCGCCCCGATCCGTATCGTCCCGGTTCCACTCATCCAGCCGCGCGTGCGGTCACATTTCAGTGACCCGACGGCACGCTGCACTTTCGGATAGTTCCAAGGCTGGTGTCAACCTTGTCCGCGCAGGGCCAGCGGTTCTCATTATGACGGATTTTGGGTGAAGTTGGTGGGCTGCCGCCCACACCCGCCCGGGGCGTCGTGCCAGAGGCACGCCTTTGGCGTGACGCCCCAAACGGGGATCGTGGCGGTAGCCCCGAAATGGCGCTCCTCGGGTCATAATTAGAATTGCTGTGACGGTAGGTAGACCGTTGGAGAGTCTCACCGGGCTTGTGGTATGGTGCGGCATAGACCGAAAGGACGCACGCCATGATCCCCTCACCCGCCGCCGACATAGCCCGCGCCGCCGCCCTGGCCCTTTCCGCGAAGCCGGCCTATGCCCGATTGCCCATGGAGGTGGAAACGCACCTTCAGACCGGCGGCCGGGGCCGCGGGGGCGGTCCTCCCGACCAGTTCGGCATCGACACAGCACTCTCGATGGCGAGTCTGCTGGTCAGCATGGCGACCCTCGCCTGGACCGTTTACAGCGACCTCAAGAACAGGAATGACCAGACCAAGGAGACGGGGGTCATCGTGAACAGTCTCAAGAGAGAGTTCATGGACGACGACGCCTGGGACGAGGCCGCGGCCAGGGCCGTCGCCCAGGCGGTCGCGGATCACATGAAGAAGACGGGGGACGGCCGATGACCAATCGCCTGATCATCCTGGAGCAGGACTCCCAGATCCGCGTCGCCTGGCAGCCGGAGGGCCAGCTTGTCCCGGCGGTGTCCGATCCCATCCCCTTCGCTCCGGCCCTCGGCTCAACCGACCGCGAAGACTTGCGCTGGTACCTGGAGGATTACCTGAGGGCACCCTATGCCGTCTACGAGACCAGGGGACAGGAGATCCGCGCCCGCCTCGATGCCTTGGGACACGCCCTGTTCGAGTCGCTGTTCGGCGTCGGCCGACCGGGCCGCGATGCCTACGTCAAGGCCACGTCTGCCGGCGTGCGACGGTGCGAGGTGGTGGTGCAGTCGGACCGGCCCGACGTTCTCGGCCAGCCGTGGGAGATCCTGAAAGACCCAGGGCACCCCGAGCCCCTGGCCCTGGAGTTCGCCGGCCAGTGGCGCACCCTGCCGGTGCGCGACACGGCCCTCGATGTGCCGGCCACCGATCGCCTGCGGGTGCTGCTGGTGATCGCCCGCCCCAGTGGCGACGACGATGTCGGCCACCAGATGGTCGCCCGGCCGCTGATGAAGCGCCTGCCGGCGGTGGCGGGGCGGGTGGAGATCACCGTGCTGCGCCCCCCGACCTTCAATCACCTGCAGGAGACCCTGAAAGCGGCGCGCAAAGACGGCGAACCGTTCCACATCGTCCACTTCGACGGCCACGGAAATTTCGGCGTCAAGACAATCCAAAGCGGCGGAAAAGTCTTCTACGACGCCGGCGGACCAAAGGGCTATCTGTTCTTCGAGACCGCCGAGGGCGGTAACGAGCCGGTGGCGGCGGATGTGTTCGCCGCGGCACTGACTCAGAACCAGGTGCCGGTGGTGGTGCTGAACGCCTGCCGCTCCGCTCAGCAGGACGAGGCGGCGGGGCCGGAGGCGACGGTGGCGACCCGGCTGTTGCAGCATGGGGTGGCGGCGGTGGTGGCGATGAGCCACTCGGTCTATGCGGTGGCGGCGGCCGAGTTCGTGGCCGTGTTCTACCAGACCCTGTTCGAGGGGCAGACCCTGGCCCAGGCGGTGGCGGCGGGACGGCGGCAGCTTCGCCGCCGGAACGAGCGCCCGAGCCCGAAGGGGCCGCTGCCCCTCGCCGACTGGATGGTGCCGGTGCTCTACGCCCACCGCGAGGTAAAATTCCCCGGCCTCATGGCGCGGAAACAGCGTGGACGGCCCAAGCTTTCCGATGTTCTTGATGGCCTGCGCGACGCGGCGGCCCGGCCGACGCCGCAGGAGGGGACGCAGGAGGGGACGCACGACCCGTCCTCCATCGAGTCCACCGGCCCGTTCTATGGCCGCGACCGCGCCTTTCTGCGGCTGGAGCGCTGGATGCTGCGCCAGCCGGTGGTGGTGGTGCACGGCCAGGGTGGCAGCGGCAAGACCGAACTGGCCAAGGCCTTTGCCCGCTGGTGGCGGGATACCGGCGGCACCAGCGATCCTGGCCTGGTGTTCTTCCACTCCTTCGAGCCCGGCATCGCCTCGTTCGGCCTGGACGGCGTGGTGACGTCGGTGGGCCTCGCCCTCTTTGGCGCCGACTTCGGCCGCCTGCCGCCGGACCAGCGCGCGCCGGCGCTGCTGCGGGTCATGGCCGAGCATCGCCTGTTGCTGGTGTGGGACAATTTCGAGTCCGTCTACAGCATACCCGACCCGGCCGGCATCACCCAGCCGCTGAACGACACGGAGCGCCAGCGCATCGCCGCGTTCCTGGCGGCGGTGCTGACGGCGCGCCACAGCGGCGTGATCATCACCAGCCGCTCGCCCGAGTCATGGCTGGGCGACGACGTGGCGCGGCTGGAGATCGGCGGCCTGGACGGCGAGGACGCCGCC
>JAMOBE010000125.1:0-8616 GCA_039908285.1 Alphaproteobacteria bacterium
CCTTCGGCATGACGCGGGCCGGCGCCCCTGCGCCGAAAGCCAAGGCCGGAGGCCGCGTCATGTCGGAGACGTGCCTTTGGCACGAAGCGATTGAGCGCGGGTTTCCGGAAAGTCCGGAGACTTTCCGGAAACCGTATAATGCCGTCGGAAACCCATTGATGGGGGTTTGGGGCCTCAAGGCCCCAAGCGAGTTTGGGCGGCAGCCCAATTCTTTCATGGGTCAGTCATTACGCTCGCCGGTATCAGTGACCGGGCGCCGAGAACCCCTCGGGCACCAGGATGGTGTTCTGGGGGGCGGCGATGGTGTCGGGCTCGGGGAAGTCGATGGTGTAGTGCAGGCCCCGGCTTTCCTTGCGGGCCAGGGCCGAGGCGATGATCAGTTGCGCCGCCAGCGTCAGGTTGCGAAGCTCGATGAGATCGTTGGAGACGCGGAAACTGCGATAGTACTCGGTGATTTCGGACGACAACAGGTCGGCGCGGCGCTTCGCCCGCTGCAGGCGCTTGGTGCTGCGGACGATGCCGACGTAGTCCCACATGAAGCGGCGCAGTTCGTCCCAGTTGTGGGAGACCACCACCTCTTCGTCTGAATCCGTCACCCAGCTTTCGTCCCACGGTCGCAGGTCGGGCGGCTCGGCGATGTGGGGGAGTTGCTCGATGATGTCGGCGGCGGCGGCGGTGCCGAACACCAGGCACTCCAGCAGCGAGTTGCTGGCCATGCGGTTGGCGCCATGCAGGCCGGTGAAGGCCGTCTCGCCGATGGCATAGAGGCCCGGCACGTCGGTGCGGCCCCGCAGGTCGGTCATGACGCCACCGCAGGTGTAATGGGCGGCGGGCACCACCGGTATGGGCTGCCGCGTCAGGTCGAGGCCGTAGCGCAGGCACTCCTGGTAGACGGTTGGGAAATGGCTGGTGATGAACTCGGCCGGCTTGTGGCTGATGTCGAGGTAGACGCAGTCGACGCCGAGTCGCTTCATCTCGTGGTCGATGGCGCGGGCGACGATGTCGCGGGGGGCCAGTTCGCCCCGCGGGTCGAAAGTGTCCATGAACCGCTGGCCGTTGGGCAGCAATAGACGCCCACCCTCGCCCCGCACCGCCTCGGTCACCAGGAACGACTTGGCCTGGGGGTGGTAGAGGCAGGTGGGATGGAACTGGCAGAATTCCAGGTTCGCCACCCGGCACCCCGCCCGCCAGGCCATGGCGATGCCGTCGCCGGTGGTGCCGTCGGGATTGCTGGTGTAGAGGTAGACCTTGCTCACCCCGCCGGTGGCCAGCACCACCACCCGCGCCCGCAACAGCGTCACCCGCCCGTCCATCCGATCGAGGGCATAGGCGCCGACGCAGCGGCCGTGCCGGCCCCGTCCCAGCGGCTCGCGGATCACGTCGACGGCGATGTGGTTCTCCAGCAGGGTGACGTTGGCGGCGCGAACCCGCGCTTCCAGCGTCGCTTCCACCGCCTTGCCGGTGGCGTCGGCGGCGTGGACGATGCGGCGGTGGCTGTGTCCGCCCTCGCAGGTGAGGTGGAACGCCTGCCCGTTTTCGGCCGGCTCCTGGCCACGGGTGAACTCGACGCCATAGTCCACCAGCCGGCGGATGGCCGCCGGCGCGTTTTCGGCGACGAAGCGCACCACCCGGGGATCGCACAGCCCGGCCCCGGCGTTCAGGGTGTCGGCGACGTGGCTGTCGATGCTGTCGCCATCGTCCAGCACGGCGGCGATCCCGCCCTGGGCGTAGTAGGTACTGCCCTCCCGCAGGTCGCTCTTGGACAGAACGGCCACCCGCGCATGGGGGGCCACCTGCAACGCCAGGGTCAGCCCCGCGCCGCCGCTACCGATGATCAGGACGTCGTAGTCGCTAATGGCCGTGTCTCCCCCCGGATCGTCCCTCACTCTCCCGCATACCAGTCGAGCCCGATGTCCACCGCCGGCGCCGACTGGGTGATGCGGCCCACGGAAATATAGTCCACACCGGTCTCGGCGATGGCGCGGATGGTGTCGAGAGTGACGCCACCCGAAGCCTCGGTACGCGCCCGGCCGTTCACCACGGCCACGGCCCGACGCAGCACCTCCGGCGGCATGTTGTCGAGAAGGACGATGTCGGCCCCGGCCGCCACCGCCTCCGCCACCTGTTCGACGGTGTCGCACTCCACCTCGATATTGGGGAGATGCCGCGCCCTGGCCCGACCCACCGCCGCGGCGACGCCACCGCACACGGCGATGTGGTTGTCCTTGATCAGCACGCCGTCGTACAGCCCGAGACGGTGGTTGCGGGCTCCCCCGACGCGGGTTGCGTACTTGGCGAGAAGCCGCAGGCCGGGAATGGTCTTGCGGGTATCCAGCAGCACGGCCCCGGTGCCGGCGATGCGGTCCACGTAGGCCCGGGTCAGGGTGGCGATGCCCGACAGGTGCTGCAAAAGGTTGAGGGCGGTGCGCTCGGCGGTCAGGAGGCCGGCGGCCGGGCCGAGCACCTCGGCGATGATGGCGCCCGGCGCGACCCGGTCGCCATCGGCGACCTTCGGGCGCCAGTCGGCGTCGGGGACGACGGTCGCGAACACCAGGGCGGCGATGGGCAGGCCGGCGACGACCACCGGGTCGCGGGCGGCCATCACGCCCCGGAACCGGAGGTCCGGAGGGATCACCGCCGCCGAGGTGATGTCACCCTGACCGATGTCCTCGGCCAGGGCATCGTCGATCACCCGGCGGACCGTCTCGCGGTCGAGGCCGGTGGGCAGGTCACTCCGCTGCATGCCGCACGACCGGAGGCGTCGAGGTCGGCACCGAGACCGACATGTCGAGCATGCGCTGCAACGGCTTGAGGGCGGCCAGCCGCAGGTCCTCGGGCAATTCGATGCTCGGCGCCGCGTTCCTCATGCAGAGATAGATTTTGGCCAGGGTGTTCTTGGCCATATGGGGACAGGTGGCGCAGTTGCAGCTTCCATCGGCCCCGGGTGCGGCGAGGAACCGCTTGTGGGGTGCGGCCTTTTCCATCTGGTGGATGATGTGCTGCTCGGTGGCGATGATGAACACCTCCGCCGGCGACTCCAGCACGTACTGCAGGATCGCCCGGGTGGAGCCGACGTGATCGGCGTGCAGCAGAATGCCCTCCGGGCACTCGGGGTGAGCGGCCACCTTGACGCCCGGGTTCTCGGCCTTGAGCCGCAACAGCTCCGACTCGGAGAACTGCTCGTGGATGATGCAGGCGCCAGGCCACAGGGTCATCTCGCGGCCGGTGCGGCGGGCGATGTACGAGCCAAGATGATGGTCGGGCGCGAACAGAATCTTCTGCTCGGGCGGGATCTGGTTGACGATGGCCTCGGCGTTGGAGGACGTGACGATGATGTCCGACAGCGCCTTCACCTCCGCCGAGCAGTTGATGTAGGTGACGGCGATGTGATCGGGATGGCGCTGGCGGAAACGCCGGAACACGTCGGGACGGCAGGCCTCCTCCAGCGAGCAGCCGGCCTCCATGTCGGGCAGCAGCACCAGCCGGTTCGGACTGAGAATCTTGGCCACCTCGCCCATGAAGCGGACGCCGCAGAAGACGATGACATCGGCCGTGGTGGCCGCCGCCCGGCGCGACAGGTCGAGGGAATCGCCCACGAAGTCGGCCAGATCCTGAATCTGCCCGTCCTGGTAATAGTGGGCCAGGATGACGGCGTTCTTCTCGCGGCGCAGCCGATCGATTTCGGCTCGCAGATCAAGGGTCGGATCGATGTCGCTCTCGGTCAACATGGTGTCGGTTTCACTCCACACGTGGGGGCTGGCCATCCCCGGACCGTCCGACTGATTTCTAGCGCCACCCATTCTCAAGTGCAACGGCCGCGTTGAGGACACCAGGAGGCCGGGATGATAGACCCATTCCGACTTCGATTCCTTGACTTTTGCTGGTCTCCGTCATTTTTGCAGGCGCTTCAGCAAAGTGCCCAGGTCCACCGGCAATGCTCCCCGGTCCCCCTTCTCCCCCTCTTTCGTCCCCCCCTCTTTCGTTTCCGGGTCCTTTGGCGCCTCGGGAACGACTCCCGGCAGCAGGTCCCGCAGGATGTCGGCGCTCTTGCCCCGGCGTTTGGCCAGGCGATCGAGTCCCTTCGCCAGCAGGTGACTCTGGATCCCCTGGAGGTCGAACACGCGCCGCGGATTGTCGAGAGACCCACTGAATCGCAGCGCGAACGGCGGCGCTTCCGGGTGGGCGGCGATGCGGAACTCGATGCGGCTGTCGGTGGTCCAGGCGGGCAGGTCGATGCTGCCTACGGCCGCCGCCTGGCCTGACTCCGCCACCAGCCTTAGATCCTCGGTCCGCAGCACGCCACGTCGAACCTGGAAGGTGCCATTGACGCTCTTGAACCGGGTGGAGCCGCCGTTCAGCCCCGTCTGCAGCGCGGCAATCAGGCCTCCGGCGTCGCGGACGTCGCCAAGCCGCCGGTTGACGGCGTCCAGATCGAAGCCGCCAACCACGCCGTCGCGCACCGCCAGGGTGCCGTTGCCCGTCAAATTGCCGATCATCTCGTACGGATTGCGACCGGCCGCGGTCTGGGTGGTGTCGAGGTCGAGCCAGCCGTCGGCGATGCGGATGTCGGTGCTGGTGGCCAGCGCCTGACGGACGTTGGCGTTGGCGACAATCAGCCGGCCGATGAACTTGGGCAGCGTGGTGGCGTTGAACTCGCCCTGGGCGGCGACGGTGCCGCCGAACAGCTTTCCCCCCGCGTCCTCCACGGCGAGCACGCCCCGGGTCAGGGTGCCCCTGAGCCGCGGTTCGGTGATGGTGTAGTCCTCCACCACCAGGGAATTGGCGGTGAGCGTCAGCACGGCGTCGAAGGTGTTGAGGAAGGCGAAGTTGAACGGCTCCCGCGTCCAGTGGTCTTCTCCGCCGCCATCAGGCTGCGCAGACGTGGCGGCGGTCCGATGCCCTCCCCTTGACCGGGGGGGCGGGGACGGGCTCGCCGATGCGGCGGACGAGCGGGAAGGCATGGCGGCGCGGCGCCTGGCCGGCAGGAACCGCTGCAGCTCGATATCGCCGGCGGTAAGCTGGGCGGTGAGTTTCAGGCGCTCGGGAGTCAGCGCCACCTCGGCGGTGCCGCTGACGTTGACGGGACCGAGGCGGACGCGGAAGTCCTCAAGGCCGATGCGGTCGCCGGTGGCTCCCACCGCCCGGGTGTGCAGGGCGAAGGCACCAAGACCTGCGGTCGCCGGCCGGTAGTCGTCGGCGAACAGATTGACGAAGTCGGCGAGGCTGGCGTGGCTCGCTTCGATGGCCATGTCGTAGCTGGGGCCACTCAGGAGGGTGGACACCGTGCCGTTGACGGTGACCACTGTTCCCCCGAGTTCGTTGCGCGCCGTCACCGACAGCCGGTCGAGCGAGCCATTCAGTGTTCCGACCATGGCGACGCTGCCGAGTCTGCCCGGCTCCACCGGCAGGGAGATGCCGAGGAACTGCGCCAGCCGCGGCGCCTGTCGGGTGCGGATGGACCAGGCCAGATCCCGGACCCGCGGTTCACCCGCAAATCCGGCGATTTCTCCCTTGAAGCCGGCGGTGGCACCCGCCAGGTCACCGATGGCGGCGTTGCGCAGGGTCAGCACGCCCTCCTTCAGCGTTCCGTCGACCACGACGTCGCGCAGGAGCGTCTCGCGGATCGCCAGGGTGCCGAAGCGGACCTTGACGTCGGCATCGAAGGCGGTCAGCGCCTGAAGCGGCGCGATGTCGATGGAGGGGCCTCCGGCTGGCTCCCGGATCGGGAAGTAGCCGTCAACCGTGAAGTTGTCGACGATCAGGTTGGCCCCGAACGCCGGCCGCCCCGTCAGCCGGAGAACCGCGGCACCGGTCAGTCGCGTCGTGTCCACCTCGGCGGCGAGGCCGTCCACGTGGATGTCGCCGGGTGACCCCGTGACCTTGCCGTTCAGCGAGAAGTGGTGAAGACGGTCCCCGGGGATGTGGCCGACGTCGGCGCCGATCCAGTCCAGGACGGCGCGCAGGTCGTCGGAGCGGCTTTCCACGGTGAGGTCGACCTGGGGCTGGCCGTTCTCGGTGGCGATGAAGCCGAAGAGCGAAGCCTCGGTCCCCCCCGGCAACAGCGCCGACGCCTGGCTCACCGTCAGTTCTCCCCCGGCCAGGGCCGCGTTCAGCCGGGCGTGGCGGGCGACGCCGTCGCGATAGCCGATGGCGTCGGCCGACAGGGCCACCGTGATGCCGATGTCACGCGGAAGGTCGAACGAGAGCGCGGGAAAGGATGGTGGAGGCGACTCGGGGGGCGCCGGCTCGGGAGGCGCCGAACTGGTTTGGCCGCGTGCGGCACGGCGGCTTTTTTTGGCGACGGGGGGTGGGGAGGGCGCCTCCAGCCAGGGATCGAGGGTCAGCGCCGTGATGCCGAGGGTGATGTCCACCTCGGGGGTGGCGCCGAAGGTGGTCGTCACCCGGCCCGTGGCCTCGGTATCGCCGAGCTTCGCCACGATCTCGTCCACCACCAGCCGGCGTGACGTGGCCGAGACATTGGCCGTCAGTCCGAACGGACGGTCCGCCCTGGACAGGAGGGAACTTCCCAGCATGCCGGCCGCCCAGGCCAGGCTTCGGCCCGTCCCGACCAGCTTGCCGTGCAGCGACGGGTCGTCCGGCAGCCCGGAGACCAGGCCGCCGAATCGCAGGGTCGATCGGGCCCCGGGGAGCGAAAGGTCGAGGGTCACGGTGGAGGCCTTCGCCTCGCCCACCGCCCCGAGCTTCACCTCGAACCCGAGGGGGGCTTCGGCCGCTCCCACCGCCAGGGCTCCCTTGGCATGGAACGGTCCCTTGAGGGACTCGGCGGCAACCGTCGCGGAAAGACCGTGGACCAGTGTCCGGACGCCGCCGGCATCGGCGTAGGTGACGGTGCCGTCCTCGATGATCACGTCGTCGAAGCCGACGTCCCCGTTGCTGCCGCTGCCGCTGCCTCCGCCGCCACCACCGCCGGCGTCCCGTCTGTCGAAGCGCCAGTTGACCCGTCCGTCAGGCAGCACCTGAAGGCTCACCTCCGGCCGCACGAGCCGGATCGTCCATGGCTCGATTCGCCCCTCCAGCAGCGGCAACAGGGCGAGATCGACCCGCAGGGACTCGATGCGCACCATGTCGGCCGCCGCCGCGCCGCGAATGCTGGCCAGACGAAGACCATCGACGCGCAGACGCGGCCGCGGCAGCAGCACCACCCCGACGTCGCCGTCGATGGCCAGGTCGCGACCGGTCACCGCCTGCACCCGGGCGGCGATCTCCTCCCTGTAGCGGTTCCAGTCCACCAGCTTCGGCCCGATCAACGCCGCGGCCGTCAACAGGGACAGAATCGCCGCGACGACGATCGCACGCCTCTTCACGTCACTTCCTCCGTCAACCGTCCCGGAGTGTACGTGCCGATCGCGCGGCAATCAAACGTATCGTCGCCTTGAGGGGGCGACAATCTTCCGAAGGCGAATGCCGTACACGCGCACTGGCTTTGTCGGGCGGGTTGAGGTAGATATCCGGTCATGGCGATCCGCACACCGACCGAACTCAAGGGCCTGATCAAACCCGGCTGGCGGCTTCTCGGCCTGGATCTTGGCGAGAAGACCATCGGGCTGGCCCTGTCCGACGTGACGCTGACAATCGCGTCGGCCTTCGACACCCTGACGCGCCAGTCGATGACCAAGGACCTCGGCGCCCTGATCCGCATCGTCCGCGACCAGCAGGTGGGCGGCATGATCATCGGCCTGCCCATCCAGATGGACGGCAGCGAGGGCGAGCGGGCCGAGGTCACCCGTCGCTTCGCGCGGGACATGCTGATCCGGGTGGACATCGAGATCGCCTTCTGGGACGAGCGGCTGTCGTCGGCCGCCGTCGAGCGCATGCTCATCACCGAGGCGGACATGAGCCGCAAGCGGCGCCGGGAGGTGGTGGACAAGGCGGCGGCGACCTACATCCTCCAGGGGGCGCTGGACGCGCTGAACTACCAGAAGGGATTAGCCCGCATTTCTCACCGGGACGCGGAATGATGGCGCAGAGCCTGAAAATGCGTTCGAAACAGGAACTCCCCCTCCCCCCGGAAGAAGAGGAGAGGGGGCTTTGGGTGGTCGTGGTGCCGATGCATTTTCAGCTCCTCAGCACTTGGCGCACCGCGGGTTGGTGGGCGCGGTGGCGAGCGGCTTCGCCCGGGTCGGCTTGGCCATGTCCGGCGCGGTGGTGAGCATGATCGCATTCATCATCCGATCCGCGGCCAGCTGGAACTCCTTCTCCGCCCCGCACATCAGCGCCCGGCCGTAGTATTTCCGGGCCTCGCCCAGCAACCTGGTGCGTTCGGAGGTCTTGCGGCTCTGCGCCATGACCAGCGCCTTGTCCAGGGTGCTGTTCGTCGCCCGCATGTTGGCCGAGCACTCGTGAGAGCGTGCCGTGTCGATGGCCTCCTTCTTGAAGCTCATCGGCAGATTCGGATACTTCTTCAGGATGTCGTCGACGTGCCGCCGCATCCGTTCGGCTTCCTTGGGATCCGCCGTGCGCATCGCCTTCAGTTCCTTCAGAGTCCGTAAGGAAACGTCGATTATGTATTGACATCGCGATTCCGGCGCTACATCTAGTTGCCTTGTAGTTTATGGAGAGGCGGATGGTGTGGACACCGGAGACAAGGGCAAAATA
>JAMOBE010000126.1:0-8466 GCA_039908285.1 Alphaproteobacteria bacterium
TTTCATCATGGCCAGCGGTCACACGTACCGCGCAAACAGGCCGGATACATGACTGCACCCGACCAACGTTGCCCGCATCACGATTTTTTCCTTGCGTTCAAGGGGCCGTCCATACATGACCTCAAAGATCTTCGCGGCGCGCGAAGAGTTTTGAGGTCAGCGATAAAGGGTGGTGCCCCCAGAAGGATTTGAACCCTCGACCTACCGCTTACAAGGCGGTTGCTCTACCACTGAGCTATAGGGGCCACGGGTGGCCAGGATGCCTCGACGTCCACGGCGGGTAGGGTATCGCTCCACACGGTTTGACGCAAGGCCGTCAACGCCCCCCCCGGGCCTCCCCCCGGGCAATCATAGGCCAGCGGCGGGTTGCGCCGGTTGAGCGGTCTCCCGCAGCCTGCGGGCCTGTTCGTACTTGTCCAGGGCATTGTTCATGGCGGCGCCGAACCAGGGCTGCGAGCCGCCCGGCGTTCCGGCGGCGGACGCGGCGCCGCGCGTCATCGGGTGGTCGGAGGCCTGGGCGATGGCCTGGGCCTGCAGCAGCGAGGCCTGGTTCACACTATCGCCACGGGATGGCGTCACCGGGGCGCCTCGATTGGGCACCGGCCGGAAGCGGGGCTCGGTGTCGCGGCCGGGGAGCGGGCGCATGGGCTCGGGCGCACGGGCAAGCTGGATTGGCGGAGCCGACGCCAGCGAAGGGGCCGGTGTCGCCGGGGGAGCCGCCAGGGGAGACGCCGGCGGAGTTCCATCGGCCCTGACCAGCGGCGGACGGGGGGTGAAGCCGAACAGCGGCCGCGTGGACGCCGGATCGACCGCGGCGGCGGCCACCTGAACCGCCGGGGCGGCGGAGGCCGCCTGAACCGCCGGGGCGGCGGAGGCCGCCTGAACCGCCGGGGCGGCGGAGGCCGCCTGAACCGCCGGAGCGGCGGAGGCCGCCTGAACCGCCGGGGCGGCGGCGGCCGTCTGCATCAGGGCGGGATCGCTCCACCCGTTCTGGACATTGAACGTTGCGCTGCCGATCCTGACCACCGGTTCGGGTTCGGGTTCGGGATCGGGATCGGACTCCGGCGCGTCGGGATCGACCCAGGGCTGGCCGGCGGCGGTCTGGAAGTGGCTGGGATCGTTCCAGCCGTCCTCTGTGCCAGCGATGGCGGTCTGCTGCTCGGGCTGGTCGGGATCATTCCACCCGCCCTCTGCGATCTGGGTCCCGTCGTCGGTCGGTTCGGACTCGTCCCGGAAGAACGCCATCACGTGCTCGCCGACATCCTTGCCGGTGTTGTCCTCGATGGCGACGTTGACGAAGGACGTCAGCAGACCGGGAAGACCGGCCCCGAACAGGGCGCCACCCGCCAGCTTGGCGACGTAGCCGATCTGGTCGCCGGTGAGTTCGCGGTAGATGGTGTTGACCACTGGGATGTGCTGCAGCGGATTGATGACGTCGAGAAGGTCCGTGAAGCCGAACTCGTTGTCACCCCATGGGTGTGCCTTGCCGCCTTCCGTTACCGTGGCCGACTGGTCGTCACCGGTGGCGGCGACTCCCGGCTGGGGCGTGAGACGATTGTCGATCGGTCTTGGGCCGGCGGTGACGGAGGAAACGGTCATGGCGCACCTCTTGGTTCCACCTAGGCTGTTGCAAGCGGAATGCCAGAACAGATTTCTTTGATTTCAATGCCTTATCTCCGGCGACGACCTCACCGGGCAGAACGTGCCAGGCAATTTCTGCAGCACTCGGCGACTTTGGGGCAAAGAAGGTGGTGACATCCGCCGCCCGTCATTCCATCCTTCGGTCTATGACCTGGGACCACGCTTGGACGGGAGGCGACATGGGGGATCAGAGCGAAGTCTATACGCGGACGACGCTGGCGTGCTTCGCCTGCGGGCGGACGCCGACGGTGGCGGAGTTTCTCGACGCGTGCCAGGATTTCCAGGACTATCTTCACGCCGGCGGGTTCGCCAGCGTGGTGCGCCATCGCTGTGCCTGCGGCGAGACGTCCGAGGTCCTGCCCGAGGGTGGGCGCATCCTCATGGGGTATGTCTACGCCACCTGCAGCGTCCAGTTCTGCCCGGTGAAGTATGCCGAGGTGCCGGGACTGGCCGTGCGTCGGGACGGTCCCACCCTGGTCCTGACTCACCAGGACCGGGAGTGGCGGTTGCCGCTCGGTCCGGCACCGGAGATCCGCGGCGGCGGGACCTGCGGCTGCGGCGGCTGACCATGCTTCCCCACCCCCTCACCCCGGCCCTCTCCCCCTCAAGGGGGAGAGGGAGTGAAAGGTGCTGACCATGCCCGACTTTTCCCTGGAATCCCGGCTTCGCGGCGTCATCGCCGGCATCGACGAGGCCGGCCGGGGGCCCTGGGCCGGGCCGGTGGTGGCGGCCGCGGCGGTGCTGGACCGGGAGACCCTGCCGCCGCGGCTGCTGGCCGAGCTGGATGACTCAAAGCGCCTCTCGGCGGCTCGGCGGGAGGAGCTGTTCCTCGTCCTTGAGCAGTGCCCGACCATCGGTATTGGTGTCGGCATCGCCGAGGTCGCCGACATCGACCGGCTCAACATCCTCGAGGCCACCATGGCCGCCATGGCCCGGGCGGTGGAGGCCCTGGGGCGGCCCATCGACCACGCGCTGGTGGATGGCAACCGGGCGCCGCGCCTTCCCTGTCCGGTGACCACCGTGGTGCGCGGCGACGGCCGGAGCCTGTCCATCGCCGCCGCCTCGATCGTGGCCAAGGTCACCCGCGACCGCGTGATGACCGAGCTGGCCAGCGCCTACCCCGGCTACGGATTCGAGACCAACATGGGCTATGGCACCGCCCAGCATCAGGCGGCCCTGGACCGGCTGGGGGTGACGCCGCATCACCGCCGTTCCTTCGCGCCGATCGCGTCGCGACTGCGGGAGCCGCAACTGCCCCTGTCGGCACACCACTGATTGTGTCGAAAACTCGCGACGGACACAATGGATACTTCCACTTGACGGCGACTCGGCGCTCTTTCAAATTGCGCCCATGAAAACCAACTGCATCCTCGAGGGCGACTGCGTCGCCGTCATGAATGGTCTGCCCGAGAAATCGGTGGATCTGATCTTTGCCGACCCTCCCTACAATCTCCAGCTTGGCGGAGACCTGTTTCGCCCGGACAATAGTCGGGTGAACGGGGTGGATGACGCCTGGGACCGCTTTGCCGACTTCGCCGAGTACGACCGGTTCTCGCGGGCGTGGCTGAGGGCGGCGCGGCGGGTGCTGAAGGACGACGGCGCCCTGTGGGTGATCGGCAGCTACCACAACATTTTCCGCGTGGGAGCGCTGCTGCAGGACGAGGGGTTCTGGATCCTGAACGACATCATCTGGCACAAGACCAATCCGATGCCGAACTTCCGGGGCACCCGCTTTACCAACGCGCACGAGACTCTGCTGTGGTGCTCGACCGGCCCGGATGCCAAGTATACGTTCAATTACCAGGCCATGAAGGAGCTGAACGACGGCGTGCAGATGCGTTCCGACTGGCACCTGCCGCTGTGCACCGGGTCGGAGCGGCTTAAAGACGGCAACGGCGACAAGGTCCACCCGACGCAGAAGCCCGAGGCGCTGCTCTACCGGGTGATCCAGTCCACGTCGAAGCCGGGGGACATCATCCTCGACCCCTTTTTCGGTACCGGCACCACGGGAGCGATGGCCAAGATGCTGGGGCGGCGCTACATCGGCATCGAGCGGGACCGGGCCTATATCGGCGCCGCCCTCGACCGCCTGGCCGGGGTGCGGGAGGTGGAGGACAGCGCCGCCCTGACCACGCCCAACAAGCGGACCGAGCCGCGTGTGCCCTTCGGCTCGGTGGTGGAGCGGGGCTTCCTGCGGCCCGGAGCGCTGCTGTTCGATGCCGGACGGCGCTGGACGGCGCGGGTCCGCGCCGACGGCACCATCATCTCGGCGGATTACCGTGGCTCCATCCACCAGGTGGGGGCGGCGGTGCAGGGGGCTCCGGCCTGCAACGGCTGGACGTTCTGGCATTTTGATGCCAACGGCAACACGGTGCCCATCGACGTGCTGCGGCAGAAGATTCGCACGGAGACGGTGGCGGCTGGGCGGGGGGTGTAAAGAAAGACAAGGTGAGATGGCCTGAGGCCCTCACACTCCCCATTGATTTTCCAGGATGAAAAGTAATGGGGAGCACGAGGGGCCCCTCGTAATCTTTCTTTCTTTTCATCTCACACCACCCGATACATCCCCCGGCCCCACGACGGCTCGCTGAACAGCTTCAGCCGATGCCCAAGCCGCGTCTCGGTCTCGGCCAGGGCGCCACGCAGCGGCCCCTCGAGGACGGCGACCACGTCGGCCGCCGCCGCCAGGCCAAGCCCCGCCACCCGTCGGGCCTCCGCCTCCGCCAGGACCGCCCGCAGCGCCGCCAGCGCCACCGTCGCCGCCGAGGGCTCGGCCCCCGCTCCCTGGCATGATCCACACGTCTCCAGCAGCACCTCGGCCAGGGGAGCGCGGCGGCGCTCCCGCACCACCTCCACCAGTCCAAAGGGCGTCGGTCCGGCGACATGGGTCGGCACCGGATCGGCGGCCAGAGCCGACCTCAGCGCCTCCACCAGCCGCCGCCCGGCGCCGGAACTCCGCTCGGGAATGAAGTCCACCACCATGTGACCGGACAGCCCGCGCAGCCGGATCTGCCGGGCGATTTCCGTCGCCGCCTCCCGGTTGGCCGCGGTCACGGATCCACCGCCGCCATCGACGTCGATGGTCACCACCGCCGGCGTCGGAACGATCAGCAGCCGCCCGCCCGACGGCAGCCGCACCTCGGGCGCCAGGGCCGCCGCGAGGGCCGCCTCGACGTCGTCGCGAACGCCGGTCGGGTCCGACTCGATCCTGGCCTCGGGACGGAGGCGACGCAGGCGGGCCTGCATGCCGGCCTCGTCGCAGCGGATGAGATCGGGCGGCCACCCAAGCCTTTCTACCAGCGGGTCGGCCCCGGGATGAAGCACCGCCGGCGGCACGGCGGCGGCACGGCGCGTCTCGATCTCCCCCCACCCGCGTCGCAGGGCGGCAAGGGCTGCGTCCAGTCGCTCTCCGTCGGCCCCGGCCCCGGCGGCCCCGGCGGCGACGGAGCGCACGACGATGCCCTCGTCAGCCCGAACCAGGCCTCGGACCAGACCGGCGAGCCGGTCGCGCTCGGCGGCGTCGGCGATGCGGCGCGACACCGACACCCCCGGCCGCGTCGGACCATAGACCATGTCTTCCCCGGCCAGGGTGACGGCGGTGGTCAGCCTGGCGCCCTTGGCCCCGCGGGCCTCGTGGGTCACCTGGACCATCAGCGCCTCGCCCTCCCGCGGCGGGGCGGAGCGGCCGTGGCGTCCATCGTCAGAGTCGAGAAACCCCGGCCGCTCGGCGCCGATGTCCACCAGCACCGCCGCCGAGCCCGCCACCCGGGCCACCACGCGGCCGAGATGGATCGAGTCGACCATCGGCACGCCGTCGCGGACCACCGTCACCTCGACGGCCCGGCCGGCCTCATAAAGGACGATGCGAGTCTCCCCGGGCGAACGGGACACCAATAGTTCGCGACCGCTTCCGGTCAGCAGTTCGCGACCGCTTCCGGTCATCGCCCCTTCAGCAGCCCGGCCACCTCGAACAGCGGCAGGCCGACCACGTTGGAATAGGAGCCACCGAGGGCGCGCACGAAGACCGCCGCCTGGCCCTGGATGGCATAGCCCCCGGCCTTGCCCCGCCACTCCCCGGTCGCCAGGTAGGCGGCGATCTCGTCCTCGTGCAGGCGCTTGAACGTCACCGCCGTGGTCACCAGCCGGGACAGCACCCGACCCTCGGGGGTGATGAGGCAGACGCCGCCGTGCACCCGGTGGCGCCGCCCGGACAGGAGGGAGAGGCAGCGTCGCGCCTCGCCCTCATCGTCGGCCCGCGGCAGAATGCGCCGCCCACAGGCCACCACCGTGTCGGCCCCCAGCACCAGGCATCCCGGGTGACGCGCCGCCACCACCCGCGCCTTTTCCTCGGCGAGACGGGCGGCATGGGGTGCTGGAAGCTCGCCCCGGCGGGGAGACTCGTCGATGTCGGCCGGATCCACCCCGGCCGGCTCGATGGCGATCTGGCGCAGAAGGTCAAGCCGCCGCGGCGACGCCGAGGCAAGAATCAGCGGCAACGATGAAGGGGGGAGACTCATGCGGGCGGAGCGGCCCGGCCTATTTGAAGCGGAAGGTGATACGACCCTTGGACAGGTCGTATGGCGTCATTTCCACATTCACCCGATCGCCGGCCAGCACTCTGATGCGGTTCTTGCGCATCTTCCCGGAGGTGTGCGCCAGAATCTCATGCTCGTTGTCCAGCTTGACCCGGAACATCGCATTCGGGAGCAGTTCCACCACCGTGCCGGAGAACTCGAGCACATCTTCCTTTGCCATACGTCATGCGCCTCCTGGAAAACCCGCAGAGATAAGTGAAGCCGGCCGCGCCATCGGTCAAGCACTTTCGTCTGCATACCCCCGATGAACCTTCACGGCCGCCGTGCGTTTGTGAAGTAAGGCTCACGGCTGGAGAGCGGCTCGGGCAGGGTGCCCCGGCCGGCCGGCCGCGGGTGATCGTCATCAGGAGAGATCATCATGGTGCAAATGGCACCGGGCGGGACACCGCCCGAGTCCCAGAAACCGGCACCCGGTACGGCGACTCCGTGGCCGGAACCGGCGACTCCACCCGAGCCCGGCTTTTCCATGACGGGCCAGGGAAGACCCCCGGATGAGCTGACCACCGAGGCACGAAAGCTCCGGGGGGAGATGCGTCTGCGCACCGGCAGTTTTCTCCGGCAGCAGAAGACCTTCGCCGCGCAGCAGGTCGGCGTCGTCGCCGATGCCCTGCGCCTGACCGCCCGGGGCCTGCGGGAGGGTGACGGCGGCGGGACGGCCCTGGCCGATCTGGCCGGGGAAGCGGCGCTGGGGCTGGACCGGCTGGCCGGAGCGCTGTACGCCCGCGATATCGACACCCTGACCGACACCGTGCGCGACTTCGCCCGACGCCGGCCCGGCCTGGTGGTCGGGGGAGCGGCGCTGGCCGGCTTCCTGGCTGCCCGTCTCCTCGGTGAGTCGCAGTCACCCAGGGGAGGCCTGTGATGCCGCAGACCATTGGCGAGGATCGCTCGTTCAGAGCGCTGTTCGGTGATCTGGCCCACGGGGTGTCGGCTCTGGCGCGCCAGGAGGCCGCGCTCGCCCGGGCCGAGGTCGGGGAGAAGATGACCCGCGCCGGCTCAGGCGTGGTCTTCATGGCCGTCGGCGCCGTGATCCTGCTCGGCGGCTGGCTGGTGCTGCTGGCCGCCCTGGTGGCCGGAGTCCATGTGGCCCTGGCCGGCGTGGAGGGGGCCGCATGGGTGACCCCGGAGGGGGCCGCATGGATGGCCCCGCTGATCGTCGGCGGCGTCACCGCCGTGATCGGCCTCGCCCTGCTGTGGTGGGGTCGTGACAGCCTCCGCGTCAGTAGTCTGACACCGCAGCGCACCCTTCACACCTTGCGGCGCGCCGGCACGCCAGGGAGCAGATGACATGACACCGAAGGAAGAAACCGTCCGCTCCATCGGCGCCACTCCCGACGCCATCGAGCAGGACATCATGCAGATCCGGGCCGACCTCGGCGCCACCCTGGACGCCATCCAGCACAAGCTTTCCCCCGGCCAGATCATGGATCAGGCCGTCCACTATCTGGAGGACGGCCCCGGGGACTATCTCGTCAGCCTGGGCGCGGTGGTGAAGCGCAACCCCGTGCCGGTGGCGCTGGTGGGCATCGGCCTGGCGTGGCTGATGGTGGCCAGCCGTCGCTCCGGAGCGGAGCCCGCGGAGGCGAGCCTCGCGGCGCCGGCGGGCGAAGCGGTCACGCCCCTGAAGGAGCATGAGGCAGAGCCGGGCGGCGAGGACCGACCCCAGGTCGCCGTCCACCGCGCGGCCCGCGCGGCCCAGACCATCCGCGAGACCGTCCGCCACCTGGGCGACACCGCCCGCGCCGCCCAGAGCATCCGCGAGACCGTCCGGCATCTGGGCGAGAGCGCTCGCGGGGTCCCGGAGCAGGCCGCCGAGACCCAGGAAGGGGCGGGTGGGCGCCTCCGGCAGGCCGCCCGTGGCATGAGCAGCCGCATCCGGACCATGGCATCGGGAGCCCGCCATGGGATGGTCAGCGTCGGCACCACCACCCGCACCTTCGCCTCGCGGGTCGGCGACGGCGCCGTCGCCACGACCCGGGAGCGGCCGCTACTGGTGGCGGGGCTGGCCCTGACGGCCGGTGCGGCGCTGGGAGCCCTGCTTCCGGCCTCGCGCTTCGAGAGGGAGACGCTGCAACCGAAGACCGAGTCCCTGCGACGGCAGGCACGGCACGCGGTCCTTGCCGAACTGGACCTGGCCAAGGACTGGGCCGGAGAACGGGAGGGCCGCCACGCATAGCCGCTGGCACCGGCGACCGTATGCACACAAGTTTCCCGCAAACTTAAGCCCTCC
>JAMOBE010000018.1:0-56242 GCA_039908285.1 Alphaproteobacteria bacterium
TCACCCAACCCTCTCCCCCCGGAAGAGGGGGGAGAGGGCATTTGATAGGGGCAACCGGCAAGGTCTTTGGGAGCTTCAGCATCCCCCCTCACCCAAACCCTCTCCCCCCTGTGGGGGGGAGAGGGCTTTTGTTATGGCGTGGAGCACTCCGTCCATGTTTTCCAGCACCTCGTTGTTCCAGAAGCGGATCAAGCGCCATCCCTCCGCCTCGATAACTGCCGTGCGTCGATCATCCCGTTTCGGGCAATGCTGTCCACCGTCTATCTCGACGACAAGACGTGATTCGACGTTGGCGAAGTCGGCGACAAATCCAGCGATCGGATGCTGGCGACGGAACTTGACGCCACAAAGCCTGCGGTTACGCAACTGAAACCACAACGCCTGTTCCGCCTTTGTCGGTATCCGACGCAGCCGCCTTGCGACGAACTTCGTACCCGTCATCACGGCGCATCCCCCCACACATCCGACCACGCCGCGGAGACGGCCTCCTCGAAGCGGGCGTGGCCATAGCGGGCGACGGCCAGGGCGCGGGCGGCCGCGGACAGGCGGTCGCGCAGGGGGCGGTCGGCGACGATGGCCATGATCCGCTCGGCCATCGGCATGGGCTCGTGGGGGACCAGGTAGCCGGTCTCATCCGGCATCACGTAGTCATCCGGCCCGCCGCAGCGGGTGGACACCACCGGCACGCCGCAGGCCATGGCCTCGATACCGACGATGCCGAAGCCCTCCTGGCGCGAGGGGATGGCGAACACGTCGAGGCGGCGGTAGAAATCGGGCAGCGACTCCCGCGGCACGTGACCATGAAAGCGGACACGCTCCCCCAGTCCCCGCTCCGTCACCAGTCGGCTGGTGGTGGCGTCCGGGGTGCCGGTCATCTCGAGGCGCAGGTCGGCGCCGCTCCGCACCGCCAGGGCCACCGCCTCGATCAGCAGGGCCACGTTCTTGCGCGGGTCGCCGATGCGGCCGGCAAAGCCGATCACCCCCGGCTCCGGCGGCTCCGGCGGCGGCTGGTAGGCCACCACGTCCACCGGGATGGGGACGGGGCGGATGCGGGCGGGGTCGCGGCCGAGGGCGGCGAGGCCCCGTGCGGCATAGGCGCTGACCGGCATCACCAGGCCGGGGCCGGCCAGGATCTCCCGCTCCATACGGGCCTGCAGGGGCGCCACCACCAGCCGGTCGAACAGCCGCCGCGGCGCCGACATGCCGGCGCGGCGATCGATGCGGTCATCGATCATCGGGCTGGCGCACCAGATCAGGTGCGCAATCCCGGCCTTCAGCAGCGGATAGGAGGCGAGCACCGTCCCGCCGACGGCGATGTGGCGGTCGTGGCCGGCGATGGCCTCGTCCCACAGCCGCGACGGCCGGTAGTAGGTGGCCTCCACCTCCGGCAGCCAGCAGCCCACCGCCACCGAAGGCACGCCGTCGAAGCAGGTGCCGTGCCGCAGCCGGGGCCGGGCTCCCGAGGGGATGCGCCACGACGGCGCCACCAGGTCCGGGTAGTCGGACAGGGTGGCGTAGTGGGCGACGGTCACCGACCAGCCCCGGCGGATCAGGAACTCCACCAGGATCCGGGTCTTGGCCGGCACCCCGCCTTCCAGCGGCGGCAGGGTGACGACGAGGAGGCGCTTCTCCCTCACCGCGGCCGCCCCCGCTTGTCGCCGCGCACCACGCTGGTCAGCACCTCGGCGGTCTTGTCTCCCGTGCTGCGCCACGAGAAATTGCCCGCCCGCAGGAGCGCCCGCGCCGAAAAGTCCCGCCGCATCTCCCGGTCACCCAGCAGCTTCAGGATCTGGCCGGCGATGTCGTCCACGTCCAGGGGATCGAAATAGCAGCCGGCGTCGGCCAGGATCTCCGGCATGGCGGCGGTGTTGGAACTGGCGATGCAGGCGCCGCAGGCCATGGCTTCCACCAGCGGGTTGCCGAAGGTCTCGACCGTCGAGGGGAACACGAACAGGGCGCAGGCGTTGTACAGTTCTTTAAGCCGCTGCGACGACACGCCACCCATGAACTCCACCCGGTCACCCAGGTGGAGACGGGTGACGAGCTGGCGCAGCTCGGCGGCATACGAGCCGTCGATCTCCCGCCCGGCGATCAGCAGTCGCACCTCGGGGCGGCTGGCGACAATCCGGGGCAGGGCCTCGATCAGGTTGTGCAGGTTCTTCTGCACGTAGATGTCGGCAACCGCCAGCAGGAACGACTCCTTGTCGTCGATGTCCCGCTCGGCGGCGAAGTGGGTGCTGAGGCCGTGGGGCACCACGGTGACGCGGCCATGCAGGACGCCCCGCAGCCCGAAGGTCAGCGCCCGGCGCGCGTACTCGGACACGGCGATGGCCTGGCGGCAGGACAGCAGGCTCAACGCGGTCATCAGCGCCAGGCCCACCCAGTACAGGCGACGGATGGAGCGGGTTTCCCGCCCCACCACCGCCAGCGAGTTGCGCAGCATGATCACCGGCCGGGGCGCCAGCAGTGGCCCGAAGTTGGCCGGCGAGAAGGTGACGTCCACCGCCATCAGCCGGGCCAGCAGCGGCAGCACGAGCTGCTCCCAGGCCAGCAGGCGGGCCAGCCCCTCGCCGAAATCGAACAGGTGGACGCGCACCCGCTCGTCCACCGGATGGAACAGGGCGTACTGGTCGCGCTTCAGGAACAGGTGCAGCTCGAGGCGCCGGTCGTCGGCCAGGAACGGCAGGATGTTGCGCAGATAGGTGACGCCGCCGCCGCTCTTGGCATGCAGGCCGTTGACCAGGACCCGGACGGGGGGAGCGAAGACACTCATTGGCGGAGCACCTTGAAGGTCAGGATGGGCAGGGTTAGGGCCAGGGACCATATCACTCGCAGCAGTCCGCCGCCGTCGCGGCGGTCCAGGAAGACGGTCCAGGCCTCGCGGTGGACGGCGAGGATGCGAAACCACACGCTGGGCAGCAGGCTCCCCGGAAAATGCCGCAGCCGGGCGGCATGACGCTCGAGGATGCGGATCTGGCAGCGCAGGCGGCGCCAGGTATTACTGGTGATGCTGCCCGGGGTGATGTGATAGCGCACCAGGCGCTCGGGGAACACCAGAAAGGGCGCCTCCGGCCGTCCCAGCATGGCGAGGAACAGGTCGAAGTCCTGACCCGCCGGCAGAGTCGCGTCGAAGCCTCCGGCGGCCATCACCGCATCGCGCCGCGCCACCACCGAGCAGGTGTCGATGTAGCCGCGCCGATAGAGCTCGACGAAGGGATGGCCATCCCGCTGGAAGCGGGCGCTGCACTCGAGCGGGACGGTGGCGGCGCCGTCCACCACCCAGCCGTCATGGGCCACCAGGACCAGGTCGCCAGACTCTTCAATGTACGCCATGCTGCGGGCGAGCTTCTCCGGCAGCCACTCGTCGTCGGCATCGAGGAAGGCGACCCAGCGGCAGCCGGCCGCGGCCAGCGCCCGGTTGCGGGCGGCGCCGGCTCCCTGATTGGCCTGGCGCAGCACCACGAGCCGGATGCCATTCATCCGTGGCGCCATGAGCGCCGCCACCTCGAAGGTGCCGTCGTCGGAGCCGTCGTCCACCACGATCACTTCGCGAGGCGGCAGAGTCTGGGCGGCGATGCTGGCCAGCGCCCGGCCGATGGTCGCGGCGGCGCGCCAGGCCGGCATGACGACGCTGACGTCGGCCGATGCTCCCTCCTCGGCATGACTCGCCGATGGACCTTCGGGGCTATCGCCCCGAACCCCATTTGGGGCGATGCCCCAAACCCCCTTTGATTTATTATTAAATATCAAGGGGGTCCGGGGCATAGCCCCGGGCGGGGTCCGGGGCGGCAGCCCCGCATCGTTCCCCGACTGCTCACGCGGCATCGGCGAAGGCCTCCAGGCCCTCGGTGGGAGGCTCGCGGCGGCCGTCCTCCACGTGCAGGCGCACGGTCATCTCCAGCATCAGCAGGTCATAGAGGCGATAGGCGTGGCGCTCGGGATGGGCCAGCAGGCGCTCGATCCCCTCCCGAGTCCACCAGCCGCGCGCCAGGGCCGCCGGGCGGGTCAGGATGCGGCCGGCCAGTGTCCCGAGTCCCGCCGCCATCCACGCCGGCACCGGCGAAGCGAACCCCTGCTTGGGCGCGGTCAGCAGCGGTTTGGGCAGGAAGCGGGCGGCGATGGTCCGCTCCAGCGCCTTCTGGCGGCCACCGGCCGTGCGCACCTCGGGGGGGACGGCCAGCGCCGCTTCCACCAGGCGATGGTCGAGGAACGGCACCCGTCCCTCGACGCCGACCGCCATGCTGGTGCGGTCCAACAGGGTCAGAAGATCGTCGGGCAGATAGGTGCAGAGATCGGCGCACAGGGCCCCGCTGTCGGCCGGTCCGGCGAAGTCGGCGAAGAACCGACGCTGGGCGGGCGGCGGCGGGATCTGGCGGTTGCCCATCAGGGCGCGCATGGGCGGCGGGAAATGGGCCGAGTGGTCGTGCAGATAGCCGCCCCGGTCCAGGTCGAACTTCTCCGCCCGCCGCAGCCGCCAGGCGGTCATCGGCGACACCAGGTCCGCCATGGGCTCCACCACGCCTCGGCGCAGCCAGGCGGGAAGCCTCAGGTAGCGGGCCTCGATGGGCAGGCGGAAATAGCGGCCATAGCCGGCGAACAGTTCGTCTCCCCCCGTGCCGTTCAGGGCCACCGTGACGTGGCGGCCGAGTTCGCGCTCGATCAGGTAGTTGGGCAGCAGGCTGGCGTCGGCGAGGGGCTCGTCGCAGTACCAGGCGAGGGCCGGCAGGTGCTCGGCGGCGCCGCCGGCGGCGACGTCGATGACGGTGTGGCGGGTGGCGTAGCGCTCGGCCACCAGGGCGGCCAGGGGGCTTTCGTCCACCGCCGCCCCCTCGAAGCGCACCGTGAAGGTGGCGAGCGGCCGCTCCGCCCACCGCGCCGCCAGCGCCACCACCAGGCCGGAGTCCAGGCCTCCCGACAGCAGCGCGCCGACAGGCACGTCGCTACGCAACTGCAACCTCAGGCTATCCCCCAGCAGGTCGGCCAGATAGGGGGCGATGGCGGCGGGGTCGGTCGGCAGATCGGGAGCGGGGGCCGGGCGCCAGTAGCGCGACACCTCCACCGTCCCGTCGGCGGTGGCGGTCAGCACATGGCCGGGCGGCAGCCGGGCGACACCCCGGTACAGGGTGCGCTCCCCCGGCACATAGCCGTGGGCGAGATAGGCCGACACCGACTCCTCGTCCACCTCGGCCCGCACCAGGCCCGAGGCGAACAGTGCCTTGGGCTCGGAGGCGAACAGGATGGCGCCGGCGCGGGTGCGGCTCCAGTACAGCGGCTTGATGCCAAGACGGTCGCGCACCAGCAGCAGCCGGTGGCGGTCGCGCTCGTACAGGGCCAGGGCGTACATGCCGTTGAGCCGGTGGACGAAGCCGTCGCCGTCCCGGTCCATCAGCGGCAGCACCACCTCCATGTCGCCGCTGGTGCGGAAGGGGTGGGGGGCCAGGTCGGCGCGCAGTTCCAGGTAGTTGTAGATCTCGCCATTGCCCAGCAGCACCCGCCGCCCGTCCTCCTCCACCAGCGGCTGGTCGCCGGTCGCGAGGTCGATGATGGCCAGCCGGGCGAAGCCGGCCTGAAAGCGGCGGTCGGCGCTGTCATGGGTGCCGGTGCCGTCGGGGCCGCGATGACGCATCACCCCCAGCATGGCGCCGATATCCGCCCGCTCGATGGTCGCGTTTCGGGGAATGAACAGTCCGGCCAGCCCGCACATACCCCCTACTCCGCCGTCACCGTCAGACGGCCTCTCCAGGGCAGAGTGGCCTCCACTCCGATGTCGATGGTGGTGGCCGGGTGGCCGACGCCATAGGCCGTCCAGCGGGTTGCCGGCCGAAGGACGATATCGGCCCGGTCCTCGACGCGCAGGCGCCAGGTCCGCTCCCGTCCGCGCAGCATCGCCCCGTCGGTGAGGGGCTCCACGGCAAGGGGGGTGTGCAGCAGGCGGCGCACCACATGGCGGCCCAGGCCGTCCACCCGCTCGTCCAGGCGCAGCGTCGGACCGATAAAGCGCCAGCGCCGCTCCACCTCCCCCACCCGGCGCAGACGCCCGAAACCGCGGTGGGTGAGGGACACGCCGTCCGCCTCGCGCCGCAGCCGGGGCGGCGGCCCGCCCACCGCGTGGCGGAAGGCGTCGTCATAGTAGGGCCGGTTGGGCGGATAGGGATCGGCGCCGTCGATGGTGACGATGTTGTGGGCCAGGCCGGAAACGTCGAAGAACCCCGTCTCGCCGTAGCTCCCCCGTCCCAGGTCGACGAACAGGGGCTCGTCCCCGAAGTGCAGCTCGAAGCCGCCGCAGTCCTGATGGCCGTGACCCGGCATGTGCGACCAGCCCTCGGGGCTGGCATGCCAGAGGCCGCTCCACGGGCCGAAGCGGCCATCGAGCCAGCCGTCGGCGACCAGCAGATCGTCAGGGACCGGCAGGTCGTCCGGGACCGGCTCGCAGGCGTCGCGCAACTCGAGCCCGCCTCCCCCGCCTCCCCCCAGCAGGCTCGTCAGAAACGACGGCGGGCAGTCGGGGGAGATGTCCCCGATCAGCGGCAGGCCTCCCGGCAGCCCGAGGCGAGGCACCACGGCCAGCGCCCGGCCGGCGATCCGGCGCAGGTCGCCTTCTTCCGGGCGATGGTGGGCGCGGGCGGTGAGCCAGGCGTCGAGATAATTGCGGGTCAGCAGCAGGTGGTAGTGACTGGATCCCTCGCGCAGCACCCCGGAGGGGCGGAACAGGCGCCGGGCCTCCTCGAGCAGGATGGCGAGGCCGGTCGCGGCACAGCGCTCCATCCCCAGCGCCAGCCCCAGCCGATACAGCCCCCGTCCGTTGTTGGACAGGTGGTTCGACGTGTGGTGCTCGCCGAAGTACTCAAGGCGCGCGGCGATGGCCGGGCCGTGGAGGGCGAGGACCCGCGTCGTCTCGCCGACCGGGGCCGGCAACCCATGGCGGGCGGCGAAGTCCAGTAGGTTGATCACCCGCTCCGCCGCCGTGTAGGGGTGCCAGGGCCAGCCGTCGGAGGGGGTGGCGAACCGCTCCGCCCACGCCCGCCACAGCCGCGCCACCCATCCGGGGCTCACTCCGTCGCCAAGCAGCGGCAGCCAGGCGAAGCGGTGGACGGCGAGCAGGGTCTCGGTATCGGCGAAGGAGCGCTCGAACAGCGCCGTCTCCCGTCCCGGCACGACGGTGACCGTTTCTCCTGGCAGGGACAGGGACAGGGCGATGGAGGCGGACGGCTCGTCCCCGCTGGCCATCTCGGGAAAGGAGAGCGACGGCGTCTCGGCGTCAAGGCCGCTCCAGCCGGCGCCCAGGTATGGCGGGCGATGGGCGACGAACGCCGGCTCTCCCCGTACCCGCCCGAGCAGGCGCAACGCCAGCCAGCGCCGCAGCACCGGATCCGCCGCGACCTGCCGTCCCTTGCGGAGCAGCGCGTCAAGCAAGTCTACCCCCTCTCCCCCTCGAGGGGGAGAGGGCCGGCAAGTCTACCCCCTCTCCCCCTCGAGGGGGAGAGGGCCGGGGTGAGGGGGTGGGGCAGCCGGCACCATCTCGGGAACTTCACTCCCCCCTCACCCAACCCTCTCCCCCCGGAAGAGGGGGGAGAGGGCTTTTGATGGAGGTAAAGGCGCGGCATGTTCGCTCTTATCCCTTGAACACGCCCGGCAATGGCAGCTCGTTCCTGTCCAGGCCCTCGATGGCGGCGCGGCCCATGGCGAGCACGGCTTCCTCGGCGCTGCCGCCGATGTGGGGGGTGGCGAGGACATTGGGCAGGGCCAGAAGCTCCCGGTCCTCGGGCGGCTCCACCGCGAACACGTCGAAGGCCGCTCCGGCCAGGCGCCCATCCATCAGCATGGACTTCATGGCCGCCTCGTCCACCAGGCCGCCGCGGGCGGCGTTGATCAGGATGGCCGAGGGCTTCATCAGCGCCAGGCGCTCCGCCGACAGGATGCCCATGGTGGACGGGTCGAGGGGAAGGTGCAGGGTAACCACGTCGGACTGGGCCAGCAGGGCCTCGAGCGTCACCGGCTCCACCCGGTGCCGGGCGTAGAAGTCGGGGAAGTCCAGGATGTCGTGGGCCAGCACCCGGCAGTCGAAGGCATTGAGCAGCGGCGCCAGGTCCTTGCCGATGTGGCCGCAGCCGATGATCCCGACCGTCTTGGCCGTAAGCTGGCGTCCGAGGTGCTGGCGCCAGGTGCCGGCCAGGACCTCGCGATTGCCGGCCGGCACGTGGCGCAGGAGGGCGATGGCCGTGGAGATGACCAGTTCCGACACCGAGCGGCGGTTGACTCCGCCGGTCCAGCCCAGTCTCACCCCGTGGCGGACCATGGCCTCCATGTCGATCATGTCAAGGCCCACCCCGTACTTGCCGATCACCTTGAGGGTGGGCAGGCGGCCGAGCAGGGCCTCGTCGATGCGCTCGAGGGCCGTGATCGCCTTGTCGTGGCCGTCGAGGAACGCCGCCAGCTCGTCTCCGGCCAGGGAGCGGCCGGCGTCGTTGAAGGTGGTTCCCGGATAGCGGGCCAAAAGCTCGGCCCGCAGCACCGGATGCCGGGAGAAGGAGCGGGAGGCGACGGCGACGCGGGTCATGGAAGGGTCGCGGGGGCGATGACCGCGCCGAGCCCCATCAGGGCGTCCGGCAACTGGCGGAACGAGCCGATGCGCACCTCGGCATCCAGGTCGCGGGAGTTCCCCCTGGAATAGCCGTAGGTCACGGCGACGGCGGGGATGCCGACGTTGCGGGCGGACTCCATGTCCACCTCGCTGTCGCCCACCAGCACGGCGTCGGCCGGCCTCGCGTCCATCATCTCGAGGAGTCGCAGGACGTGGCGGGGGTCGGGCTTCTTGAACGGCATCAGGTCGGCGCCCAGGATGGCCTTGAACAGCTTGGCGATGCCGAGGGCCCGCAGCACCAGCATGGTCATCTCGTGCGGCTTGTTGGTGCACACGCCAAGCTTCAGGCCCTCGGCCGAGAGCTGCATCAGGGTCTCCACCACATAGGGGTAGATCTCGGTGTGGCCCGCCGGGTCGGTGCGGTAGAAATCCAGGTAGCGGGTGACCGCCGCGTCCACCTCGGCATCCGTGGGCTGCGGGCCGGTCTCGGCCAGACAGCGCTGCATCAGGATCCGGGCGCCGTCACCGACCAGACCGCGGATTTCCCGCAGCCCCAGCGCCGGCCGGCCAAGCTCGGCCAGCACTTTGTTGACGGCGGCCCGCACGTCCGGCGCGCTGTCGATCAGCGTCCCGTCCAGGTCGAACACGACGGCCTTGAAGCGGTATGCGGGGGTGATCATGGCTCTTGCGGCCTCGTCAGGAACTCCGGGGGAACGTCGTCGGTCAGGGCCCAGCGCGCACGCCACGCGGGATCGGCACAATAGATGCGGTAGACCAGGTGCATGGTCCTCAGCGCTTCCTCCGACGAGCCGTCGACAATCGGTGCGCCGGTCCGCACGGCGTCGGCGAACTCGGCGATCTCGTCGGCCCACGAGGGATCATGGTTGTAGCGGGTGGTCTGCTCCCTTGGATTGCCGGCATCGTTCTCGGCGGCCCAGGCCACGGTCAGGGTCTCGGCACCGTAACTCTTCGAGCCCGAGAGAATGCCGCTCAGGATTACCGTGCCCTTTTCCAGCGCCATGTCAAGCTCGAAGCGGTGGCGCCACTGGGTGGCGGAGGAGTGGAGCATGGCCACCACCCCATCGGCGGTGCGCATCAGGGCGTAGGCATTGTCCTCGACATCGTGGCGCCAGAAATCGTTGCTGACGACGCTGTGGATTTCGGTGAAGTCGCCGGCGAACAGGCGCAGGAGATCCACCATGTGGATGCCCTGGTCCAGCAGGATGCCGCCGCCGGCGATGGCCCGCCTGGTGCGCCAGTCGGACTGGAAGTTGATGATGGCCGACTTGCCGTAGATGCCCCGCATGTTGACCACCCGGCCCAGCTCGCCCGAGCGCACCAGCTTCAGGGCTTCGCGGACCGAGTCGTGGTAGCGGTGGTTGAAGCCGTATTTCAGGCGGAGCCCCGGGTGGCGGCGCTCGCAGGCGATGACCCGGACGATGTCGGCGATGTCGCGGCCGGGGGGCTTCTCGCAGAAGACGTGCAGCCCCTTCTCCAGTCCGGCGATGGTCACCTCGGCGGCGACGTCGTTGGTCAGGCACACGAACAGGAGGTCGAGGCTCTCCGCCGCCAGCAACCGGCTGTAATGGGCATAGTGGCGGACTCCGTCGGCGAAGGCGCCCTCGCCGTCCAGGGCGCGGTCGCACACGGCGACGGTCTTCAGGGCGGGATGACGGTCGATGAACTGGCGGCGGCGCTGGCCGACCACGCCATAGCCGGCGATGCCGACGCGAAGGAGGGTCTCGGTCATGGACGGGGCAGATAGAGGGCGGTGGTGGGATCGGCCCGCAGCACCGGCTCGGCCAGGGGGACGTCGGAGGGGGTGTCGATGCCGAAGGTGGTGCGCTCGGTCAGAACCATCTGCACGGGCAGGCCGTGCTCCAGGCAGCGCAGCATGTCGATGCCCTCGGCGGTCTCCAGCGGCGTGCGCGGCAGGGAGCCGAAGCGGCCCAGGAAGTCGTGGGAAAACCCGATGATGCCGGTCTGCAGCAGCTTCGGCACCTCGGGGTCGCGTACCCGCGAGGGTATGGGCGAGCGGGACATGTACAGCGCCCGGCCGTCGAGGGCGGTCACCACCTTGACCCGGTTCGGGTCGTCGTGCTCGGCGGCGGAGGCGATGCGCGAGGCCAGATTGACCACCGGGCCGCCGGTGCGGTCATAGGCGGTGATGAGGTCCTCGCACATGCGGGGCGTCACCAGCACCTCGTCCCCCTGCACCATCAGCACCAGATCGTCGGGACCAAGCGATGGACGGAGCTTCGCCGCCGCCTCGACACAGCGGTCCACCGCCCCCGGGTGGGTGTCGGCGGTCATCACCACCTCGGCCCCCCGGGCGGCGCACACGGCGCGGATCTCCTCGTCGCAGGTGGCGACCACCACGGCATCGAACCCCCTGGCCAGCCGGCACCTCTCCCAGATGTGCAGGATCATCGGCAGCCCGAGAATGGGCGCCAGCGGCTTCCCCGGAAAGCGGCTCGACGCCATCCGGGCGGGAATGATGCACACGCGTCTGGTCATGGGGGCCATTTCAGTACCTCGGCCATTTTTCGAAGGGTGTTTTGCTGACTCTTGGTCAGGTGGAATATTTAGATCGCGATGATGATCTCGGGGCTATCGCCCCGAACCCCATTTGGGGCCTGAGGCCCCAAACCCCCGTTAATGGGTTTCCAAAGGCCTCCAGGCCGTCATGCGAGTGCATGGCTTTGGCATGACGGCGGGTGCGGGCAGAGCCCGCATCGACCATACCCGTCAGGATTCAGATCCTGGCGGCAAGTTCCTGTAGTAGAGTGAAATCGGTCGTTCCTTCCCCTTCGTCCTCAATGCCGCTCTGTCGATCGTGGAAGTACCAGAGAAAGTGACCTGGACTCTCGACTTCGATCTCCAGGTCCGCCTTTTCGGTATACCACTCGGCCTGGATGCCGCCATACGAAAGCGGCACCAGTGCCGGCTCGGGGAGTTGCGGGGACGTAAGGAAGACCTGTTCAAGAACGTGGTGCATGAAACGCAGAGCGTCGCGTGAGATCACCTTGCCGTCGTGACCATCCCACCCTGGTTTCAAACTGAGGAGGGCGGAGCCATCATCCAGCAACGACCAGAACGGGACACCGATGGCCGACGGGTTCGGCGACTGGCCGGAGACACCCGGCAAATGAGCTGGGCCGCGAGGCATGGGGGCACCTTCATGCAACATCCAGCATCAGGGTAGGCGCCGCGCGGGCCGCCCGTCAAGGGTCCCGTCGGTCACCGGAACCCCTCCAGGGCGTGGCGCATGGCGATCATGTCGGACCCGTAGGCGACGAAGCGGAAGCCCTCCTCCAGCCTGGTCGCCAGTTCCCTGAGATCCGGCTTGACCTGGTGGGCGCCGGGGGCCTTGCCGTGGCGGGCGCAGGCGGCGCGCACCTCCTTTTGGGCCGCGACGAACGCCGGGGTCGAGAAATCTCCGGCCCGGCCCAGGTCGGCCGACAGGTCGTAGGGGCCGAGGAACAGGGCGTCCACCTCCGGCAGGGCGGCGAGGGCGGCGGCGGCGGCGACACCGGCGGCGGTCTCGATCTGCGGCACCAGGACCGGGCTGAAGGTGTCCAGATAGCCCTGGAAGTGCGCTCCCCACTGGTTGGCGCGCGACAGCCCGACCCCGCGGCGGCCACCGGCATGGGGATAGACGCAGTGGCGGGCGAAGTCCTGGAAGGCGGCGGCGCTCTCCACCACCGGCACCACGAGGCCGACGGCGCCGGCGTCCAGCAGGCGGCGGGCCAGATAGGGATCGGCCGAGGGCATGCGGGCCAGGGGGGCGCAGCCGTGGCGCTCGCAGGCGATGAAGGCGGCGGCGGCGGCGTCCACGCCCATGGTGCCGTGCTCCATGTCCACGGCGATCCAGTCGAAGCCGAGACTGGCCAGGGCATCGGCGACGATGGGAGAGGGGATCGACAGCCAGCCACCGATGGTGGTCTCGCCGGCGGCGATGCGGGCCTTGAGGGACTTGGTCATGGCGGTCAGATCTCCCCGAGCAGGTGGCGCCACAGGTCCAGGTCCACCGGGGCGAACACCCGGTCGCGGGCCAGGGGCGGCGGAGCGGCGAGGGTGTCCAGGGTGTCCAGAGCCGCCCCCAGCCCCTCGGCGTCGGCGACGGTGACGGCGGCGGCGGCCTCCGCCGGCAGGATGTCGATGGACACCCGCCCGCGCGGCCGGAAGCGCACCGTGGGCAGCCCGGCCAGCAGGGCCTCGAGACCCACCGTCGTCGCGGCGAACACCACGGCCGACAGCGCCCCATGGGCGCCGAGGGGATCCCTGGTGCGGGTGACGCCGGGACCGTCGTCGAAGGCGTGGGGGCTCATGGGATGGTCCTTGACCAGGAAGCGTCGCCCTCCCCTGGCCACAACATCACGAGCGGCCTCCACCATCTCGGTGGCGACCAGGCCGTCGAAGGGGAGCGCCATGAACACCGGCGCCTCCCGGTCGTGGCTCACCCGCGCCGCCGCGGGAAAGCGCAGGGCGCCGCCGATGGCCAGTCTGTCTTCCGGCACGCCCCAGGCCGCAAGCTGGTCGCGGGTGGCCTCGCCGCTGCACGGGATGCGGTCGGGCAGGCTCGCCACCCCGTCCGGGTTGGAGCCGGGAGCGTAGTTCAGCATCTGCCGGCCGATGACCGAGTGCTGATAGCCGATGGTCGTGACTCCCCGTCGCCGGGCCTCGCGGACCAGGGCGCGCTCCCAGGCGTGGTTCTCCCAGGGCCAGGCCACCACCCGCGGCCGCCGGGCGGCGAGCCAGCGGGCCTGGCAGTGGATCTGCCAGCGGATGAGGGCCGCCTGCGCCGTGCCGCCCTCGCGCGCGGCGGCGCGGCGCACCAGCCACCCATGCCGGCCGGCGAGGTCCCGTCGCGACGGACGCCACCGCGCGAAAGGCAGCGTCAGGAGGGCGAACAGCGGATGGCCGTGGGCGTGCAGGCTGTGGCCAAGCTCCCGCGCCCGCTCCACCGGGCAGTCCACATGCAGCACCCGGCCAAGGCCTGACAACTGACTCGGCAGGTCGCCGAAATAGGCGTCATGGCCGTCGGCGGTGCTGGCGGGATGGCCATAGACCAGCAGGGTCGCCCCACCCTTTCCGCCGTCCCGGTGCTTCCTCAGGGCCAATGCTGCCCGGGCCAGCGCCAGCGCCCGGTAGGTACGCGCCACCCATCCCCGCAGGGCCAGCCGCACCTCCACCCGCCACAGCGGAGGAGGAGGAGAGTCGGCCCGCACCCCGGGCAGCGCGGCCAGGTGGCGGAACAGCCATGGGTCGTCGCAGAGGACGAGGGTGGTGCCGGAGTCCTCCGTCCACTCCTCCACCAGCCGGCTCCAGGCCATCATCTGCCCAAGGTCGGAGGCATTGGCGACACAGGCCGGGGTGTGGGCGAGCCCGGCCGACGGCGTCCGCCCGAGGTCGCGCCCAAGCTCCAGCCATGCGGCGGCGCAGGCGTCGAAGGCCCGCTCCAGGCCGGCGGCGACATCCCGCCGCGCTCGGGCCGGGTCGAGGCCCCTCCCCTCCCCGCCGATGGCCACCCAGCCGTCATGGGCGGGGATCGGCGGATCGGCGGATCGGCGGAGCAGTACACTCCCCCTCTCCCCCTTGAGGCTACCGTATGCACACAAATCTCCAGCAAACTTAAGCCCTCCCCCTCGATGGGGGAGGGTTTGGGTGGGGGTGGCCGCGAGGCGCGTGCAGACAGAAGCAAATTCTTACAAAAGTTGAATTCTTGGGTGGGCCACGATGCACCTACGTGCTGCACCATCACCCCCACCCAACCCTCCCCCATCGAGGGGGAGGGCTCTAAGTTTGCTAGGAACTTACCCGCGCCACCAGCCACATGTGGGAGGACAGGCCGTGGGCGGCCAGCAGGGCCTGGAAGGCTGAGCGCTCCGCGTCTCCCCCCGTCACCAGCCGGCGGAGGAAGGGGTCGGCCACCGCCGCCGGGTCGGCCAGGGCGGCGCTGCGGACGATGTCCACGTCGAGTTGACCGGGGGTGAGGAACGCCACCTCCTCAAGGCCGGCGCGGCGCAGCAGGGCGGCCACGCCGGCCCGGCTCAGGAACGTCAGGTGGTGGGGTGGCGACACGGCGTTGGAGCGCTCCCCCAGCACCATGATGTCGAAGCCGGTACCGCACAGGCCACTGACCAGGATCAGGCCACCCGGTCGGGTCAGTGCCTTGAGGCCGGTGACGAAGGCGAGCGGCGACGTGGTGTGCTCCAGCACCTCGAACGACACGGTGAGGTCGGCCCAGCCGCCCCATGCCAGCGCCGCGTCGGTGGCGAAGCCGGCGCAGGTGGTGAAGCCGCCCTCCTTGAGGCGCCGCGCCATGGCGCCGTTGGGCTCGACGGCGCGAAGCTCCCGCCCGAACCCGAGCGCCCGGCATTCCTCAAGGAAGATCCCGGTGCCGGCACCGACATCGATGATACGGGACGGCGCCTCGCCGATGATACGGGACGGCGCCTCGCCGTGCTCCCGCGTCAGGGCGCGGAGGCGCTCCACCCGCGGGCGGAAGATCTTCTCGCGGCGGGCCTCGGCCACCGCCGGGAAGAACACCTCCGCCCAGTAGCGCTGCGACGGGCTGTCGGCGTAGAAGGCGCCGAGGTCCTGGTCGCTCGGCACCGTGGCGGCGTAGAGCGTGTCGCAGGCGCCGCAGCGCACGAAGGTGAACCCGGTCTTGACGAAGGCCGAAACCGGTTGCTCCGCGCCGCAGCCGGGGCAGGCGCGGGCGACGAAGGCCTCAGGGTCCGGGAAGAAGCGGCGGGCGTCGGCGGCGCTCAGCCGCAGGTACTCGGCCAGCAGGTCGGCGGGGCGGATGTCGGACTCGCGCATCGGCCTATGCCGGGAGCAAACTGCCGTCGGCCAGGAACTCCCGCACGTGCCGGACGGACAGACACAGGGCGAAGTCCAGACTCTGGAAGGTGATGGGGGTGCGGAACTCCAGCTTGGCCAGGGACTGGAAGTTGGCGTTGCTGCGGTGCTCGGCGTAGATGCCGACCAGGTGTCCGTCGTGCAGCACCGGGGATCCGGGTAGGCACTGGTCGCTGTCCATGTGCAGGGTCAGGACCTCCATCCGGGAATAGAGACTGTAGTCGAGCTGCACCTGGTGGATCTGGCGCTCGAAGATGCGGCTTTCCCAGAGGACGGGGTTGGCCCCGGGACTGCTGAAGCCCGGGATGGTGATGGGCTCGCCGACCACGCGGCTCGACATGGTGCCGACCTCGAACACCTGCGCCGGCCCTTCACCGAGGGGGCGGAGCAGGGTGAGATCCACCATGCGGTGGTGATGAACCTGGAAGTCCGCCTCGAATACGGTCATCCGTCCGCCGGGGGCGTGGCGGACGACGTGCATCGTCACGGTGCCGCCGCCGCGCGGCATGGTCAGGATGATGGGCCTCTGGCAGGTCACCAGGACCGGCTTACCACTGTCATCGCGCAGGGCGACCGCGACCATGGCCGCCTCGCCCAGGGTGCACACCCACAGCTCACCAGGAAGCATCGGCTCAGAGCCTGAAAATGTATTGGGAACCTTCACTCCCTCTCCCCCTCGAGGGGGAGAGGGCCGGGGTGAGGGGGTGGGGCGGGCGGCACCATATCGGGAACTTCGGCACCCCCCTCACCCAACCCTCTCCCCCCGAAGGGGGGGGAGAGGGCTTTTGTTGGCTGCAAGGGCTATGCATTGACACCTTCCCGGGACTCCGCCGTCAGATACCGGTGCACCAGATCCCGGGTGAAGTCGAGATAGGCCCCGGCGGCGGCGACGTCGTCGGACTGGCGGGCCGCCTGGATGACGAAGCCGCCGCCATAGCTGGTATGGCCCAGGAGGGCGAAGATCGCGTCGAAGCGGGTCTCTCCGGTCCCGAGGGGGCGGCTGTAGTCGGCGCGGGTGCAGTCCTTGATGTGGACGTTGCGGATGTGGCGGTGGTAGTGGGGGATCTCGTCCTCGGGGTCGAAGCCGAACCAGGTGCTGTTGCCGGTATCGTAGTTGATGCCGAGACGCGGGTGGCGGCGCAAATCGATGAACCTGGCCAGCGCGCGGCCGTCCAGGTCGGTTTCCACCAGGATGTCGATGCCGACCTCGTCGGCGTGGTCCAGCGCCTCGTCCAGGAGATCGGCGAACGCCTTGGGATCGGGGGCGCGCTTCAGGGAATTGGGGCCGAGCATGGGCAGCTCGATCATCGGCAGCCCCGTCTCGGCGCCGCAGTCCAAAAGGATGCGCAGCATGTCCCGGGCCTTGGCGCGGGCTGCCTTGTCGGTGACGGTCAGGGGCTGCTCCATCACCGTGTCGCAGCACAGGCCGGCCAGCACCACCCCGTGGTCGTCGGCCAGGCGGCGCAGCGTCGCGCGACCATCGGGCGTGCGAATGGGATGAATGTCGAAGCTCGCCATCTCGATGGTCAGTTCCATCGCGGTATAGCCAAGCTCCTCGGCCAGGGCGAACTCGCCCTCCCAGCCGTCGCCGGGGAAGGCCTGCACCCGGCCGCCCACGGGCGGCAGCAGCCGGCCCTGGACGATGCCAATGGCGTGACGGGGAACGGAAGGGATCATGATACTGTCACCGGTTGTCCCGTCTCCAGCGATTGCTTCATGCAGAGGGCGATGCGTTCGCCCCCGGCCACGGTCTTCAGGGAAAAGTCTGGCGCGCAACCGGTCCGCACGCAAGCGATGAAGTGACGCATTTCCTCGACGAACATGGTATTTCGCTCGAAAGCGGGAGCTTCGAACGATTCCCGCACTCCATCTGCGGCATTTTCGAGGACGACCCGGTTGTCGAGGAGGCTCCAGTCCAGGCGTCCCTTCTCTCCCCGCACGGCGACGGCGAAGCGAATCGGGCGCTGGACGAGGGAGACATCGATCGTCGCCGCGACGGGACCGTGGGGGCCGTCGAACTCCATCAGGGTGGTGGCGGTGTCCTCGACGTCCAGATCCCAGGGCGACAGGTGGCCTCCCACCGTCCACAGCCGCCGCGGCAGGCCGAACAGCCCGTGCAGCAGGTTGCACAGGTGGATCTCGGTCAGCACCGCGCCGCCGCCCAGGTCGCGCCGCCCGGCATAGAAGGCGTTGTAGCGCTCATAGGGGTGCCAGGACGGCAGGAACGAGTTGCCCTCCATGCGCACGCCATAGACTCGCCCGACCGCGCCATCCCGCACCATCTGGCGCAGACGGGTCACCGACGGGTTGAAGTTCAGCATGTAGGCGACCATCACCGGCACGCCGGTGCGCTCCGTCGCGGTCAGCAGGGCGTCCAGTTCCGCCTCGCTGGCGCAGGCGGGCTTTTCCAGCAGCACCGGCACCCCAAGCTCCACCAGGGCCAGGGCATCGGCGCCGTGGCGGCTGGTGGGGGTGGCGACCACGGCGCAGTCGGGCCGAAATGCCCGCACCGCCTCAGTGATGCCAGCGTAAAGCCGGATACCGTATTTCTCGACGATATCCACCCCGTGGTTGGCCGCCAGGTCCGGGCCGATCTCGAAGCGGCGCCCGGTATGGCGCACGGCGGCCACCTCGGCCTCCGGCTCCAGCAGGCGGAGATTGCGCAGGTGGCGCTGCCCGACCCCGCCCAGGCCCTGGAACAGGACTTTCAGCGGTGTACTCATCGGCGGGTCGTCTGGGCCATGAAGTCGTTGACCTTGCGGAACACCGGCTGCACCACCGGCCCCTCGAGGAAGTCGGTGATGGGCTTGTTCTGGTCGATGATGGAGCGCAGCACCTTCATGGTGTCGTCGTAGACCTCGAGGGTACGGTCGACGATGTCCGCCGTGTGGCTGAAGGACATGGAGTGGTAGCCGCCGAACAGCACGCCGCGCTTGATGGTTTCCTGCTGGAACAGGGTCTTGATCTCCAGCGAGTCGAAGCGCCCGCGTCCGTCGAAGCTCACCACCGTGCGGCAGGGGTAGCCCAGGCACTGGACGAAGTCCTCGACGCCGTGCCGGGCGGCCAGGGCGTTGAAGCCCTCCTTGAGCCGCCCCCCCACGGTCCACAGGTGGTCGATCACCTTCTCGCGGCGGATCTTGTCGATGGTCGCCCGGGCCGCCGCCAGCGACAGGGTCTCGCCGCCGTAGGTGAACGAGAAGAAGGTGTTCTCGAGTGCCTGGATGTACTCGTGCTTTCCCACCACCGCCGAGACCGGCATGCCGTTGCTCATGGCCTTGGCGAAGCAGGCCAGGTCGGGAGTGACGCCGATCAACTGCTGCGCCCCGCCCTCGGCGAAGCGGAAGCCGGTGATGATCTCGTCGAACACCAGCAGGGCGCCGTTGGCGTGGGCCAGGTCCCGCACCTTGTGCAGGAAGTTGTCCTTAGGCTCGGCCACCTGGAGCGGTTCCATGATCACGCAGGCGATCTGGTTCTTATGGCGCTCGAACACCTGGGCCAGGCTGTCGAGGTCGTTGTACGAAAACGCGTGGGTGAGGTCCTGATTGAACCGCGGAATGCCGGCGTTGCGGTCGGTGTTGGCGATGTACCAGTCGTGCCAGCCGTGATAGCCGCAATAGGCCACGTGCTCGCGTTCCGTCACCGCCCGGGCGACCCGCACCGCCGCCGAGGTGGCGTCGGCCCCGTTCTTGCCAAAGCGCACGCCCTCGGCGCAGGGGATGATGTCGATGAGGCGCTCGGCCACCTCCACCTCGAGGGGGGTCGCCAGGCTGAAGACGATGCCGTTCCTGAGCTGCTCGATGATGGCGGCGTCCACGTCCGGGTCGCAATAGCCGAGGATCACCGGCTGGCAGGCCATCACGTAGTCGATGTACTCGTTGCCGTCCACGTCCCAGGTCAGGCAGCCCCGGCCCCGCTCCAGGTACTTCGGGGTCAGGCCATCCACGAACTGGTTCGGGCGCTTGGAGTAGGTCTGGGTCCCCATGGGGATGATCCGCTCGGCGCGGTGCCACAGGGCGTTGGAGCGGGTGATGTCGGGCTTGCGGGCGTCCATGACGGAAGTCCTTTCAGCGCAGGCGATCGCGCAGGTGCTTCGGGATCCTGGTCTCCGGCAGGCCGTCGAGCCAGGCCCGGACGTCGGCGGAGGCGAGCAGGCGGCGGAAGTGCTCCGGGTGCTTGGTCTTCCACGCCAGCAGGTCCTCGGGCTCGTCCACCTCCTGCATGGCGGCGGCCTTCTCCGGGGACAATAGCACCGGATGGCTGTCGCCGCACACCAGGTTGGCATTGGCCCGCGGCAGGTCCCGGACCCGGACGCAGCATAGATAGTTGTAGTTCTCCCACGCCGGAGGGTAGTCCTGTCGGTTGTAGTAGTCGTTGTCGATGAACTTGGCCACCGTCCCGGCCGTTTCGTCGATGCGCCAGACGTTGAAGGGGTGGGTTTTGGCGGGGATGAAGCTGCACAGGCCGGCGGGCTGGCGGGCGTCGATCACCGCGCGGGCGGCCTTGAAGTCCTCGACGTCGCGGTAGACCAGGGGGATGAACAGCAGCCAGAGATAGTCGTCCGGCTGGACGGGGCAGTTCTCGACCACATCGACGAAGGCCTCGCGGATGGAGTTGTGGTCGCCGGCCAGGTGGTCGGGGCGGCGGCGGATGTCGAAGCCGCGGATCTGGGCGGTCTTGATCAGCTCCTCGTCGTTGGTGGTGACGATGACCCGGTCGAACAGGGCTGAGGTAGTGATGAAGTCGGCCAGGTCGCCGAACAGGGCGCGGTTCTTGCCGGGGAGGCCCTTGCTGCCGGCGCGGGCGGGGATGACGGCGATGTGGTGGGGTGTGGTCATGGGAGGCTCATGTAATTATTAATAATAAAGAATAAGAACGAGGGGCCAGTCGGCCCCTCGTGCTCCCCATTACTTTTTATTGAGTGACCATAACGGGGGGCATCATTGAACGCCAAAAAAAATGGGGAGAACGAGGGGCCGACTGGCCCCTCGTTCTTATTCTTTCTTTCTTATTCACCATCACTTCATCGCCTTCACCGACGGCACGCTCACCCGCGCCGCCACCAGCCCCTCCGCCGGCGTATGCAACGTGTGCCGCGTCCGCAGCACCGCCGCCGCCGCATCACGCCGTCCATCCACCGTCACCTCCCTGACCCGGAGCAGCCCCCCCCCCGCAACCAGGTTGACACCACCATCCCTCCGCACCGTCACCACCTTGCCGTTGCAGAACGGGTGAAAGCCGTCCGCCTGGACGATCTCGGCATCGTGAAGGTGGACGCGCCGGTCCTTCAGGAAGGTGTGGGCGCCGGGATAGGGATCGGAGAAGGCGCGGACGAACCGCTCCACCATCGCCACCGGCCAATCCAGGTCGATCGCCCCGTTCAGTTCGGTGTGCAGACGGGGCAGGTAGATCATCTCGTCGTCGTCCTGCGCCGTGGCGGCCAGAGGCAGACCCGACAGCACGGCATCGACGAAGGCATCCATCACCACCCGCGAGCACGCCATCTGTCCGCGATCGTAGTCCAGCGGAATGGGCCGGTCGGTGGCGAGTGGCATCTTATGCCGGAACAGGATGGCGCCGCTGTCGATGCCCTCGTCGACCATGTGGATGGTGCTGGCGACGCTGTGGCTGCCGTTCAGGATCTTCCAACTGTTCAGCCCGCCGCCGCGCTCCACCGGCAGCCAGGCGCCATGGATGTTGAACACCAGGCCGGAGAAGGCCTCCAGCACCGGCTTTTTGATGATGGCCCGGCAGGCGGTGGAAAAGGCCGCCGTGCAGCGGTGCCGGGCCACCAGGGCCAGGAACTCGGGGCCGTTGATCTCCTCCACCTCGACCACCACCGCCCGACCCGCCGCCGCCAGCTCGTCGAGCCGCCCGAACAGCCCATGGGGGATCAAGAGCCGCCGGTCGCGGTCATAGGTGTGCTGCGGGTCGATCACCACCAGCGGCGGCGGAAAGCCGGCGTCGGTCAGGCGCTCGATCAGCCGGTCCTGGGTGTGATGACGGCCCAGGATGACCCAGCGCAGGTCGCCACGCGGCGGCAGGCGGATGTCCATGGCTTTGTCTTTTACCAGATGGTCCGGCCGCCATCCATCACCAGGTTGTGCCCGGTCATGAACGACGACGCGTCGGAGGCCAGGAAGACGATGGCGCCCTTGAACTCGTTGATGGCCGCCATCCGCCCCATGGGAATGCGGGAGGCAAGCTGGGCCACGAACTTCGGATCGTGGTCGCGGTACACCCCGGCCGGCGAGAAGGCGTTGACCCGCACGGCGTCCGGCCCCCACAGGGTGGCCAGATAGCGGGTCAGGTGGATGACCCCGGCCTTGGTCACCGCATAGAACGCCGGGGTGTTGAACGGCATGCCGGGATAGTCGAGGGCCGGATCGGGGGCGTAGATGCGCTGGTCGGGGCTGATGACGCCCACATCCGAGCCGATGTTGACGATGGAGCCTCCCCCCTGGCGCACCATGATCGGCCCGAACATCTGACACGCGAGCGCCGTGCCGGTCAGGTTGACGGTGAGTCCGGCGTCCCACACGGCGCGGCTGGTGGTCTCGAAGGGGGCGAAGAAGGCCTCCGGGTCGGCGTCGCAGGTGTACTTGGTCAGGGCGGCGTTGTTGATCAGCACGTCGATGCGGCCGTGACGAGCCACCAGGTCGGCGGCGACGGCGGCCAGTCCCGGACCGTCGGTGATGTCGGCGACGGCGGTCTCGCAGCGGAAGCCCTCCGCCCTGACCCGCCCGGCGGCGGCGGCCAGCGCCTCGGCCGACAGGTCCAGCAGTACCGGCAGCCCACCCATCTCGGCCAGCGCCGACGCGAACTGCACGCCAAGGAACCCGGCCCCGCCGGTGATGACGCACACCCGACCCGTCAGGTCGTACTGGGCGCGGACGGAGGCCGGGGCGGTGTGGGTCTTGAGGGTCGGGCTCATGGGGTCCTCGGGGCCAGCAGGGGTTCGCTGATGGGAGTCTCGGCCGGAATGGTGGCGCGGGCGGTGCGGCCGATCAGGGCGTAATAGGCGCCGGGCGGCATGCCCTGTCCGCCGGCCCGCTTGATGGCCAGGTTGTTGCGGCCGAGCCTCTCCCCGGCGCCGATGTCGCGCTTGGCCACCACGCTTTTGCGCAGCAGGGGGCGGTTGGCGGCCTCGCTCGGCATGACCCGCTTGACGCCGTCGCCAAGGGCCGCCTCGACGGCACGCATGGCCTGGACCAGGTCCTTTAGCTCGGCCGGCTCCACCGACGCGCGGTGGTCGGGGCCGGGCAGCGAGCGGTCCAGGGTGAAGTGCTTCTCATAGACGCAGCTCCCAAGCGCCACCGAAGCCAGGGCGGCGCTCAGGGACGGCACGTGGTCGGAATAGCCCACCGGGACATCCAGCTCCCGCGACATGGTGGTCATGGCCCGCAGGTTGGCCTCCTCCAGGGGCGCCGGGTACTCGGCGGTGCAGTGCATGAGGACAAGCTGCTCGCAGCCGCCGCGGCGCAGGGCGGCGACCGACTCGCGGACCTCGTCCATGGTGCACATGCCGGTGGACAGGATCACCGGGCGGCGCTTCGAAGCCACGTACTCGAGGAACGGCAGGTTGTTGCTGTCGGTGGAGGCGATCTTGTAGGCCACCACGTCCAGCCGGTCCAGGAGGTCAACGCTCGGCTCGTCATAGGGGGTGGACATGAAGACGATGCGCCGCTCCTCGCAACGGGCCTTGACCCGGGCGAAGTCGGCGGCGGACAGTTCCTCGCTCTTCAGCAGCGCGAACCACGACTGGGACTGGTCGGTGCCGGTGGTGGCGATGTGGTACTCCGCCTTGGGGCTGTGGCGGGTGATCAGTTCCTCGGTGACGAAGGTCTGGAACTTGACCGCGTCGGCCCCGGCCTCGGCGGCGGCGTCCACAAGCTGGAGCGCCAGGTCGATGCTGCCGTTGTGATTGACTCCGGCCTCGGCAATGATGAACGTCGGCAGGCCCGGCCCGATCCGCAGTCCCTTGAAGTCGATACCCTTCATTTCCCCCATCCTATCGTGGACGTTCTTTTCTTGGGCATTCCAGCAACCTGCTCCCTCTCCCCCTCGAGGGGGAGAGGGCCGGGGTGAGGGGGTGGGGCGGGCGGCACCATCTCGGGAGCTTCGGCACCCCCCTCACCCAACCCTCTCCCCCCGGAAGAGGGGGGAGAGGGCTTATTGAAGTCTTTTCTTGTCGTTGTTGCCTGGCGTACCAGGGCGATGCTCTCGGCCAGATCGGCCTGGACAGCGTCGCGGAACTCGAGGATCAGCGGCACGTCGCCGAGACGCTTGAGCCACGGAAGGACGAAACTGTCCCCGGTCAGCGGGCGGTGCTGGTCGCGAAAGCCGTCGTTATGGCTGAGTTCCACCGCCGCGAACCGGTGTTTGAACCGCGCGACGAAGTCCTCGGCGGAGAACCCATGCTCGGCGGCGGCCAGCACGGTGTGGGCCAGGTTGAAGGTAAGGAGCAGGTCTTCCGGAAACTCCGCCAGCAGGCGCTCATAGTCGGCGGGCCGCTCGGCCACCGAGACGCCGGGCGTGGTCCGCGAGCCTTGCGTCTCCACCGCCAACCCCACCCCAAGCAGCCGGGCCACATCGACCAGGTCTGCGAGGGACTCCACCATGGCGGCGAAGGCCTCGTCCTGACCGGCCCCCACGGCGGCGAAGCGGAAGTCGAACCCCTTGTCGCCGGCGGCTTTCGCCTTTTCCATCGGCTCGGCCAGGAAGCCCGGATGGACGGTGTACAGCGAGGCTCCCACCTCGGCGGCGAAGGCGAGGCACTCCCGCGCATGCCGCACCGACGCCCGCCGCACCCCGGCATCGGTGGAGGCCAGGTTGATGATCATGTCCTCCCGCGCCGGCGGAAAATAGTTGTGACAGAGGAGCGGCCCCCGCCAGCCCCGCCGCACGACGTCGGGAAAGTCCTCCCGCCAGACATGGGTCGAGCCCAGCTCCACCCCGTCCACATCCAGGCCCTCCAGCAGCGCCAGGGCGTCGCCCACCTCCGTGGCGCCGCTCCCGAGGAAGGTGGTGGAGACGTAGACCCGGCTCAGCGTCCGCCCCCCATGCGCCGGGCCGGCGTGCCCACCCAGGTGCCGGCCGCCGCGATGTCACGCACCACGGTGGCGCCGCCGCCGATCAGCGTGCCGGACGCCACCGACAGCAGCTCGATCCCCGAGGCGCCGATGCCCCACCAGGTCTCCTCGCCGATGGTCATGCGCCCGGCCAGGCTGACCCCGGGGCTGATGGTGGAGAAGGCGCCGATGGAGGTCTCGTGGCCGATGCTGACGTTGGAGTTGACCATGACCCCGGTGCCGAGCCGCACCCGCGCGTGCACCGTGGCGTTGGGATAGACGATCACCCCCTCCCCAACCTCGGCGCCAGCAGCGACCCAGGCCGCCGGATGGACGCAGCGGCCATACCGCAGGCCAAGACGCCTCAGGTTTTCCGCCAGGCGCCGCCGCAGGGTGGGCTTGCCGACGGCGATGAGGTAGTCGGCGTCGCGGGGCGTCCCCTCCAGCACCTCGTCCCCCCCCAGCCACGGCCCCGGCAGGACGCAGTCCGGCTCAAGCCCGACGAACCCCTCCACCCGCCGCCCCATGTCGGCCAGCACATCCGCAAGCTCCACCGCGAAACCGGAGGTGCCGAGAACGATCACGGTCATGGGGATATCTCTTCCGTGGCTTCGCTATTGGCGAAAGTTTTGTCTATGATCGTCGAAGACGTTGCTCCAAGAGGAGGAGTGTACAAATGAACGCCATCATCCGCCCCATATCTGAAACACCGGAAACCGTGACCTTGTCGCGGGCCGACTACGAGGCGCTGTTGGACCAGATCGAGGACGCGGCGGATATCGCCCTCATGCAGGCGGCGGAGGCGCGGGGCATGACGGCCGACGCGCTGTCGGACGATGCCTTGGGGCGGTTGATCGACGGCGAAAGTCCGGTCCGAGTCTGGCGCGAGCATCGTGGCCTGACGGCGACCGCCCTGGCTGAGGCCGCCGGTCTGTCCGCGAGCTACTTGAGCGAAATCGAGGCACGCCGCAAACCGGGCTCCGTCAAGGCCATCGCCGCTCTGGCCAAGGCGCTCGGGGTCGACATGGAGGATCTCACCTCCGTTGAATGATGGCAATTCCACGCCTGACCTTGCCGCGGTGCTTTTCAATTGACAGCGGAAATGGCATGGGCCAACACGTCCCCCGACGGACCTGGTGACCTGAGTGCCACGACGATGACCCTGATGTTCGCACTGGCGGCCCGAACCAGCCTTCGGGCGCTTCCGCTGGAACAGGCGAAGGAACTCCTGAACATTCTGACCGATGTGGCGAACGCTCCCATCGATCGGCGGTCCGACGTGACGCCCATGAAGAGGCGGCCATCCGCCCTTCGTGTCCATCTCGAAGAATGGCGAGCGGTGTGCCGGATCAGCGGGAATGGGGACACGACGATCGTTGAAGCCATCATCAAGGGAGGAGTCATGGGACCGAACAACACCCCCATCCGTCCGATCGCCGAAACCGACCAGACCGTGACCCTGAAGCGGTCCGACTACCTGGCCCTGCTGGATCGCATCGAGGACGCGGAGGACGAAGCCGCCATCCTGGCCGCCGACGCCCGGGGCTCGAAGGGTGACGCCCTGTCCGTGGTGGTGGTCGACCGGCTGATCAACGGCGAGAACCCGATCCGCGTCTGGCGCGAGCATCGCGGCATGACCGTGGCCTCCCTGGCCCACGCGATCGGGGTGTCGAGCACCTACCTGAACGAACTCGAGTCCGGCAGGAAACTGGCCACCACCAGACTCCTGGAAGCGCTGGCCAAGTCGCTCGGAGTCGAGCTGGAGGACCTTTCCCCCACCGAGTGACGCCGTCACGCCAACGCTTCCAGTCGGGCCAGCCACTGGCCGAAGTGCGGACAGCGTTGACGCAGCATATCGAGCCCGATCTTTCCCGCCACGAGCGGTCCCGCATGGGCCTTACGGTCCCCATACTCGGGGATCGCCGCGATCAGCCGCTTCGAGGGAGGGTTGTCGCGATCGATCGCCTCCGGACGTTCGGCCTTGGACAGAGCCATCAGCCCCTTGATGGCCTCGTCATGCACGGGGAATCTACTATCGAGACGGGCGGGATCGGCGAAGATCAAAGCTTCGAACTCGTGGAGCTGAATATAGGGGATAAAGCGCCAGAGACCGTCGGTTCTGATGTCCGCTTCAAAGGCATTCTCGAGTGCTGAGACCCTTTCGTAGCAATCACTCATGGCGCTGGGCACATCGATACCAGGAAAATTCGCTGGAATCCTGTAAAGGTCGACCATGGTCGTGAACCAGCAGTCCGCTCCGCCGCTTTCCCGCCAAAATCTGTAGATGCTTTCCCTCGCGACGGCATAGTCGTTCCAGCCTCCCTTGTTGGTGCGGGAGCGCGCCCCGGGCTTTTGCGAGATGCAGCTGACAGACGTCGCGATACCATGGAGCGACAAATGATCGCGAAGAACGTTATTGACGAAGTTTTCTTCCGTCTGTCCCTCGGCCAGGATATGGAGTCGGACTGGCGTCACGGCCTTCCACCGAGGACATTGCTGTCCCACAGGGTGCTCAAGGCATACTCGTCAAGCCACTCCTTGAGCCGTTCCGCGTCCAGCCGGGTATACGTCGAGGACCGTCCGAGCGTCGATGACCGTTCGACCGTCGAGGACCGTTCAACCGTCGAGGACCGTCCGACGCGTTCGGTCACGATGACGTCCTCGGGGTCGAATTGATCGAGGAGAGTCGGCGACTGGGTGGCGACGATGATCTGCCGCCGCCGGGACAGGGACTTAAGCAACCCGCCCACCAGACCGATGGCCGCCGGATGCAGGCCAAGCTCCGGTTCGTCGAGGATGACGAGTGACGGCAGGTACTCATCCGGCAGCAACAGCAGGGTAATGAGCGCCATCGCGCGGAGAGTGCCATCCGACGCCTGATGTGCTCCAAAGATCACATCCGACCCGATCTCTCGCCAACTTAGGTAGAGTGTGCCGTTTTCAGGCTCCAGTTCGAAATCGGCAAAGAATGGGGCAATCTGCCGGATGGTTTCTACTATTATCCTATAGTATTTATTGAAATTCTCTCTAAGACTATAGAGCACGGCAGCCAGATTTCCGCCATCCTCCTTGAGGAAACGACCATCCGTCACAGACCAGCGGCTTTTTATTCGTGATGCCTCCGACGTATTGTGGAACTGGTAGACCACGAACCGGAGTAGCATACGGCGTATAGTCTGGGCGGTTTTATCCGTTGACGTCGTCAATCCACTTTCGCGGTGGCCCACCTCGTTAGAAATCCACTCAATTATTTCACTAGGAGTACTGTCATTGAAACGACACTCCTCATTGACGAAGATCAGCCTATCTTCTGATGTATGGGTGAGACGAAAATAATACTTGAGGCGAGTGTGGTGATTGTTATGTCCCTTGTCGTCATCAACGGAGATGTGCGCCTCGATTTCCCGCGTTACCAGTGGGCCGTCGAACAGCAAAGCTCCGGCATAGCCATTGCGTCCGACATAGAGCTGCAGTTCTCCAGGACTGAGCATCATGGAACGCAGCATGCGAAAGAAGGCGATCAGGTTGGACTTGCCCGAACCGTTGGCGCCGATCAGGATGTTGAGGTCGGAAAATTCCAACTGAACGTCGCGGAGCGTCTTGAAGCCCTTGAGACTCAGAGTCCGCAACTTCGGTTCAGTCTTCACACACCCCTCACGTCTGTTAGATTGTTCGCAATACCGCAGATTCCCAGAGCGATATGCTGCTCGTCACGGGGCGAAAACCTGAAGAACCAGCGCCTGAGCCGAGAAGCGGCGGTCGTCGCTGCCGGTGAGGAGGAAATGGACCACGGCGTTGGGTGTCGCCCATTCGTGGATATCGACGTCTGGATACATGTCGGTGCGAATGCGAACGCCGACCTCGATTGTGGGGTTATGGCCGATCCGTATGTAGTGCCATTGGTCTCGAACGGTCGTCACCACCCGCTTGGTGGTCAGAAACACCGAAGCATAACGCTCAACCGCTCGCAGGATGAACTCTGCGTCCGTCTGCGCAACGCCGACACTAATATTGGCGTTGGGCGCCGCAAGAATGCGAGTGAGCACTATTTTTTGAGCAATCCATCGAGAACAGCCGCGACGTTGCGCTTCAATTCGGCATCGTGAGCGTCGACGAAGGCTGCCGTCCGGGCTAGAAACTCCTCGGCGCGAGCCTGGGTGACCGCTGCGTCCCCGCTTTCTGTGAGAGCCCTGGTCAACACGCCGCTTCTCTCGATGTCCTGCGTCGTGACATATGAGAGGGCAAAAGCCTTACTCTGGCCCATCATCAGACCTCTTATTCCTCCAGACGCACGTGAGTATGCGCCCCCTGGTCGAAAATTGGAAGGGACCGTGAAGCCACACCCTCACGCCCGTCCCATCCATGACGCCAGGCCCTTGCGGTCGAACAGGACGCCCTCGATGGTGAGGCCGCGGCGTTCCAGTTCGGCTTCGACGGCGAAGCGCTGGAAGGGTTTGACGAAGAACAGGAAATAGCCGCCGCCGCCGGTGCCGAGGAGGCGACCGCCCTCGGCGCCGGCGTTGAGGGCCGCCTGGTAGATGTCGTCCAGTTCCGGCGAGGTCACTCGCTGCGAGTACGACTTTTTCAGCCGCCAGGTCTCGTCCAGCATGCGCCCGAAGTCGGCCAGGTTGCCCCGCAGCAGGTTGGACTTCATGTGCTGGGCGACGTCCTTGACCTCGTCGGCGAAGCGCAGGGCCGCCGGGTCGTTGGGATCGCGCTCGCGGTTGTCGCTCTGGATGGTCTCGCCCAGGTGCTGGCGGCCCGAGTAGCAGATGAGGAACCGCTCCTCCAGTTCCTGCAGCGTGTTGGGCTGCAGGCGAAGCGGCATGACCGTGTTGTGGGTCTCGTCGAACTCGATGAAGTTGAAGCCGCCGAACACCGTCGAGTACTGGTCCTGCCAGCCGCCGGAGATGCCGAGTTCCACCCGCTCGGCCTCGAAGGCGTGCTCGGCGATGGCGTAGGAGTCGAGCTTGTCCTCGCGGTACTCGTTGAAGCAGCCGATGACCGCCGCCAGCACCGCCGCCGATCCGCCGAGGCCCGAGCCCGGCAGGAAGTCCGACTTCACGGAGAGGTCGAAGCCGAAGTCGGGGCGCATCACCCGCACCCCGGCCTTCAACAGATCGAGGACGCCGTCATAGGTCATGGCCTCGAGGCTGGCGCACTCCACCGACTGGCGGCGATCGTGGGAGTAGATGCGGATGCGGCCATCGTCGCGGCGGCGCAGGGTGGCGTGGCTGTGCTTGGTGATGGTGGTGCACAGCGACACTCCGCCGTGCTCCATGAAATGGGCGGTGAAGTCGGTGCCGCCGCCGGCCAGGCTGAGGCGCACCGGCGCCCGGCCGCGGGCGAAGCTCTCCTTGCGCGGCTCGAGATAGCCCGAGCGCACCACGTCCACCAGCCGCCCCTCGCCATCGAGGATGGGGATGACCCGGATGCGGGAGTCGAGGAGCTTCAGGATGCGCTCTTTCGGCGTGCCCTCGCGCACGAACACGAACTGGCGGTTCATGAACTCGGTGACCGGGGCGTTCATGTCCTCGCGGGCCAGCATGGCGATGCGCACGTCACCGTCGGTCATCACCCCGACCGCCCGGCCGACGGCGTCGTGGATGACGACCAGCCCCATGCCGCTCGCCCGCAGCGACAGCATCGCCGCGCGGATGTCGGCGTTGTCGGGGATCTGGAGGAGTTCGCCGATGCCGGTGGTCATGGTGGAGAGGGCCTGCGGGTCTGGAAAGTGGCGTAGGACTCAGGGGTGCCGATGTCGAAAAAGGCCTGGTCGGCGTCGATGATGTGGGCGCGCAGGGCCCCCCGGGCGGCGAGCGGCGGGAAGAAGTCCTTTTCGATGGAAAAGGCCCCGGCCGGCGCCTCGGCGAACACCGCCGGGTCCAGGAGATAGGCGCCGGCGTTGACCCAGCCGGGTTCGCGGACGCCGGTTGCCTGGGCGAAGCCGGTCACCCGGTCGCCGTCAAGCATCAGGGTGCCGAAACGTGCGACGTCCGGGACCCGCGCCGCCACCAGGGTCGCCAGCGCGCCCGAGGCCCGGTGCCCCGCGACCACCGGGGCGATGGCGAAGGAGAAGTCGGTGTCGCCGTTGATCACCAGCACCTCGTCCCGCAGGCCGGTCTCGCGCATGGCATTGACGACGGCCCCGCCGGTGCCGAGCGGCTCGGCCTCGCGGACGATGGCAAGGCGCACCGGGCCGGCGTGGGCCTCGGCGAAGGCGATGATCTGCTCGGCCATGTGATGGACCGCGAGCACCGCCGCCGTCACCCCCTGCGCCGACAGCCAGTCGAGCTGCCAGGCCAGGAACGGCCGTCCGGCCACCGGCGCCAGGGCCTTGGGCCGGTCGGCCACCACCGACCGCAGCCGGGTGCCGAACCCCCCGGCCAGGATGATCGCGGTGGTCATGCCTCAGGACCCTTTCCCCCCTCTCCCCCTCGAGGGGGAGAGGGCCGGGGTGAGGGGGTGGGGCAGCCGGCACCATCTCGGGAGCTTCGCGCCCCCCTCACCCAACCCTCTCCCCCCTGAAGGGGGGGGAGAGGGCTTATGTTGGTTCCGGGGCCTGTGCGGATGATGATGAGGGGTATGCGGCACGTGCCACCGGCGATGGTGGTATTCGTCGTGTCCGGGCTGATCGGCGCGGTGGTCGGCTGGATGTGGGCGACGCCGTCGGCGCTGATCGTCCCCGGGCAGTTCCTGGCCGGGCTGGCGGCCTATCCGGAGGGGTCGCCGATGGCCGCCTTCTTCCGTCAGACCATCACCCTGCCGGCGGAGGGGGTGGCCCTTCTGCTGCGCCTTGGCCTCTCCCCCGATGCCATCTGCCTTGGCCTGTCGTCGGCGATCGCGGCGCTGTATGCCCAGGCCTTCGCGCTGATCACCTATTCCTTCAGCCGGCAGGTGCCGCCGGCCCTGGCGGTGGCGGCGCTGTGCTGCGTGTCGCCCTGGGCCTACCTGGACGGACCGGACTACCCGATCCAGGTGATCGCCCCCCACACCTCCGGCATCCTGGGGCTGGCCCTCGGCCTCCACGTGCTGGGGATGATCGGCGTCGGCTGGTATCGGGCGGCGGCCATCGTGCTGGGCCTGATGCCGTTCATGCATCCGGTGCTCGGCCTGTGGTCGGTCGTCGTGGTCGTGGCCGGCTGGGTGGTCACGCGGCGCACGGTGGGGAGTCGCGTGATCTGGCCGTTCGCTTTCGGGATCGTCGGCGGCGCCGTGGCGCTGCTGGCCGGGCGCCTGCTGGCTCCGGAGGTGGCCATGCCGCCCGCCGACCCCGGTTACATGGAGGCCTTCCTCAAGACCTGGGACTTCCACCGCAACCAGCCCTTCGACTGGCAGCGCGGCACCATGATGGTCCGCATGGTCCTGCTGACGACGATGCTGTTGCTCTGGCTGCGGCTCCGCCGGGCCGAGGTGCCGGAGCCGACGGTGGTCATGGTCTGGACGCTGGCGGCGGCGGCGGTGGGCGGCGCGGTGGCCTATGGGGTGTTCTACGCCGGTCGCGACCTTTTGCCCAACGTGCTGGTGATCGCGATGCCGAACCGGCTCATCAATCTGCCGCTGGCGGCCACCCTGCCGGTGCTGGCCGGCCTCCTGTTCCGGCATGGGCGGACCTGGACGGCGGTGGCGGCGCTCGCGGTGCTGCTGGCGGTGCCGGTGGGCCTGGCACACACGCCCTTCGACCCCATGGTCACCGGCAGCGCCGGCAATCTCGCGGCGGTGATCGTCGCCACTACCGCCATCCTGGCGCTGAGCAGCGGCCAGTGGGGAGATCGGTGGGTGGGGGCGGGCCACCGCCTGGCGCCGGTCCTGGCGCTCGGGATGTTCGCCGCGGCGCTGGTGGTGGCACAGCCCGTCAACGAGCGGCTTCTCGACGCCTCGGACCACCACGGCGCCTTCGTCGACTATGTCAGCGACATAGGCGGCCCGGGCGGGACCATGGCGGTGGTCAGCGACGTCCACTCCCTGGGCGTCCCGGCCCGCAAGGCGCTGCTGATCGACCCCAACCTGGACTTCGTCGTCTACGGCCGGGGGCTTGGGCCGGCGATGGCGGCGATCCTGGCCGACGTCTACGGCGTCGATTTCTTCGCCCCCCGGCAGGAGAACTTCCTGGGCGCCATCCATCCGCTCGTGGTCCGTCCGCTATGGCAGGCGCGCTCCCTCGAACAGTGGCAGGCCATCGCCGCCCGCCATGACTTGCGCATTGTCGTCACCGATGGTACGTGGAGACTTCAGTTGCCTCTGGCCGCCACCATATCATACAGGGGGGAGCGACTCGCCGTCTTCGCCATCCCGCCCGCGCGCTGATCGAAGACGGACAGTCCGCCGGGAATGATGCCCTCTATGAAACCGCTCTTGCCAGAGAGGCCTCGGACGGCTAAATAACGCGTCTTTTGTCGAAAGCATAGTGCAAGGGGTTGCATGAGCCAGTCAGCCATTCCCTCCGCCCAGGGTCTTTATGACCCACGGAACGAGCACGACTCGTGCGGTGTCGGTTTCGTCGCCCACATCCGGAACCGTGATAGCCACGACATCGTGCGAAAAGGGCTCAAAATCCTGGAGAACCTGGAGCATCGCGGCGCGGTCGGAGCCGACCCCCTGGCTGGTGACGGCGTCGGCATCATGATTCAGATTCCGGACGCCTTTCTGCGCGCCGAGTGCGCCGGTCTCGGCATCACCCTGCCGAAGGCGGGAGAGTACGGCGCCGGCATGGCGTTCCTGCCGCGCAACGCGGCGGACCGTGCCAGTTGCGAGGAAAAACTCGCCCGGAGCATCGCCGCCGAGGGCCAGACCCTGCTCGGCTGGCGCGACGTGCCGGTGGACAACTCGTGCCTTGGCGAGAGCGTCAAGCCCGGAGAGCCGGTGATCCGCCAGGTATTCATCGGCAAGGGCGCCAACTGCCCGGACACCGACGCCTTCGAGCGCAAGCTGATGGTGATCCGCAAGCTCGCCTCCCGGATCGAGGGGGGGGAGGAGAGGGCGTTCTACATGCCGTCCCTGTCGACGCGGACCATGGTCTACAAGGGCATGATGATGCCCAAGGCGCTGCCCGTCTTCTACAGGGATCTGGCCGACGAGCGCCTGACGTCGGCGCTGGCCCTGGTGCACCAGCGCTTCTCCACCAACACCTTTCCGTCATGGGAGCGGTCCCACCCCTACCGCTACCTCTGCCACAACGGCGAGATCAACACCCTGCGCGGCAACATCAACTGGATGGTGGCGCGACGGGGCTCCATGACCTCGCCGAAGCTGGGGGAGGACCTGAAGAAGCTGTGGCCGCTGTTCACCGAAGGCCAGTCCGACTCCGCCTCCTTCGACAACGCGCTTGAACTGCTGGTGGCCGGCGGCTACCCGCTGGCCCATGCCATGATGATGATGATCCCCGAGGCCTGGTCCGACAACCCGCTGATGGACGAGGAGCGGCGCGCCTTCTACGAATACCATGCGGCGCTGATGGAACCGTGGGACGGCCCCGCCGCCGTCGCCTTCACCGATGGACGCCAGATCGGCGCCACCCTGGACCGCAACGGCCTGCGTCCGGCCCGCTACATCGTCACCGACGACGACCTGGTGGTGATGAGTTCGGAGATGGGGGTGCTCGACATCCCCGATGCGAAGATCGTCAAGAAGTGGCGGTTGCAGCCCGGCAAGATGTTCCTGATCGACCTCGAGCAGGGCCGCATCATCGACGACGCTGAACTGAAAAAGACTCTGTCCACTCAAAGGCCCTACCAGAAGTGGCTCGACGCCACCCAGATCATGCTCGACAAGCTGCCGGCGGAGACCTCCGCGGCACGCATCGACGGCGATAGCCTTCTGGATATGCAGCAGGCCTTCGGCTACACGCAGGAGGACATAAAGTTCTTCCTGAAGCCCATGGCCATCAGCGGCCAGGACCCGGTGGGCTCCATGGGCCGGGACTATCCGCCGGCGGTGCTGTCGAACCACGCCAAGCGGCTGTTCGACTACTTCCAGCAGAACTTCGCCCAGGTCACCAATCCGCCCATCGACCCGATCCGCGAGGAGCTGGTGATGTCGCTGGTGTCGCTGGTGGGACCGCGGCCCAACCTGCTTGATCTGGACGATGAAGGACACCACAAGGGCGGACACCACTTGCGACTCGAGGTGCACGCACCGATCCTGTCCAACACCGACCTGGAAAAGATTCGCGGCATCGAGAGCGGCACGGGCTTCCGCACCGCCACCCTCGATATCCGCTATCCGGCGGCAGAGGGTGCCGAGGGCATGGAGGCGGCGCTGACCGCCCTGTGCCGGCAGGCACAGGAGCGGGTGGCCGAGGGATTCAACATCCTGGTCCTGTCCGACCGCGGGGTGGACGCCAACCACATCCCGATTCCGTCGCTGCTGGCCACCTCCGCCGTGCACCATCACCTGGTCCGCAAGGGACGGCGCACCGAGGTGGGCCTGGTGGTGGAGACCGGCGAGGCCCGCCGCGTCCATGACTTCTGCCTGCTGGCCGGCTATGGCGCCGAGGCGATCAATCCCTATCTGGCCCTGGACACCCTGGCCGCGCTGCTGCCCGAACTCGGCACCGACGAGGGCGAGTCCCGGTACATCAAGGGCAGCGACAAGGGCATCCTCAAGGTGATGTCGAAGATGGGCATCTCCACCTACCAGTCCTACTGCGGCGCCCAGATCTTCGACGCCATCGGCCTGTCGCGGGCCTTCGTCGACCGCTACTTCACCGGCACCGCCACGGCGGTCGAGGGCGTCGGGCTGGCCGAGATCGCCGAGGAGACGGTGCGCCGCCACCGCGCCGCCTACGGCAACGCCCCCGCCTTGAGCGATGCGCTGGAGGTGGGCGGCGAACTCGCCTTCCGCCACCGCGGCGAGCAGCATGCCTGGACGCCGCGCACCATCGCCCTGCTGCAGCACGCGGTGCGCAACAACGACGAGGCCAAGTTCCGCGAATTCACCACCGAGATGGACGACCAGACCCGGGCCTTCAAGAACCTGCGTGGCCTGTTCGAGTTCCGCTTCGACGCCGAGCCGGTGCCGCTCGACGAGGTGGAGCCGGCCTCGGAGATCTACAGGCGGTTCGCGACCGGCGCCATCTCGTTCGGCGCCATCTCGTGGGAGGCCCACACCACCCTCGCCATCGCCATGAACCGCATCGGCGGCAAGTCCAACACCGGCGAGGGCGGCGAGGAGGCCACCCGCTACGAACTCCTGCCGGGCGGCGACTCCATGCGCTCGGCGGTCAAGCAGGTGGCGTCGGGGCGCTTTGGCGTCACCGCCGAATACCTGGTCAACGCCGACGACATCCAGATCAAGATGGCCCAGGGCGCCAAGCCCGGCGAGGGCGGCCAGCTCCCCGGCCACAAGGTGGACGAGTGGATCGCCCGGGTGCGCCACTCCACCCCCGGTGTTGGCCTGATTTCGCCGCCGCCGCACCACGACATCTATTCGATCGAGGACCTGGCCCAGCTCATCCACGACCTGAAGAACGTCAACAGAGAGGCCAGAATCAGCGTCAAGCTGGTGTCCGAGGTGGGCGTCGGCACGGTCGCGGCCGGCGTGGCCAAGGCCCATGCCGACCACGTGCTGATCTCCGGATTCGACGGCGGCACCGGGGCGAGCCCCCTCACCTCCATCATGAATGCCGGCAGCCCGTGGGAGATCGGCCTGGCCGAGACCCACCAGACCCTGGTGCTGAACAAGCTGCGCGGCCGCATCTGCGTGCAGGTGGACGGCGGCATCCGCACCGCCCGCGACGTGGTGATCGGCGCCCTGCTGGGGGCCGACGAGTTCGGCGTGGCGACCGGCGCCCTGGTCGCCTCCGGCTGCCTGATGATGCGCAAGTGCCACCTCAACACCTGTCCGGTGGGCGTCGCCACCCAGGACCCGGAACTGCGCAAGCGCTTCCCCGGCATGCCGGAACACGTGACGACCTATTTCCGGTTCCTGGTGGAGGACGTCCGCGCGCTGATGGCCAGGCTTGGCTACCGCCACTTCGACGACATGATCGGCCACTCCGAGCGCCTGGTCATGCAGCCGGCGCTGGAGCACTGGAAGGCGCGGGGGCTCGATTATGCCCGGCTGCTGAAGAAGCCCGACGCCGGTCCGGGCGTCGCCATCCGCAAGAACAAGGACGAGGACCAGGACCACGGTCTCGAGGGCGCGCTCGACCATGCGCTGATCGCCAAGGCCCGCGACGCCCTGGACGGAAAAGGGCCGGTGGTGATCACGACGACGGTCCGCAACACCAACCGGACCGTCGGGGCCATGCTGTCGGGAGAAGTGGCGAAGCGGTACGGCCACGCGGGGCTGCCCGACGGGTCCATCCGCATCGAGGCCACCGGCACCGCCGGCCAGAGCTTCGGCGCCTTCCTGGCCCATGGCGTGACGCTGGAGCTGACCGGCGACGCCAACGACTACGTGGGCAAGGGGCTGTCGGGAGGGCGGATCGTCATCCGGCCACCAGCCACCAGCACCCGCCCGGCCCACGAAAACATCATCATCGGCAACACGGTGCTCTACGGCGCCATCGCAGGCGAGTGCTACTTCCGCGGTGTCGCCGGCGAGCGCTTCGCCGTGCGCAACTCGGGCGCCACGGCGGTGGTGGAGGGATGCGGCGACCATGGCTGCGAGTACATGACCGGCGGGGTGGTGGTGGTGCTGGGTACCACCGGCCGCAACTTCGCCGCCGGCATGAGCGGTGGCATCGCCTACGTGCTGGACGAGAGCAAGGACTTCAGGCAGCGCTGCAACAATGAATCCAAGACAGCCCTGGAGCCGATCCTCGACGAGGAACGGGCGGCCGAAAAATTCCTGAACCATCGGGGCGACATGGAGACCCATGGCCTGGTGGACGTCCTGCGCGGCGACATGACCCGCTTCGACGCCGAGCGGCTCAGGGTGCTGATCACCAGGCATCGGGACTTGACGGGCAGCGCCCGCGCCCGCGAGATCCTCGACCACTGGGACGACTACCGGGGCCGGTTCTTCAAGGTGATGCCGGTGGACTACCGCCGCGCCCTGGAAGAAATGCAACGGAAGGCGCGCGCAGAGGGGCGCGGATCCCTCAGTCTGGCGACGGGGCACTGACCATGGGCAAGCCAACCGGTTTCCTTGAAATCCAGCGCAGCGACCGCACCTACGCCCCGGTCGGTGAGCGCGTCACCCACTATCGCGAGTTCACGGTTCCCCTGACGGCGGAAGACCTGCGCAACCAGGGCTCCCGCTGCATGGACTGCGGCATCCCGTTCTGTCACGAGGGCTGTCCGGTCAACAACAACATCCCCGACTGGAACGACCTGGTCTACCGGGACCAGTGGCGGGCGGCGGCCGAGACGCTGCTGTCCACCAACAACTTTCCCGAGTTCACCGGCCGCATCTGTCCGGCTCCCTGCGAGGCGGCCTGCACCCTGAACCTCGTGGATGCGCCGGTCACCATCAAGTCCATCGAGTGCGCCATCATCGACCGCGCCTTCGCCGAGGGCTGGATCGTCCCCGTCATGCCGAAGGCACGCACCGGCCGGCGGGTGGCGGTTGTGGGCTCGGGCCCGGCCGGCCTGGCCTGCGCCCAGCAGCTCGCCCGCGCCGGCCACACCGTGGTGGTGTTCGAAAAGAACGCCCGCCCCGGCGGCCTGCTGCGCTATGGCATCCCCGACTTCAAGCTGGAAAAGCACCTGATCGACCGGCGCGTCGCCCAGATGGAAGCCGAGGGCGTGACGTTCCGCAACGACAGCCATGTCGGCGTCGCCCCGACCACGGCCGAGATCATGCTCGACTTCGACGCCGTGGTGCTGGCCGGCGGCTCGGAGCATCCGCGCGACCTTCCCGTGCCGGGACGGGACCTGACCGGCGTCCACTTCGCCATGGACTTCCTGACCGAGCAGAACCGGGTCGTGACGGGACAGATCACTCCGGCACAGCGACGCATCGTCGCCACCGGCAAGCGGGTGGTGGTGATCGGCGGCGGCGACACCGGCTCGGACTGCGTCGGCACCTCGGTCCGCCAGGGCGCGGCCTCGGTGACCCAGATCGAGATCATGCCGAAGCCGCCGGAGAAGGAAGACAAGCGCGGCTGGCCCAACTGGCCCAACAAGCTGCGCACGTCCAGTTCCCACGAGGAGGGCTGCCAGCGCGACTGGAGTGTCGGCACCAGGTCGTTCAGCGGTGAGAACGGCCATGTCACCAGTGTCGACGCCATGCGGGTCAACTGGCGCGCCGACGACTCCGGCCGACCGGTCATGACCGGGATCGCCGGCAGCGAATTCGCGATCCCGGCCGACCTGGTGTTCCTCGCCATGGGCTTCGTCCATCCGGTACGCGAGGGGCTGCTGGCCGACCTCGGGGTCGCCCTGGACGAGCGGGGCAATGTCAGGGCCAACATGCAGAGCTGGCGCACGTCGGTGGACAAGGTGTTCGCCGCCGGTGACGCCCGCCGAGGCCAGTCGCTGGTGGTGTGGGCCATCCGCGAGGGACGCCAGTGCGCCCGCGCGGTGGACGAGTTCCTGATGGGAACCACCGAGCTGCCGCGATAGATCCGGGTAAGGGGGGGCCGTCGGAATGATGCGCAGGCGCAACACGGACGTCCTGCTGGAACTGGTGGATTTCCAGGACCGGATCGTGGTCGACGTCGGCAGCGGCGACGGTGGGCTGGCCCGACTGATGACCCGCCAGGGCGCCCACGTGACGGGGATCGAGATCAGCGAGCGGCAGATCGAAGCGGCCTTCGCCACCCCCCGCCAGGGTGACGAGACCTACATCGAGGGCTCGGCCGAAAGCCTGCCGTTTGCCGACTCATCCGTGGACATCGTCGTCTTCTTCAACAGCCTGCACCACGTGGCGGTGGAGCGCATGGACACCGCCATGGCCGAATCGGCACGGGTCCTGAAGCCGGGTGGTCTGCTGTATGTGACGGAGCCCCTCGCCGAGGGGTCCTTTTTCGACCTGTGCTGCGCCGTGGACGACGAGACCGCCGTCCGCGCCCGGGCGCTCGCCTGCATCCGCTCGGCCGCCCGCTTCGGCCTGACCGCCGAGAAGGAGGTGCTCTACATCCACACGGTGGTGATGCGGGACTACGACTCGTTCCGCGAGCGCATCATCGCCCCCAACGTGGAGCGCGAGCCGATCGTGGAGCGGCTGGACGCCTCCCTGCGCGCCGCCTTCCAGCGCCTGGGCACCCCCACCAGTCAGGGCATGGGCTTCGATCAGCCGTCCCGGGCCAACCTGCTGCGCAGGACGGCATAGCCTTACGGGTGCGGCGGCAGATACCGGATGGCGGCCAGCAGAATGGTCGTGATCACCACCAGCATGCCTCCAAGCTTGATGATGACGTCACGCTTGGCGAGTTCGATGGTGGACTCGAGACGGGCAACCTCATGCCGAAGGGTGGAACCAACCTCGGCGATCTTCGTTTCCAGCCGGTGCTCGGTGGCTTCCAGATCGGTCCGGAGTTCGGCGATATCGGCTTTCAGTTCAACCTTGGTCTCGGCGATCTCGGCTCTCAATTCGGCCTTGGTTTCGGCGATCTCTGCCCTGACCTCGGCGATCTCGGCTCTCAATTCGGCCTTGGTTTCGTTGATTTCGGCCCTGACCTCGGCGATATCGGCTTTCAATTCGGCCTTGGTTTCGTTGATTTCGGCCCTGACCTCGGCGATATCGGCTTTCAATTCGGCCTTGGTCCCGGCGATCTCAGTCCTGACCTCGGCGATATCGCCTTTCAGCTCGCCCTTGGCCTCCACCACGTCGGTCTTGCTGGCGGCCTGGGTATCCATGAAATCGGCCAAGGCCTCCACCTGCTCGACGGAGAACCCGACTTTTTGAAGCTTGAGGACGGCTGACGCTCCCATGGTCCTACTCTGACCTGATTCAGGGGGAGGAGTCAACGCGGCGACACCAATGTGATGCCGCCACCCCCGAATTATCCAGGAGATCCCACGCCATGCCGGACCAGTCCACACCGCGGGCCGGCTTTCCAGAAAGCGTAAACGAGACCGATGGAGCGGGTTGTCGCCGCGCCCGATGGCTGTTAACATCCCCACAGGATGGAGGAGGCCCCATGTCCAAATCGGTGACCATCGGCGCCCGCATCAGCGCCGACCTGGATGACGACCTGCGGAAGCTTGCGGAAGCGACGGGGCGATCGAAGTCCCGCCTGGTCGCGGACGCGGTGCAGTCCTACGTAACCGCCGAAAAGGAACTGGCCGCCGCCCTCGACGAGGGCCTGGAGACCTCGATAGAGGTGTCCGAGGCGCTGAAGATTCGGGCGGATGACTGATACGTTATCAGGCTGAGACACCATGGATCTGCTCACTCTCTCCCAGGCGGCGTTCCTCGGCTTCGTGGAGGGACTGACCGAGTTCCTCCCCGTATCCTCCACCGGGCACCTGCTGATCTTCGATGAGCTGATCGGGTTCCGGGGGCCGCCCGGCAAGGTGTTCGAGATCGTCGTCCAGCTTGGCGCGATCCTGGCCGTGTGCTGGCTGTACCGGCGGCGGCTGGTGGACGCGACGGTCGGGCTGACCACCGACCCGGCCGCCCGCGCCTTCGCCCGCAACGTCATCCTCGCCTTCCTGCCGGCGATGGTGATCGGCTTTTTCGCCCATGGCTACATCAAAAGCGTCCTGTTCAACCCGTGGGTCGTCTCGGTCAGCTTCATCGTCGGCGGGGTCGCCATCCTGCTCATCGAGCGCATGGTCCACACGGCCCGCTGGCACGAGGTCGAGGCGATGCCGTCCCACGTCTCCCTGCGCATCGGCCTGTTCCAGTGCCTGGCCATGGTGCCCGGGGTATCGCGATCGGGGGCCACCATCATGGGGGCGCTGCTGATGAACGTGGACCGCCGGACCGCCGCCGAGTTCTCGTTCTTCCTCGCCATTCCCACCATGCTGGCGGCCACCGCCTACGACATCTTCAAGAGCCGGGCGGTGCTGACCCTTGACGGGCTGGGGCTGATCGCCGTCGGGTTCGTGGTGGCCTTCGTCTCGGCCCTGGTGGTGGTGAAGCTGTTCATCGCCTTCGTCAGCAACCACGGCTTCGCGCCCTTCGCCTATTACCGCATCGCCGCCGGAGTGGCGGTGCTGGCGGTGCTGCTGATGCGATAGCGATGGACGGCGGAGACACCGAGCCGGACGGCGCCCCATCCACCGAAGGGGCATTCGGGGGCGGCGCGCGCCGCCTGGCGGGGCTGTTCCTGGGCGGGGTGGTTCTTCTGTCGGCGCTGATCTACTGGAACGACTACCGGGTCGAAATGAGAAAGGCCGAGGATCTGGCGCGGGCGCTGACCCAGGCGGCCGATGAACAGATCAACGGCAGCCTGCGGACCATCGACCTTTTGCTGCAGCACGTCGGTCGCTATGTGGCCCCGGCCGACCTGACGGAAAGCCACCCCATCTACCAGAGTCTGAACCTCCAGGCGCGGGCGTTCCCCGAGGTGCGGTCCCTGTTCATCGTTACCGCCGACGGCACGACGGTGGGGGGCTCGGCCGAGCATGTCGCCGCCAACGTGTCCGACCGCAACTATTTCCTGTATCAAAAGCACCTCCACGAACTTAATCGCGTGGTCATCGACGGGCCGGAGATGGGGCGACGGCCGGGACAGCCGGAAATCGTCCTCTCCCGCGCCATCACCGATGCATCGGGCACCTTCAAGGGCGTGGTGGCGGCGGCGCTCGAGCCCAACTTTTTCAGCGATCCCCTGAAATCGGTGGAACTGGACGGTCACGGCAGCGCCATCCTGATGAATTCCAACGGCGTGGTGCTGTCGCGCTTCCCCGATGCCGAGCGTTGGATCGGCCGCTCGCTCGCCGACAGCCGACTGGTGACGTCGCTGCTGCCGCAGCGGCGGTCCGGCGTGTGGCGCACCTACGGCGACATCGACGGCCTGGACCAGATCTCCGCCTACCGGGCGCTCGCCAACTATCCGCTGGTGGTGGTGACCGGCATTCCGGTGGCGCAGGTCCGCAATCGCTGGCTCGAGGCCACGGCCTACAAGATCGCGGTGGAGGCGGCTTTCGGCCTCATCATGATGTATCTGGCCGCGCTGCTGGACAAGCGCGAGCGCGAACGCCTGCGCATCGCCCGCGACTTCGCCCGGCGCCGGATGGCCGAGGAGGCCCTGGTGCGCATCAAGCTCGCCTACCAGGACCTGATCGAGGGGGCTATCGAAGGCATCCTGATCCATCGCGATTTCAAGCCACTGCTGGCCAACGAGGCCTGCGCCCGCATGTTCGGCTTCGGCTCGGTCGAGGAGGTGCTGGCCCTGCCATCGGTTCTGGCCCTGATCGCCGCCCACGAGCGGCGGCGCGTCGCCGACATGATCGGCCGGCGCATGCGGGGCGAGGACAGCGTGCCCGAGGTCTATGAATTCCAGGGGGTGCGCCACGACGGCTCGCTCATCTGGTGCCTCAACTCGGCGCGACGGGTGGAGTGGGACGGAGCGCCGGCGATCAAGACCGCCTTCGTCGACATCACGGCGAAGAAGATGACCGAGGAGGGACTGAAGGAGGCGCGGGACGTCGCCGAGCAGGCCAGCATGTCGAAGACCCGCTTCCTCGCCGCCGCCAGCCACGACCTGCGCCAGCCGGTACAGGCGCTCAATCTCTACATCAACGTCCTGGCCCAGCGTCGACACGCTCCCGATGTGCACGACATCATCGAACGCATCCAGGAGTCCGCCGAGGCGCTCGGCAACCTCTTGAATTCACTGCTCGACATGTCGAAGCTGGAGGCGGGACTGGTCACGCCCGAACGGCGCAGCTTCCCGCTCGGCGCCATGCTGGAACGCCTGTGGGGCGCCTTCGCCCCGGTGGCCGAGAAGTCCGGCGTCTCGGTGAGCGTGGTGGTGTCCGCGGTGGTGGTCGAGTCCGATCCCACCCTGCTCGAACGCATCCTGCAGAATCTGATCTCCAACGCGGTCCGCTACAGCCCCCAGGGAAAGGTGCTGGTGGGGTGCCGGCGGCGGGGGCGGGAGGTGGCGATCCAGGTTCGGGACAGCGGCATGGGCATCCCCGCCGCCCACATGACCGCCATCTTCGAGGAGTTCTACCAGGTCGGCAACGTCGAGCGGGACCGTCGGCAAGGCCTTGGGCTCGGCCTCGCCATCGTGCGCCGCCTCGCCGACCTTCTCGGGCACCGCGTTCACGTGCGCTCCGTCGAGGGCAGGGGCAGCCTGTTCGAAGTGGTGGTCCCCCTGGGCAGCGACGCGCCGCCCCGCCCGGCTCCCGCTCCCATCGTCGACATCGCCAACCAGGCCGGACGGCTGGTGGTGGTCATCGACGATGACTTCGACGTGCGCAACAGCCTTCACTGGCAGTTGCGGGACTGGTGCTATCGGGTCATCGCCGCCCCCTCGTCGGAACAGGCCTTGAACAGCCTGCGGACAAGCGGGGAAACCCCGGACCTGATCATCGTCGACTACCGGCTGGCCAGCGGCGAGACCGGCATCGCCGCCGCCGAGAGCCTGGAAACCGCCCTCGGCATCCGCCCGCCGGTGCTGCTGCTGACCGGCGACACGGCACCCGACCGCCTGCGGGAGGCCCGGGGCAGCGGCCTGCGCATGCTGCACAAACCAATCCGCTCCGACGACCTCCGCCAGGCGGTGGTCGCCGCCATCCAGGGCCAGCCGGCCGACATCGACCTGCCATGACGAGAACGGCTCGCACCGAATCATGGAGACGCAAGCGCTCCCCTTCAGCAATATATACTCCGGTTATGTCTATATACGGGATAACGTTCGTGTGCTAACGTTGATAAGTTACTCGGTGAGGGGGCGTTGTGGGAGTGCTGCGCTCGCGCCAGCAGGGCGATCGTGCAGCAGCCAGCCGGACGTGGCAGAGAGCCGGACCGCACAGCCACTCATGTACGAACTTGCGATGGTCGGGAGAGTTGTCATGAAAAGTCTTGAGAGATCGTTGTTCACGCCGCGTCTCGCGGTCATGGGCTCCATCGCGCTTCTCGCGGTCGCGGCGGTCGCCGGGACGGCCACCGCGCAGGATGTGAAGATGTATACGGCACCGCCGAGCGTCGAGGAACTGAAGAGCGTCCTTGGCGGGGGAGTCCCCGCGGGCGAGAAGAAGGTGAAGTTCCGCAAGCTGGAATTCGGCGCCGAGGAATCGACTCCGGTCGCCTCCGCCTCTCCCGGCACGACCTCCGCTCCTGCCGCCGCCGTCGCCGCGTCGGCCGAGTCGACCGCGGGTTCCGGGAACTCGGGGAAGGGGCAGGCCATCGGGTTCCCCATCAATTTCGGCTACAACTCGGCTGATATCGACCCGGCCTCCAGGCCTTTCGTCGACACCATCGGCCAGTTGATGGCGCAGCAGAAGGATCTTCGCCTGATCATCGAAGGCCATACCGATGGCGCGGGGAGTGATACCTACAACAGGGACCTGTCGGCCAAGCGGGCGCAGTCGGTGAAGCGCTATATCGTCAACACCTACGGCATCGACCCCGCCCGTCTCGCCCCCGTCGGCAAGGGCAAGTCGGAGCCCCTGGACTCCTTCGATCCGCTCAACGCCAAGAATCGTCGGGTGCAGTTCCGCCCGGCCGCCTGATCCCTGGCCGATATGTTGAATGGGAGTATGCGACGATGCTCTTCGCTTACAGGACGATGATCGCGGTGGCCGTGGTGGCTGGGCTGTGCGTGGCCGTGCCCATGCCCGTGTTCGCAGGCGACATCAACAAGGGCGCCAACCTGAACAACCGCTCGCAGTCCAAGGTGAACAACACGCGGGCCAAGATGTACCTCCAGAAGGACGACGGCTCGGGTGAGAAGTCGAGTGGCGGCAGCACCCTCAGCCGGGGCAAGGTCGGGTGCGGCAATGTGAGCGTCGGCAGCGTTGCCAGTGGCCAGAAGGCGCCCAAGGACATGACGGTCGTCGTTACCGGCGACGTCATCAACCTTGGTGGGAAGTGCAAGTAGGTGATCCCGCGGAGGCTGTAGCCTCCGCGATTTTGTAAGGAGAGTCGACGAGTCTTGGCGAGTAGACTCTCTGTTTTCTGGTGACCACACTCCGCAATGATGAGGGGCATATGTTCTCGGTTGCAAACAAACAGTTCATTCTGCCACTGCTCGTAGCGGGGTTCCTGGCCGGCTGCGTCACGCCCAATCCCGAAGGGGCCAAGGTGGTGTCACAGCCAAAGACCGCGCCGTCGCGCAACATCACCAACTTCTCCGAGTCGCTGAAGTGCATGGACGATCTGTTCCTGGCCTACGGCAAGAGAGACATCTACCTGACCACCAGCGGCATTCCCGACTCTACCGGCAAGGTGTCGGCGGGAACCAAGGAAATGCTCATCAGCGCCCTGTCGCAGACATCCATCAAAAGCAAGGCCTTCAAGTTCATCGACTACGACACGGCCCAGGGTGACCTGAACCAGCTCTTCACCGACGTCGCCAACGCCGGTCTCAGCACCATGTCGATCCCGAGCTATTACATCCGCGGGGCCATCACCCAGCTCGACGAAAACGCCATGGACGACCAGAAGGGGGGCAGCCTCGCCACGCCGTTCGGCGATCTCGGCCTGAGCGCGGATCAGGTGGTGTCGCTGGTCTCGGTGGACATGAACGTCGGTCATGTGCAGACCCGCTCCATCCTGCCCGGCGTCAATGCCAGCAACACCATCGCCGTCGCCCGCCAGGGCAAGGGCGGCGATGCCGGCGGCAAGATCGCCAAGCTCGGGATGCAGATCAGCGTAAACATGAATCGAGCCGAGGGCCTGCATCAGGCGGTGCGCGTCCTGATCGAGCTTGGTCTGGTCGAGACGCTGGGCAAGCTGACCGAGGTGCCATACTGGCAGTGCCTGCAGATTGAAAAGACCAACCCGACCGTGATGAGCCAGGCCAAGGACTGGTACGACGCCATGCAGGAGAAGGACCGGGTGACTCTGGCCCAGACCAAGCTGACCCAGTACGGCTACTACAAGGGACCGATCACCGGCGCCATCGACTCCGCGACCTCTGCCGCCATCGGAAAATACCAGCAGGAGAACAACCTGATTGCCGACGGCCGGGTCAACTTCGACCTCTACTATGCGCTGATGGACACCAAGGGGGCACAGATTGCGCCGCCGCCCGCAGCAGCCGCTCCGCAGCCGGCACCCACGCAAAAGGCCGCCGCCGTCGCGACCCCGGTCACCATCACCCTCGACAGCGACCGCGGTCCAAAGCCGGTGTATCGCGTCAACGATGCCCTGAGTGCCACCGTGAAGCTGTCCGGCGACGCCTTCCTGTACTGCTATTACAAGGATGCTGATGGCGTGATCGCCCGCGTCTTTCCGAACCGCTTCGAGCCGGACGCCTTCGTCGCCGGCAACAAGCCGGTCGCCATCCCGAGCAAGGCTTCGACCAAGTTCAAGATCCGGTTCGACCGTGCGGGAGCGAAGGAGCAGGTGGCGTGCTTCGCCAGCGCTCGTGAGATCGGCACCCGGCTGCCCGATGCGCTGAAGGCGGCGGACCTGACGCCGCTCGGCACCAAGTCGATGGACGATCTGGCCAGTGCCTTCAAGACGCAGGACCCGACCGGCCTCAGCCAGTCCCGTCTCGATATCTCGGTACAGTAGACCCACGGCAAAGAACAGGTCATGGGGAGCGCGAGGGGCCTTTCGGCCCCTCGCATTCTTTTAGCCGTTATGATACCGGCGAACCTAAAGTTTGACACATAGCACCAATGACATGAACCGATCCCCAGCGTGCTGGCTTTAAGAAAAAAGGCGCAACACGGATGAACACGGATATCCACGGATAAACACGGATGCTGCGGAGTTTGACATGGGCTCAAGTGGGACACGTGAAAATATCTTGCTGTAAATAATTAATATTGTTCTTCTTAATTTATTTTCAAGGGTAAAGACAGAGCAGCATTCTGGTATTCTGCATCCGTGTTCATCCCTTCTTATTCGTGTTCATCCGTGTTGCATCTTTTTTTTCTCCACGCCAGCACGCTGGCGATCGGTTCGTGACATTGATGCTAAGTGTCAAACTTTACGCTCGCTGGTATTATCTGTTCTTCTCTTTGTCCGAGCGGAGTTTGACCGCATGAGCCGGACTTTCCGCTCGATGGTGTGATGCCATGGAATGGACCGACGAGGGGATCGTGCTCTCGGCCAGGCGCCACGGGGAGCGATCCGCCGTGGTGTCGCTGCTGACCAGCCAGCACGGCCGACATGCCGGCTTCGCCCGGGGAGTCACGGCCGGGTCGGGTCGTGGCCTGTATCTTCCCGGCAATCGGGTGCACGCCCGCTGGCGGGCGCGACTGGATCAGCACCTTGGCCATTATTCCTGCGAACTGCTGCGAGCGGATGCGGCAGCCTTGCTGGAGGATCCGGGGCGGCTTGCCTGTCTGTCCGCCGCCTGCGCCATGGTCGAGGCCTCGCTGCCCGAGCGACAGCCCCACACCGCCGTTCATGCGGGCCTGTCCGCGCTGCTGGACGCACTGACCTCGGGCACGGCCGAATGGGAGAGCCTGTACGTGCGCTGGGAGGTGGGGCTGCTGGGCGCACTGGGGTATGGCCTGGACCTCGGCGAGTGCGCCGTGACCGGGCGCAACGACGGCCTCGTCTATGTGTCGCCGCGTACCGGGCGGGCGGTGTCGGCCTCGGCCGGCGAGCCGTATCACGACCGCCTGCTGCCGCTGCCACGCTTCCTGACGTCGGGTGGCCGTGCGACACCCGCCGATATCGCCGCCGGACTACGCCTCACCGGTCACTTCCTGACCACCCACGTCACACCGGTCCTGCCACCGGCGCGCGCCCGCCTCGCCTCCCGGTTCGAGCCGGTCACCCGCTCTTCTCACAGGGACGCGGGCTAGTCGAGCTTTCCAAATCGGGCATACTCGACGAAGCGCCAGTTGCGGTGGGACTCGAGGAACCGGCGGACGTCCACGCCGGCGCCCTCCAGCGCCGCCCCACCGTCGCGTCCGGGAACGCCGACGTCGAAGCGGGCGGCCATGCGCCCGATCTCGGTATCGAGAAGCTTGCCGCGCACCGAGTCGAGCCAGTCGGTGAAGGCCGCCCGGCCGCTGCCTTCGGGCATCGGCAGCCCCGGCGGCACCGCCATCAGCATGCCGATGGTCCGACCGGAAATGCGGACGAAGCCGATGTCGAAGCTTGGATGGCTGTAGGACAGTGTCTCCATGGCCATCTGGGCCAGGTAGATGTCATCCTTGAGGCGCAGGAAACGGAGATTGCCGCGGCTCTCGGAGTCCATCGTGACGACGTAGTCGTTGGCGTTCGGCCGCTTCTCCAGGCGCAGGTGGTTGCGCTCCGGCGCCTCGGTCATGTGATTGTAGACGCTTTCATACCCACCCGCCAGTCCCGGGATGGCCAGGGCCTCCTCGGCACTCACCACCTGGACCACCGTTCGGTAGCAGCCGGTCAGGCCCACGGCCACCAGCAGAGCCAGCACCAGATATACAGCCCGACGAGAGGCCATTGCGCTCATCTCCGCGTCAGGACCCGGCCGGCAACGGCGTCGAGTCGCTTGACCAGCTCGGGATCGCGCACGTCGGGGTGGGTGATGATGGCGTGCTCGAGGGCGCTGTGGCAGCCCTGGGAGCACGGAGCGCCACGTCCCTTGATCCGTGGCGCGAGTCGCTTCACCAGGGCGCGGGCCGTATCGGCGTTGGCGTGCACCACCTTGATCACCGTTTCTATGGAAACATGGTCGTGATCCGGGTGCCAGCAGTCGAAATCCGTGACCATGGCGACGGTGGCATAGCACATCTCGGCCTCGCGGGCCAATTTGGCCTCCGGCATGTTGGTCATGCCGATGACGTCGCAGCCCCACGACCGGTACAGGTTCGACTCGCCCAGGGTCGAGAACTGCGGCCCCTCCATGACAAGGTAGGTGCCACCGCGCTGGCAGGGGACGCCGAGGTCGCCGATGGCGGCCTCGATCAGATCGCCAAGGCGGCTGCAGACCGGATGGCCGAGGGCCACATGGGCCACCAGTCCGGTCGAGAAGAAACTCTTCTCCCGCGCGAACGTGCGATCGATGAACTGGTCGACGATGACGAAGGTCCCGGGTGGCAGGTGCTCCTTCAGCGACCCCACCGCCGACACCGAGACGATTTCGGTGACCCCGGCCCGTTTCAGGGCATCGATATTGGCGCGAAAGTTGAGTTCCGACGGCGGCACCCGATGGCCACGGCCGTGGCGCGGTAGGAATACCATCTTCTGGCCGTCCAGTTCGCCGAACAGCAGATCGTCGGAGGGCTCACCGAAGGGCGAGGAAACCCGCCGCCATTCCGCGTTGGTCAGACCATCGATGTCATATACCCCACTGCCGCCGATGATGCCCAGCACCGGCTCGGTCCGGTCGTCCGTCATGTTCCTCACCTCGTCCTCTGGAGAGACCTAAGGTGTTAGACGGATCGGCCGCTCAAGTCCAGCCCCGGAATCGCACGCACCATCTGCTACAGTTGTCGCTTCGGCGGCGAATATGTCTTATACCTGTACCGTTGCTTCTGGATTCGCTGATAGACGGAAAGGGTTCACGATGGTCATTACGAGGCATCATGCCAAGCTCGCGTTCGCGGTCCTGGCCGCGATCCTGGTCTCCGGGGGCGCTCGCCCGTCCGCGGCCGAGCCGGTGAGCTTCGCCGACGACGTCATGCCGATTCTTCAGATTCGCTGCGTCGAGTGCCACAAGCCCGGTGCCGAAGGGTTGGAGAAGAGCGGTCTCGACCTGCGCACCTACGAAGGATTGATGAAGGGCACCAAGCACGGTCCGATCGTGGTCCCGGGCGACGCGATGGTCAGCAATTTCAACGTGCTGGTGGAGGGCCGCGCCGACCCGTCCCTGCGCATGCCCCACAACAACCGCAAGCTTACCCGCTGCGAGGTCGACACCCTGCGTCGCTGGGTCAATCACGGCGCCCGCAACGACTGACGCGCCTGTCCCACCTCTGATCCTCTCATACCAGCCCTCTCCCCCTCGTGGGGAGGGGGCTTTTTGTTTTATTGGCGCATTTCACACTTGTAAACGTGTTACACATACACCTTCAACACAGTGGCACGATTTTTTTGTGTTGATTTTCCATGAACCACCGTATAAAAGAGGATGAAGAACGACGGCTAACGTGGGTACATCGGGAAAGGACGACCGTCATGAGCATTCTCAACAGGGGCGTCATCGAGGTTGATCCGATCGTGGTCGCGGCATGGCTCGAGACCGGCGAGGCGCTGCTGGTGGATGTGCGCGAAGAGGAAGAGTGGGCGGAGGAAAGCGTCCCCGGCGCGATCCTGTCCCCCATGTCGGACTTCGACTTCGCCACCTTCCCGCGCCAGGCTGGTCGGCGGATGGTGGTGATGTGCAAGCTGGGTCGCCGCTCCGAGGCGATCGCCCGCAAGCTCCTGGAAAACGGCCTGCCCATGGTGTTCAACATGGCCGGCGGCATCAACGGCTGGAAGGAGGCCGATCTTCCGGTCTCGTTCGGCGATACGCTCACGGTCCAGGGATAATCCGGACCGGAGGTCCAACTACGGGCCGGCCTCCCCCGCCGGCCCGTTCCTTTTTTTCCCCTTTCCGCAGTTAATCATTCCCGCCGGTGCCGCACCTGAGGTACCCTCCACAATCGTCGCCATCCGGAGTCCGGTCGATGCGTGTCCTCTGGCGCGTCCTGTTTGCGGTTCTCGCCATCATCGGCACGGTGACCGTGCTGCTGACGGCAGCCGGAGTCGCGACTCTGGTCTCCCTTGCCGATCACGCCGGCTCGTCACTGCCGGAGCGCATGGTGCTTACGCTTGACCTCGACGACGGGGTGAGCGAGGGCGCCACCGCCTCGCCGCTCGGTCGCCTGAGCGCCCATCGGCGCCACGACATCGAGAGTCTGCTCGAGTCCCTGACCTGGGCGGCGGCCGATCCGCGCGTAACGGCGCTCAGCGTGGAGATCGGCGATACAACCTTCGGACTGGCCCAGGCCGAACAGATCCGCCGGGCCATCGCCACCTTCGGCCGTTCGGGCAAGCCTACCTATCTCTTCTCCGACTCCCTCGACGGAACCATCGCCTGCCATGTGGCCTCGGGGTTCGACGAGGTGTGGCTGCAGCCCTCGGGCAGCGTTGACTTCAAGGGCTTCATGGTCGAAAGCCCCTTCCTCCGCAAGGTGCTCGACGACCTCGGGATCGAGGCGGACATCTCCTCGCGCCACGAGTACAAGATGGCGCCCGAGATCGTCACCGCGACGCGCTTCTCCGACCCCAGTCGGGAGTCCCTGGGCTCGCTCCTCTCAAGCTGGACCGGCCAGGTGGTGGCGAGCGTCGCCAACCGGCGCCGGCTGACGCCCGAAAAGGTGCGCGCCCTCATCGACCGCGCCCCCCTGCTGGCCACCGAGGCGCTGGAGGCCGGACTGGTGGACCGGCTCGGCTATCGCGGCCAGATGCGCGACGCCGTCGCCGCCCGGGCCGGCACGACCGAAACCGTCGACATCCGCTCCTACCACGCGCGGCACAAGACGCCGGACACCGATCACCGCATCGCCCTCATCCACGGCATCGGCACCATCCAGCGCGGCACCAGCCACTTCAGTCCGGCCTCGGCCAACGCGGTGATGGGGGCCGACACCATCGCCAAGGCCATCGCCGACGCCGTCGAGGACGAGGACGTGGAGGCGATTTTGTTCCGCGTCGACAGCCCGGGCGGCGACTACGTGGCCGCCGACACCATCTGGCACGAGGTGCGCCGCGCCCGCGAGAAGGGCAAGCCGGTGGTGGTGTCCATGGGCAACACGGCGGCTTCCGGCGGCTACTTCGTCGCCATGGCGGCCGACGCCATCGTCGCCGAGCCGGGAACCATCACCGGCTCCATCGGCGTCTTCTCGGGCAAGTTCGTCCTGCGCCGGTTCTGGGATCGGCTTGGCGTCAACTGGGACGAGATTCACGTCGGCGCCAATGCCCCCATGTGGAGTTTCAACCAGAGCTTCACGCCCGAGCAGCGCCGCCGGTTCGACCGGGTTCTCGACGTCATCTACGCCGATTTCACCACCAAGGCCGCCAGCGCCCGCAACCTGACCGCCGAGGAGATCGACCGGGCCGCCCGCGGGCGGGTGTTTTCCGGCATCGACGCGGCGCAGCTTGGGCTGGTGGACGAACTCGGGGGACTGGAAACGGCGGTGGAGGTCATCCGCAAAAAGGCGTCCATCCCCGCCGACGCCCCGGTCACCCTGGTTCCCTTCCCGGCGCCGAAGGATCTCGGCCGAGCGCTCTTCGACGCGCTGTCGAGCGGCGAGCTTCCGCTGGATCTCGAGGAACTGGAGGGGTACGCGTCCCTCGCGCGGGTCGCGAAGACGCTCGAGCCGCTGCTGCGCGCCGTCGGGATCGTCGCTCCGAGGACGGGGCAACTGATGGCCCCCGACATCACGGTGCGGTGAAGGATTTCAAGGACAAAGGACGAGGGGCCGAGAGGCCCCTCGCCCTTAATCAACAACACAACCCCCTCCCCCCGAAAGTAGGAGGGGAGAGGGGCGTCACGACAGATCAGTCCGCTCCGGTCCTATTTCCTGCTTTTTTCACCCTCCCTGACCACCGAGGTATCCCGATCGGTGTACTCGAATTCCGGAGCCGTCTTGAGCTGCTCCTCGGTCATGGCGACCCGGGCCGTGTTGCGGGCCGGATCCACGGTCAGTTCGCTCCAGGGCACCGCCACCTTCTTCTCGCCGATGCCGAGGAAGCCGCCATAACTCACCACGACCCGGTCGATGGCGCCGGTATCCTTGTTGACGATCAGGTCGGCGATCTTGCCCACGTCCTTCCCCTGCGACGATTGGACCTTCATGCCGAGGAACTGCTCGGTGGGGATGCGGGCCTGCTGCTCAAGGGTGACGGGCGGGCTGGCCATCAAGTCGGGCTGAGTCCGCATCATGCCGGGCTGGCTGGACGTCGCGCCGGGGTACTGCAGCGGCGACTCGTTCGGCTCCGACGCCGCCAGGACGGGAAACGCCAGGGTCGCGGCCAGGACCAGGGCCGAAGTCGTCAAGAGCCTGGTTCGCATTCACTATCCTCCTGTATATTTTGAGTTCGACGAACACCCCGCATTGGGACGGCGGGCACCCGAAGGGCTGACGGCGAGAGACGAGAGCACGTCCTCCTTCGACCTGCCATACCAACGCGCGACCGGAGCCCCCCGTTTCGGGGGGTTGCAGGAATTTTCGGCGTGTGCCTGGCTTGCCGCTCTTTTACCCGGATGGTAGATCTCCCCCCATGTCCCCCGGCCGCCGCATCCTTGGCAATTTCTCCAGTCTCCTCGCGGCCCAGGTGGTCACCATGGTCGGTGGGTTCATCACCACCACCTATCTCGCCCGCGTGCTGGGGCCGGAGCACTTCGGCATCCTGGGCTTCGGCACGGCGTTCCTGTCCTATTTCGGGCTGGCCGTGACCCTTGGCACCGACATGTACGGCCAACGCGAGATCGCCCGCGCGCCGGCCCGCGCCGGGGAGCTGACCGGGCGGATCATCGGCCTGCGGCTGCTGCTGTGCCTGGCCGGCACGGCGGCGCTGTGGGGCCTGGTGACGGCGATGGCCCAGCCGCCGCTGGTCCGGACGGTGGTCCTGATCCAGGGAGCCGGCCTGGTGGCGGTGGCTCTTCAGGTGGACTTCGCCTTCCAGGCCCTGGAGCGCATGGGAGCACTCGCCCTGCGCCAGGCCGCGGCGGTGGCGATCCAGGTGGCGGCGGTGCTGCTGCTGGTGGGCGAGGCGGCCGACGTCACCATCGCCGCCGCCATCCCGGCGGCGGTGGCCATCCTCACCTCCCTGTGGATGCTGGCCGCCCTGCGCCGCGACCATGCGGATCTCGCGGTCCGCCTCGATCCGGCGGGCTGGCGGCGGATGCTGGGGAGTGCCGCGCCGATGGCCCTCGCCAGCTTCATGGCCACCATCAACTACACCATCGACATCGTCATGCTGGGGTTCATGCGCCCGGCGGCCGAGGTGGGCTGGTACGTGGCGGCATTCAAGCTTTTGACCCTGGCCCTGGTGCCGGCCTCCCTGGTGCGCAGCGCCTTCACCCCTGCCCTATCCAAGGCCCACGCCAGCGCCGCCGCGCGGCAGGAGAGCGGAGCGGCCCATGCCGCGGCGGTGCTGTTCATCGGCGGCGCGGTGGCCGGAGTCGGGGCGCTGTTCGCCAGCGACATCCTGGCCATCGTCTTCGGACCCGGGTATGCATCGGCGCGGACCGTGCTGGAGATGCTGATGCTCAACACCCTGCTCGTGCACTTCGACATCATCTACGGCGCCCAGCTTCTGGCCTGGAATCACGAGCGCGCCCAGCTCGTCGCGGTGGCGGTGGGCGCCGTGGTCAACGTCGGCCTCAACCTGCTGCTGATCCCGAGCCATGGCATCGAGGGCGCGGCCGTCGCCACCATCGGCGCCAACCTGTGCCTGCTCGCCACCATCGCCCTTTTGTCGGCGTGGCGGGGCAAGCCGCTGCACCTGTGGCTCGGCCTGCGCTCGCTGCTGGCGGTCGGGGGAGCGGCCGGGGTCGGAGCGGGGGCGGACCGGCTGGTGGCCAGGCTCCTGCCGACGGCCGGGCCGTGGGAGCACCTGCTGCTGGGCGCCTCCGCCTTCGGACTGGCATACGTCCTGCTCAATATCGCCTTCGGCATCGTCGACCCGGCCCGCGCCCTGGCCCTGGTGGGCCTTGGCCGGCCGGCCCATTCCAGGGGAGAACTCGTCCCATGAGCGACCGCATCGCCATCATCGGCGCCGGGGCCTGGGGGACGGCGCTGGCCGTGACCGCCCGCCGCGCCGGCCGCCCGGTGATGCTGTGGGCCCATCGCCCGGAGACCGCCGCGGCCATCAACCGGGGCCACGAAAGCCCCTATCTGCCGGGCGTCGTCCTCGAGGGAGGCCTGACCGCCACCACCGATCCCGCCGAGGTCCTGGCCGGGGCGGAGGCCGTTCTGCTGGTGGTGCCGGCCCAGACCATGCGGGAGGTGACCCAGCGCCTCGCCCCCCACTGGCGCCCCGGTCTGCCGGCGGTGATCTGCGCCAAGGGCATCGAGCGCGGCAGCGATGCCCTGATGAGCGAGGTCCTGGCCGCCACCCTGCCCGAGGCGGTGCCGGCGGTGCTCTCCGGCCCGAGCTTCGCGACCGAGGTGGCGCGCGGGCTGCCGACGGCCGTCACCCTCGCCTGCCCCGATCCCGTGGTGGGACGCCGCCTGGTGGAGGCCCTCGGCACCGCGGCGTTCCGGCCCTATCTGTCCGACGACCTGCGGGGCGCCGAGATCGGCGGCGCGGTCAAGAACGTCCTCGCCATCGGCTGCGGCATCGTCCAGGGTCGGGGTCTCGGCGACAACGCCCGCGCCGCCCTCGTCACCCGAGGCCTGGCCGAGATCATGCGCTTCGCCCGCGGCATCGGCGCCCGGCCCGAGACCCTGATGGGCCTCTCGGGCGTCGGCGACCTGATCCTGACCGCCAACAGCCTGCAATCGCGCAATTTCTCGCTGGGTGTCGCCCTGGGACGGGGCGAGCGGCTGGCCGACGTGCTGGCGGCCCGCACCTCGGTGGCCGAGGGCGTCCACAGCGCCGCCGCCGTCACCGGCCGCGCGGCCCGCCTCGGCGTCGAGATGCCCATCTGCGCCGCGGTGGACGGCGTGCTGAACCGCGCCGAGGACCTGGACCAGGTCATCCGCCGCCTCCTCGGCCGCCCCTTCGCCAACGAGGTCGGGTTCGCCCCAGAGTGAGGGGGAGGCCGCAATCTCCACTCCCTCTCCCCCTCGAGGGGGAGAGGGCCGGGGTGAGGGGGTGGGGCAGGCGGCACCAT
>JAMOBE010000127.1:0-8286 GCA_039908285.1 Alphaproteobacteria bacterium
GGACCGTCGAGGCGCTCTGGTCAACCATCGGCGAATGCCTCGACAAATTCTCGCCAAACGAGTGCTCAAACTATTTCCGCCATGCCGGTTATGGACGCTCGGCATGAAAATGCTCTAGTTGCATAGTCCGGCCTGGACGGGCTGAATTTTGCGCGGAATCGCCCCCTTGTAAGGTGAGAGACCCAGGGTGAGGCAGGTGAGGAATGCGCTCCAGCCAGGACTCGTGATGGTGATGGGGCCGATTCCTCACCTACCTCACCCTGCACGGCGCCGCGCCCACCGCCGCGAGGACTCCAACCGCCCACTCCGTCCCGCCGTCTGACGGCCCGAAAGCCAAGCAGACCATAGGTTCCGCCCCGTCCTTCTTCCTACCATCCTCCTACTTTGCCCGCTCCGGCACCCGTGGGCGTGTGAGGGTTTCTGCGGGCGACTTTGACCCCCCATGCGGCCGGAAAAACTGATCTCGACCGTTCTCTCCCCTTGCGAAGTCCTTGGAAGGGCGCTACTTTCCAGGCGCGCGGCCGAAGTAGCTCAGGGGTAGAGCAACTGATTCGTAATCAGTAGGTCCGGGGTTCAAATCCCCGCTTCGGCACCAAGGATTTCAAGGGGTTAGCCGATACCGACGAAAACCCCGGAAATTCAGCGGACCCCCAGCGGACCCGCTGGGATTAACTTCGATCCGATCGAGCGGACGGAGTTCAGTATCTCCTGACCGCCACCCTCCCGACACCGTGGGGCACCTTTGAGAGTGCGTCCGCCATGGTGTGACGGACGTTTCCGCACGAGCCTCAAGGGTGGGACGTGACCATCACGGCGCCGGCAAGTGTCGCCGACGGCGGGCGCGGTACCGGTCTCCCACGCGACGGCTTGCCCGAGTCCGTTCGCGCCAAGCCGCTTGCTTGGAATTCCCGCAAGGTCGGGGGACCCCGGTCGGGTGGTAGGGGATAACCCGCTTCGCGAATTACCCACAGCCGGTGCTTATCTCCCGCGCTTGCTGACAGCCACCGCTTGGGTGGGTTGGGGCATGTCCCCGCACCCCGCCCACAGAATGCCCCGTGCGGCCCCGAGGAGACTCGCCGGTGCATTTCTCGCGTTTGCTGTCAAGCGGCATCGAACTTTGACCCCCCATCGAACGCGTCAACGGTGAGGTCAAACGCCGCACCGACATCGTCGGCATCTTCCCCAACGAGGACGCCATCACACGACTGGTCGGCGCCATCCTCATGGAGCAGAATGACGAGTGGGCCATCCAGCGCTGCTACATCACGCTGGAAACCATCGTCCCTTTAGAATCTGTTTGCAGCGGTCAGCCTCAGGCTGACACGGGTTTCAGCCTCGCGATACGCCGTGAAAGAATGGAGATAAAAGCGATCTCGATATGAGCGACAAGGCTGTCGCTGGTTCGATCAAAGAACGTGTTGAGTCGGCGATAGCGACTCAACCATGCGAAGGAGCGTTCGACGACCCAACGGATACCTTCCGGAAGAAAATTGCGTCCTGCGCCACACGTCTTGGCGATGACGTCGATGCCAAGTTCTTTTGCCGCCTTAGAGAGTTTTGAGCCTTTGTAAGACGAGTCCACGAGCGCATGACCTGTAAATCCCTGCGCTGAAAGTTCCTGCAATACAGGTAGTATACCAACGGAATCATGAACGTTTGCTGTCGATATCTTCACTGATAGGGGAAATCCGTGTTTGTCGACAGCAATATGAATCTTGAGTCCCTTGACCAGCTTACCGCCATCAATGCCGCGATCTCCACAGGTTGGTGATGAACGAACCGACCGGCTATCAACGATCACCGCCGACAGCATCGGCGTGTCGCCACATGCGTCCCGCCATTGCACGATCAGTCGCTTCCGAAGCCGTCTGAATACTCCAAGGCGCGTCCACCGTGAAAACAGTGAAAATAGAGTGCCGAATGGAATGCCAGTCATATTTCCAACAGCTCGCCATTGCGTGCTACAGTAACAAGTACACCAGATGGCCATAATTGCTCTCCGCAATACGGCTCCATCCAACGGTGGCTTCGGTCCTTTACCGCAAATTTTGATACCCTCTGACTCCATCATCTTCAGCTCGTTCATGACGGCAGTTGCAAACGCATCAATATCGGAAAGTGTGTCCCAGGAACCTGGAGTGGTCTCTGCCGCCTTGATGCTGGTCCCCATGTCGATGCCCCCGATTTCGACCGAATCGCGATACATGGGGGCCGAGTCGCCGCTTGACAAGTGCGCAAAGCCAAAGACATGCTACGGAGACGGTGATGTTTTGTAGAGTTGGCGGAGCAGGCCGTCTGCAAACAGCTTCTAAAGCGGCCGGACTCGCCTGGGGATGACTACGGGAAATTTTGTGCTTGAGGGGAAGCAATGGATTCCGTTCTTTCGGCAAGTGGTTCAATAATTGATTGGATCACGGGCGCAGTTGGCCCGGTGGTCCTGGAGTACATGCAGCCCCTTCTGAAGTGGTTCAGGCAGGAAAATGTTGCGCCCACGCTGGCTGCCTCGATGGCGGGAATAGCCATCATTATTCTGGCGGGCTATAGACTCCTCCAAATATGGCCTGCACTAGCGACGTTGAACAAGCCCATAAATTTTCTTCGATCACTGGATCGGCAGCAATTCAGCAAGCGATTCGATGAATTCGACGCCATCATGAAAAATGATAACTTCCTCGAACATGGTTGGAACGAGTTCGTCGAGACTTTCCTTGTGCAGGAAACCAGAGAGCACCAAGCTATTGAAGTAACTGTACGGCCGTCTGTGTTCATCAATCTTGAGGATGCGGAGCATGCCGGACTGCATCTGAAGTGGATTGGACATCTCAGCGGAATATTCATCAGTCTCGGCCTGCTTCTCACCTTCTTCGGTCTCGTCGCGGCGCTCGCCCTGGCGTCCGATGCCATCAACCAGGTGGTGAGGTCGGCCTCGGCCGTGGGTGCCGACGCACAGTCGCACCAGATTCAAGTCGCTCTGGCAGAGTTGCTGAAGACGGCATCGTTCAAGTTCTGGACCTCCATCGCTGGGCTTGCCAGCGGCATCATCATCGGTATCTATGAACGCCGGTGGTTGCGCCTGGTCAGCGGGAAATTCGACGAATTGAACCGCGAACTCGAGCGGGTGACCATGACGGTGACGCCCGAGATGATCGCCAGCCGGACCTACGTCGAGATACGAGAACAGTCGGGACACCTGCGCGAGTTCACGGGGCAGTTCAGGTTCAACATGACGCAGGCGCTTGAGGACGCTCTGACCAGATCGATGCCCGGCGTGATGACCACGTCCGTCGAGCAGGTGCTCACGAACACGATGCCGATGGTCATGAACACGGCAGTCGCCGATGCCCTCACTGAACGAATGCCCGGCGTGATGGAGAAGGCAATGGCCCCGCTCGCCGAAGCCCTTCATGGCATGCAGTCGATGAATGAAGACGCCCTGCGCACGATGACCGGCGAGTTCGGGTCGGTGGTTACGCAGTCCGCCGGTCAGGAAATCAAGGCGGTCGCCGAAACACTATCGGCCCTGCCGTCGCAGATCGCCGACGCAGCCGGCGACATGCGTAGCGCCGCATTGGCAATGACCGAGGGCATGAATCGCATCGTCGAGACCGTGAACAGGGACGTGGACCGGACTCGGGAAACACTCGACAGCCAACTGCTGTCCGCGAGTCAGGGGCTGGCCGACGCGGCCCGGGCCATCAAGGACAGTCTGGAGCAGGTCGGCCGGTCCATGCGGACCACCACCGAGGAGGCGGGATCGGCGTTTGCGGGCGAGATTGCTGCGGCCGTCAAGCGCATCGAGGTCACCACCGAGAACAATGCTCTCGCCGTCGAGCTTGTCGTGGATCGCCTTAAGGCGGTCACGAACGAGATCGCGGGCAGCCTGTCGGCGGAGTCCGCCACATCGATGCAGGCGATGAAGGACGCGGTTGAGCAGATGGCGCGGTCCATTGAAGGTGTGACCCGCGACCTGCGGGAAGGGTCCGGAAAATCCGCGGAAGATATCACGTCGAAGTTCCTTGATGCCGCGACGTCGATGCAGAAGGCCGTCAATGAGAACACGGCACTCATGGGAGAGGCGGTCGAGCGGATTATTTCCGCCGGCAACAGGGCTGAAACCGGCGTCGGCAAGGCGGCGGACGACGTCGGCAGGATGCTGGAACGCAAGGGCGCGGATGCTGCGGAACAGGTGGTCGAGGGGTCGGCGAAGGTCCTCGCCGACTTCGGTGCTACCGTAGAACGGCTGTGGCAGCGTGTCGGCGAATTGAGCCAGGTTCTCGCCACGGTCGAGGCTCGCATCGGTGATCATGTGTCGGCGCTTGACGGCGTGACGCGTTCGGCTCGGGCGACGGAGACTGCCATGGCGGGATCGGCGAAGTCGCTGACCGATGCGGCCCTGCCGCTCACCCGGACCGGGGAACTGCTGACCCAGTCCATGACGTCGGTCGTCAGGAGCGTGGAAACGGCAGCCCAGGGCTTGACAGATACCCAGCGGCGAGCCAGCCAGTTGGCGGCCGACCTGAGGCAGGCCGCCCAGGACATGCAGACCCTCTGGACGCGTCATGTGCAGCGGTTCGATGCGGTGGATGCTGCGGTTGAAGGCGTCTTCTCCAAGGTCATCGGCGGCACGGACGACTACGCCAGGCTGCTTGCCGACTACGTGAGGAAAATCGATGAGCACGTCGCGAACATATCCGGTCTTCTCTCGGGCAACGTTGAGGAATTGAGTGGAATGGTCGGCGAATTGGTCACGGCCTCAAAGCAGTTCAAGGAAGCCGCCAAGGCACTCGCATGAACGGATGAAACAGAATGTCACTTCAGGCACGCAACCCGCCGCAAGGCGAGCACGAGGGTGAGAGTTATTTCGTCTCGATGACGGACATGCTGGTCGGGATGTTGTTCCTGTTCATCATCATGCTCATGTTTTTCGCGATGAAATTCAATGAGGCGGCGCTCAAGAAAATCGATACGGTGCAGACGCTCATCAGCGCCGAGGAGACACGCGGAAAAATTCTCGAAGACATCCGCAAGGCGATGATGGACCAGGGCGTCGTCGTCGAGATCGACCTGGAGAACGGCATTCTGCGTCTTCCGGAGAAGATCCTGTTCGACCGCAACAAATCCGTGTTGTCGGCCCGCGGCCAGGAAGCCGTCGTCAGTCTGTCGAAGGCCCTGTTTCTCGTGCTGCCCTGCTACACCGCGTCAGCCGCAGAGCACCGGGATAGCTGCGGAAACGTCAGGCATCAGGTCGAGTCCGTCTTCGTCGAGGGCCACACGGACTCCGACGGGGACGACACCCTGAACTGGAACCTGTCGTTCCAGCGCTCCCTGGCGACCTACCAGTTCATGGTGGGAGCGAACCCGGAACTCGCCACGCTCATGAACCACAGCCGTCAGGCGATCATCAGTCTGGCCGGATACGGGAAGCAGCGTCCCGTCAAGGCGAACGACAACGACGACAACAAACGCCAGAACCGAAGGATCGATGTCCGGTTCATCATGTCCACGCCGAAGGCCATCGATTTGCGGGGAAATGGTATGATCGGTCCGGGAGAGGAGAAATGAGCCTTCGGGACACGGTCAGGGAGTTTTCGACCGGTTGGAAGCCCAGATTCCATTCCCTGCCGCCGGTCAGCAGGACGGAACAGAAGAAGGCTGAAATCGAGGCGAGGCTCCTGGATGTCTCTGCGAGGACATCGGGCGTCGATCTGGAGGAACTCCGGAATAGGCTGATCACCGCGAACGCGAAGGGGAACTGGGGCATCGTCGGAACGCGGGATTGGCGGTTTGCCTCCGAATGCCTTTCCATGGGACAGGACCCGCTTGTCAGGGACGAAAGGTTCGTCAAAGCCTATCTCGCGGCTTTGCACCACTACGCATCTCTTCCGCCACTCCGTAGGCTCATCCGATACTATTTGATGAATTTTGATCCGTCGATGCCCGCGTTCCGCCGCATCGGCACCTTCCTGGCCGAACGCGCGGCCGACTGCGGCCCATGGGGCGAGCAAAATGCGAAGTTGTGGGTCTTCGATGCGGACGAGGGGCCGCGTCGGTTGGCGGAGGCTGCGATGGCCGCCAGAGAGGATCCCCGCACGTTCCTCGAAAGCATCGGCTTCACTGGTTCGCTGGCTACCGCGAGATTCGCCGGAGTGGCGTTTGTCTCGGCCTGCAACAAGGTAGGGAAGTCGCTGGAAACATTGCCCCAACCAGACACGGAGGATTTGCACCGGCTCGCCAACTGGGCCGTTGTCAACGGAACCTTCGTTTATGGTGGCGTTCCGCAGGCGAAATCCGCTCTCGCGGCATCAATGTTGCTGCCATGGTCAAGGAGGACTCCCAGCGATGACGTCAGGGAGTTCGTCCTGGGGTTCGTGCTCAGGCTGTTCAAGGATCCACGGTTGAGTCCGGCAACCTGGATCGGAATTGCCGACGATGCCCGCAGCGTGATGCTCCGCTGGCTGACAAAAGCATCCCTGGAGCAGTTTCTCGGGGTGGTAGATGAAGTGGTCGCCCCCGAACGAAAGCACATGTGGGACGCCCGGCGAAAGTTCTGGAGGGCCTATTACGACCGAGAACATATGCGGGAGGCTTGGGTCGTGTTCGGCCGGCGCGGGATCGAATACGCCCGGCGCCTAGCCGACCGCAAGGAACATCCGGATGCGAAAGATCTGGGGTTCGGCAGCTTCGCCCCTGGGTCCGTCCAGGACCAGACGCAAGCAGTCCTGATTATGCGTATCGGTTCGCTCATTGTGGCCGACTGGAGCCACAACGGATACTGCCATATCTGGCACGAAGATGACGAACATGCCCCCAGTCTCTACAGACAAACATATGCGAAGGCGGAACTGACGATGGGTTCTGTCTTCGAGAAAAAGCATATGGGCAAATGGCAGAATGACGTCTACGACTTCATCCACCGGGAAACCGGCGTGCGCCTGTCCTACGGCGAATACATGACCTGACGAATGGATCGGGGCGATGGCCACTTTCAAATGGGAATCTGACGGAACTGGGCTGAAAATCCGGCTCGTCGAGCGCCGGCTTCTGGGAGGCGACCGCGATGTGCCGGTCGCACGGTGGGGGGACGTCGCGGACACCGGCTCGATGGCCGGTATCGGCAGGGTCATGAGCCTCCTGGACGAGCACGCCGGGGACTCTTCGCCTGCGGTTTCCGCCGACGAGACAACTCTATTCATTCGTCACGACATGGTGGCCGGTCTTCAGGAACACCAGGCCGCCGGTCTCGGATTGCCGCCGACGACATCCCTGATCCTCGGTGTGCAGTCCCGTGGTGACCTGGCTCAGGCCGGCTTCACGGTCATGCATCGCTGGCTTGAAACCAGCACTGCGACAGCATTGGGCATTCGCGAACAGGGCAGCATTATCTGGCACAGAGGCATTCCCGCCCGCGTCCCCGAACCGCTGTTCGGCATCCACACGGCGATCGTCCGGTTCAATGAGAACGATGCCGCTGACGACGAAATGAGATTTCGGCATCTGGCCGACTTGAAGGAAATGATTCCCGACGGACCGAAGCCCAGACACGGACTGAATATCGACCCATACGTGCGAAACACGAAGATTGCTGTCGCCTCTGCTTTCTCGTTGAGTCTGAGGACGAGTAAGGATGGCTTCGACTTCGATCCCGTCCTCTTCGGTCGCAAGATAAGCGAAGCCTGGGTTGATAGCGACGGCTCGGCTGTTATCGGCGAAGCGGAAGCCCTGTTGCCTGAGGTTATTCAGGAGCGCTTCGCCAGGCATCATTTCAGAATGTGGGACCGTTGCAGAGATAGATACGGCCTCAGCAGCAATCACTACGTCTACATGGAATCAGGACTGCGCGATGCACTTGATGTCGTTCGAGACGTTCAGCGATCGGATGCTGAAACACGCAGGAAATTCGCCCGCAATCCGCAAGCTTTTCTGAAGGATGCGCTCGCCGGCCGCTTTGACGAGGCTGCCATCGAGCGGATGTTCATCCCGACGGAGGAATATTCCGCACGGGTGCTGGATCTCGGTCTGTGGGAGCCGATCGTTCTCCCGTGGATAAAACCCGTACCCAATACCTGGCTCCCCGAAGCCTTCGGGGTGATGGTCGGGGACACTCGTATCGAATTGAAACCCGACGAAGTCGAACCTGCACGGCGGAAGGTCGACGAGGCGATTTCTAAGAGTCCGTTAGGAAACAGTCACGCCCTAGACAAACTTGTCATAAGCCGGCATATGCTTGCGAAAAATATCATCGCAACCGAGTTATCCATAATTGACTCGTAGCATGTCTTCAGTCGC
>JAMOBE010000128.1:0-8261 GCA_039908285.1 Alphaproteobacteria bacterium
ATAAGCCCTCCCCCTCGATGGGGGAGGGTTTGGGTGGGGGTGGCAGCGAAGCGCGCACGGACAGAAGAGAATTCGCACCGAAGATGAATTGTTTAGCGCATCCCGATGCATCTACGTGTTGCACCATCACCCCAACCCAACCCTCCCCCATCAAGGGGGAGGGCTTTACTTGCGGGAAACGGATAGTTTCTACAGCGAACACCCTACAGCCGTTCTGTCCGACTTGTGTGTATGCGGTAATCTTCAAGGGACCGAGGAAGTGTCTTCCTGCTTCAGGGCCATTCCTCTCTCCTCCCCCGCCAGCAGTCCCGTCAGCCCCGCATCCTTGAGGAACGCCCGCAGCGTATCGGCCCCAAGGGACTCATCCGCCCGGATCACCACCACCGCCGCCCGCCGCTCGCCGCCGCCAAGCTCCGCCTTGAGACGCAATAGCCGGGCCAGCGGCGGGCTTCCGGTATGGCGCCCCCCCACCCAGTACCAGGACCATGTCAGCCAGCGATGTCCCCCGTCCTTGAGGAGCGTCGCGCGAGCCTCCGTACTCCGCCCGTCCACCCGGATGTCCACCGGCGGCAGGGGGTGCTCCAACTGCTCGGGAATGGCCGTCAGGTGATTGCCGGCGCCCACCGCCTTGCGGGTTCCGTCCTGTCGCCAATAGTAGGCGACGAACAGCTCCACCCGCCGCTCGTCCCGCTGGAAGGCCCCGTGGAGAGTGACGTGGGCACCCGGAAAGCGGGGACTCCAGGTATCCGCCGGCACGGCCCGCCAATCACCGAAGGCGGTGGGCAGCCGCAGGCTGAAGGACCCGGGCTTCGGCTCCGGCTCCCGCGTCAGGGCGCGGGCGGTGGGAGCCGCCGAGGCGACGACGACCGCCGCCACCGCCGCCATGAACACGCCGGCCGGGCGGAAGCCGGTGCGCACGGGTGGAGCGGGGAGGGGGGGCTCCACCGGGGGATCGCGGAAGATCCAGGCCACCCGCATTGCCAGCACCAGCACCAGCGAGAAGAACACCCAGCCCAGCGCCAGGTGGTCGTCGATGATGTCGATGCGTCGCCGGGTGACCTCGGCGATGGCGATGATGCCCCAGATGCGCACGCCGTTGGCCAGCACGGCGAGGAGCAGCATCGCCGCCACCGTCGCCACCACCCTGGTCCAGCGGCGATGGATGGCATGGGCGAAGAGCAGCCCCACGGTGAGCGACGCCAGCAGGAAATTGAGCCCGGCGCAGCCCTCGGCGATGAAATAGCGCCCGGTCGGCACCTCGATCATGGTGCCGTCCACGAAGGTGGGAATGCCGGTCAGTCGCAGGAGACTCGACGACAGCACCGTGGCGACCTCCTGAAGGGCGGGCACCAGCCCCCCCCCTGTCGGCACCATCAGCCACAGGATCATCAGCGGAAACAGCAGCGCCCGGTAGACCGCGGTCCCAAGCACCGCCAGCACCACGCCCTGAAGCATGCCGACGATGGCGAAATGGCCCACTTCGTCCACTCCGGCCATGTCGGCGAGAAGCCAGGCGGCGGCCGACACCGCCACCACGGCCAGTCCCCACGGGGACGCCCGCGGCCGCATCGCCGCCAGGACGTGGCGCCGCTCGTGGATCAGATACAGGCTGATGGGCAGAATCAGGGCGCAGTGACCATGGGCCGCCGAGGACCACCACAGCCCCACCACCTGAGCCACCCCATCCCGGAACAGAATGACGATGGCCGCCACTCCGGCCAGAGCCGCCGCTATTACCGCCGGCCATGCCGCTTCGGATTGCTGGGATTGGTCGGGCATGCTGAACCCTGATTGATCACCGCGGTCGAGTCTTCTACCACAGGTGCAACCAAAGGGATCATGAGCAAGAGGGGTAGGGGTGAAGAGTGCCGTCCAGACCCTCGATGGTCCCGTCGTTCCTGAGATGGCAGGGGCCGACGGGCACCTTGCCGTGGCCGCCGGGGATGTCCAGCACGTAGGTCGGTTGACACAGGCCGGACAGGGTCCCCCTCAGCGCCCGCACCAGGGCCTGGCCCTCGGCGAGGGTGGTGCGGAAATGGCCCGTGCCGCGGGCCAGGTCGGCGTGGTGGAGGTAATAGGGCTTGATCCGGTTGCGCACCAGGGCGCGCATGAGGGCCGTCAGGGTCGCCACGTCATCGTTGACTCCCCTGAGCAGCACCGTCTGGGCCAGCATGGGGATGCCGGCACCGATGATGCGGCGGCAGGCGGCGAGGGTCTCGTCCGCCAGCTCGGCCGGGTGGTTGCAGTGCAGGACCACGGTGACCGCGCTGTCCCGCGCGGCGAGGGCCTCGACCAGCGCCGCGTCGACGCGGGTCGGATCGGCGACGGGGACGCGGCTGTGGATGCGGATGACGCCGACGTGGGGGATGGCGTCGATGGCGGCGACCAGCTCGGCCAGCCGGCGCGGCGCCATCATCAAGGGGTCGCCGCCGGTCAGGATCACCTCCCAGATCTCCGGCCGGTCGCGCACATAGTCGAGCGCCGCCGCCGTCTCCGCCGGCGACAGGGCGCCGTCGCCCCGGCCGACGCGGTCGCGGCGGAAGCAGAATCGGCAATAGGCCGCGCAGGCCATGTGCGGCATCAGCAGCACCCGGTCGGGATAGCGGTGCACCAGTCCCCGCAGCGGCGCGTGGCGGGCGTCGCCGATGGGATCGTCCCGCTCGCCGTCGGCCGTCGCCCTCTCCTCGTCGGCCGAGGGGGTGAATTGCCGCGCGATTGCCGGATGCTCCGCCATTCGTGCTATGAGGTGGGGCGGGGGCGCGGGGGGCGCCCGGTGATCATCGAGAGTGTCCGGCGGCATGACCTGGTGGACTCCTGAAACCTTCGCGGCGCGGCGCGGCACTCTCATGCGGCGAGCGGCGATCCTGGCCGGCATCCGCCGGTTCTTCGCGGCGGCGGGCTTCGTCGAGGTGGAGACGCCGTCGCTTCAGGTCTCTCCCGGCATGGAGCCTCACCTGAAGGTGTTCGCGACCGATCTCTTCGAGCCCTTCGCGGCCGCGTCGCAACGGCTTTACCTGCACACATCGCCCGAGTTCGCCATGAAGAAGCTGCTGGTGGCCGGGCTGCCGCGCATTTTCCAGATCGCCCATGTCTACCGCAATGGCGAGCGGTCGTCCACCCACCACCCCGAATTCACCATGCTGGAATGGTATCGGGCCGGGGCGGACTACCGCGACCTCATGAGCGACTGCGAGGCCCTGCTGGGTGCCTGCTGCACGGCCGCGGGGGTGGAGGCCTTTACCCGCGGCGACCAGCGCTGCGACCCACGGCGGCCGTGGCGGCGGATCACCGTGGCCGAGGCCTTCGCCGAGTACGCCGACATCGACCTCATGGCCACCGTCTCCAATCCCGAGGACCCCGATCCCGATCCGGCGGCACTGGCGGCGGCGGCCCGTCGCATCGGTATCGCCACCGCGCCGTCCGATCGCTGGGAGGACATCTTCTTTCGCGTTTCTCTCGACAGAGTGGAGCCAGGACTTGGGCTGGACACGCCGGCACTGCTGTACGATTATCCCGCCTGCATGGCGGCTCTGTCGCGGCGGAAGGCGGACGACCCGCGGGTGGCGGAGCGGTTCGAGCTGTACGTCTGTGGGGTGGAACTCGCCAATGCCTTTTCAGAATTGACCGATGCCGGCATCCAGCGGCGGCGGTTCGAGAGCGATGCCGCCCTGCGGCGGCGGCTCTACGGCGACGACGTGCCGATCGACGAGGACTTTCTCGCCGCCCTCGCGCATGGCATGCCGGAAAGCGCCGGCATCGCCCTTGGGCTCGATCGACTGGTCATGCTGGTGACGGGGGCCGGTGCCATCGAAGACGTGCTGTGGGCTCCGGTGGTGGATAGTGGATAGTGGATAGTGGATAGTGTTTGCATACGTGCATTGGGAGAATAGGACATGAGAGCGCTCCGCCCGTCGGTGATGGCCCTGGCGCTCCTGGTGATGGCCGGGTGCGCCGAGGCGCCACGTCACCCTCAGCACACCCGCCTCATGTCGACGCTGACTCCGCTGCCGCCGGCCATGGCCGTGGCCGACGCGGTGTGCGAGGGGGACTTCGGTCTTGCCCGGGATTTCAGCCTCACGGCACTGGAACTCAACCCCGGCAACCGCTCCGTGGAACTGCTGACTCTCTATGCGCTTGACGAGGGGGGGCACCCGGCGAAGGCCAGGGACGGGTACCAGCGGCTCGCCGAGTCGGCCGACGATACGCCGACCGAACTGGTCTGCGGCTCCCGGGTTCTCTACCGGGGGAGGGTTGCCGACGTGGCCCATTTCCGCCTGCTCGGCGTAGAACGCAAGCTGGCGGTATCCGGGACTCGCCCCGAGACCCAGGACGTGGCGGTCGTCTCGCCGCCGGCACCGATCAAAGCCCCCACGCCGGCCGTTTCTCTGCCGACGCCGCCCTCGGCCCGCTTCTTCTGCCATCTCGAGTCCTACCGCACGCGGGCGACTCTGGACGCCGGCTGGCTGATACTGAGAAAGGCCCACAAGGCCGAACTGGAGGGCAAGGCGCCACAGGTGATCGCGGTCAACCTCGGCCCCGGGCGCGGAACGTATCTCCGTCTCGGGGTCGGCGTCGTGGGGCGCGCCGCGGCACATGACCTGTGCGACCGCATCAAAAGGAGCGGGGGACACTGTACCGCCATGGTCCTGCCGTAATGCGAAAACAGTAAAGGGCACTTCAATAAAGCCCTCTCCCCCCTGATGTGCTACCGTATGCACACAAGTTTCCAGCAATTTCAAGCCCCCCCCCTTGATGGGGGGAGGGATTTTTTCTGCGGGAAACGGATAGTTTCTACAGCGAACCCCCTACGGCCCAGTCTGCCCAAACTTGTGTGCATACGGTAGCCCATCAAGGGGGAGAGGGAGAAGTTGCTTATAGGAATATCTTGAACGACACGTCGACATCTTGATACCGTTGTCCAAGGTTGTGAACCGGAGCCTCAGGTGACCGTCAAGAAGGCTGGCAATCCAACGGCGGCAGCCGGACTGGACAAGTTGAAGCTCCTCGTCGTGTCGACGAACGCGGCGCAGCGTCAGGTGCTGTCCAGGATGGCCCAGGACCTGGGCTTCCGGACCATCAACCAGGCGACCACGGGTGCCGGTGCCCTGGCGCAGATGGGCCTGTTCGGTCCCGAGATCGTTCTTTACGCGACGACGGTCGCGCCGCTCGATATCCTCGAGTACACGCGGCTCATCCGCCGCAGCAAGGACAGCACCTATCAGTTCGCCGTGATCCTGGCGATCGGCGAGATCACGCCGCGGCTCAAGGCGGACTGCCTCGATGCCGGCATCCACGATTTCGTCGTCACACCGACTCTGCCGACGCTGGCCCTGGCCATCCAGACGGCCATCACGAACGCCCGCGGCTTCGTCAGGACGGAGGCCTATTTCGGCCCCGATCGTCGACTCGCGGCCAAGGCGAAGCGCAAGGGGCCCGAACGCCGGGTAGAGGTCCGCGACCTGATCGCGCCGCCATACCTCGAGGCCTTCAGGCGGGCGGCCGAGGCCCTGCCGCCGATCGGCACCTGGATGGTGGAGGAGGCTGCCGCTCCCCCGGATGGCGAGGCCGGCGGCACCGGGCGGACCATCGGGCCGAAGACCCGCCTTGGACTGGCGAGCCTTGCCCCGGCGGCTCCCTCCGCCGCCATGATCGGAGGCCGCAAGACGGCCGCGCCTCCGCCGGAAGCCCCACCAGCCACCCCGCCGCGTCCGCTGGCTGACAACGCTCCTGCGCCTTCGGCCCCCCCTCCGCTTCCGCCCGAGCCGGCGGTCGTCAGGCCGACTCCCGATCCAAAGGGAGTGCCGGCGAAACCCGGTGCACCGAAGCGCTCGCCGCTGACCCTTCGGCCCGCCACCCCGCCCGTCCGGCCCCCCCTCAAATCGCCGGTGCCGGAGTCCATGCCGGTACAGGTGCAGGCCCCAGCGCCCGTGCAGATACAACCTGCCGCTACCACCCTTTCGCCACCGCCGAAACCGTCGAGCGCATCTCCCACATCCTCTCCGGCGGCATCCTCTCCGGCGGCATCCATCCCCGCGTCCAACGAAGGGACACCCAACGAAGGGACACCCAACGAAGGGATACCGGCGATGTCGCAGGATGCCCTGCTCGCAGCCCTTGGTGGTGGGAGTGAGCGGGGGGGAAAGCGCCGCCCGTCGGCGTCCCGCCCCTCCGAGGGGGCGCCACAGGAAGCGCCCGTCACCGCCATGTCGCAGCAGGATCTTCTGGCGGCGCTTGGGCGGAAACAGGCGGAACCGTCTCCGCCTTCCGCGCCCTCCCGCACCCCGTCTCCCCGCAGGGCCAGCACCGCGAAACGACCGGCGGAGATGTCCCCCGACGACCTCGCGACGGCCCTTCGCGCGTGGAAGGACCGGCCCCGGTAAGGCTTTGCTCAGTAACAGGGGACCCTGGTTCCGCCGCCAAGGTTGGGGCGTTACGGTCTTGAGACGACAAGTGCTTGTTTTCCCTCAATTGCGGGAATTCCCATGGACGTCCTGGCGGCTGGTCGGACCCACCCTCATTACTGATGAGGGTGGCTGAAACGCTGGACTTTTTGTCGTCCCTTGGAATTCCAATGGACCCACCTCAGGCTGCAAAGACGCCGTGGTGATCACCGGCTACCCCGGTAAATTATTACCGTGGTGGTGTCGGCCCGTGACGAGCTGTTCGGTGAGGTTTCAGGTGAGGTTTCAGGCGAGGTTTCAACTGAAACCGGCGGGGCACATCCCCCTCGTCAATGTCGTCCGCGGGCGCGGAAGGTAAGGCAGGGATCGTGACAATTCGCGAACCCGGGTGCTCCCGCTACCACTCTACCGGACATCCCGACCTTGCGGTAATTCCAAGCAAGCGGCCTGGCGCGGACGAACTCGGTCCGGTGGCCAGGCGGGAGGGCTGCCCATCCGCCGGTGGGCGGGGAGGTTCTGGGGGTTTCCGCCACCGTGGCGGAAACCGCAAGAACCAAGGGCGGATGCGCTGGCCCTTCCAAATGCCCTCCAGGGGGGTATTTGAAATCAGCGCGACATGGTCGAACCCGCGCGGCTCTTGGCGATGTGGAAAAGGCGAGAATTTCCCTCCTTTTCGCCAACAGCGTCATTGCCGGGAATCTCGGCCTTGAGAAGGTCATCCCCGGATTTTTCTGGGACGGGGCGCGGACGAACCCGGGGCAGGCCGCTGGTGGGAAAAGTTACTCGGCCGCGTTGGGTTGGTGGCTGACGAACGGGCTCTCTTCCGGGTGCGCTTCAAACCACAGGGCATCGGCGCACAAGTCAATGTCGTCGTTCCAGGCGATCGCTCGCCCGTCGTTGACCACGTGCGCCCGGACGAACAGGGCCGCGTCGGACAGCGGTCGGAAGATGCGGCGGGTGCCGATGAGTGGGCCCATCGTCTTCCTGGTGGTCGAGCCGTCATCCCATTCCAGCGTCAGCGTCTTCGTGCCGGGATCGGCGTTCACGGAGCGGATGCAATGGCCGTAGCCGGTCATGGCTCATTCCTCGTTCAACTGAAGCCAGCGTAGCGCGAGTTGCGCCTGGTTGCCAGCAGCCCATTCGATGGCCCTGCGGAGGATCGGCCGGGGCAGGCTGCCGGCGATCACTGCCAGGTCGGAAATCCGCACGGCCACGTCACGGCCCGTATGCAGGATGTGGAAATGCGGCGGCGGATGGTCATCGGCATAGATGCACACCCGGATTCCGTCGAACTCGGCAATCGTCGGCATCACTCCGCCCCGCCCTTCCTCAGCCGCACACCGGGACCGCCGCCGTTCTCGGGGATGAACTCAACACCGGCATCCTCAAGGGCGCGGCGTACCGCAGCAACATTGTTGGCAAAGCCCGCAGCTTGCCCCTCGCTGGCTTCCATACGCCTGAGGGTGGGAACCGAAACGCGAGCGGCAGTCGCCAAATCCGATTGGCTGATACCGGCTAGGGCGCGACCGGCAGCAATTTGCCGGCCTGTCACTTGATTGCTTTCGCTCATGACGATCTAAACCTATTGACAGCAATGAGGTTGTGAGCGAAAAATATCACTGGAAGCGCTTTCGATCAATAGCAAGGACGCAACCGCCATGACCACCCGCCCACCCAAGCATCCGTTCCACTGGGACCGGTACAACGCGCTCTATGACCGCTTCACGGCCCTGGCTCGCGACCTAGAGCATTTTCATGCCGAGCGTCCATAACCGGCATGGCGGAAATAGTTTGAGCACTCGTTTGGCGAGAATTTGTCGAGGCATTCGCCGATGGTTGACCAGAGCGCCTCGACGGTCC
>JAMOBE010000129.1:0-8178 GCA_039908285.1 Alphaproteobacteria bacterium
CTCGCGGTCTGAGACCATGGGGGGGTCGAGGTCGGCCAACCCGGACGGCATGCTCGGGGCGCGCCGTCCGGGGCTAATTCTTACAGGATTTGCGATACACAAGGGGGGTGCCGAAGCTCTCGACATGGCGCCGGTTGCCCCACCCCCTCACCCCGACCCTCTCCCCCTCGAGGGGGAGAGGGAGTGAAGATGGCGGCTTTCACTCCTTCACCCGATTGCCCTGAAATTTCTTCCGCGAACTATTGTCCTCACGGAGTGGTGACTATATCCTTGGCGGCATGAAGGTCCTGATCGCCGATGACCATCCCCTGGTGCGCAGTGGCATGCGCGCCGTGCTCAACGACTTCGACCCCGACATGGTCGTCGTCGAAGCGGTCGATTTTCCCCAGGTGCTGGCCCGCGTCGAGCAGCATCCCGACCTGACGCTGGTGCTGCTCGACCTCAACATGCCGGGCAGCGAGAGGTTCTCGGGGGTGGCGGCCCTGGTGGAGCGCTGCCCGACCGTGCCGGTGGTGGTGCTGGCCGGCTCGGAGGATCCGGCCGACGTGCGCGGGGCGCTCGATCGCGGGGCGGCCGGTTACATCCCCAAGTCGTCATCCACCGCCGTGATCCTGACCGCCCTGAGACTGGTGCTGGCCGGGGGTGTCTACGTTCCCCCGGCGGCGCTGCACGCCGGAGCGGCGGAGTCTCCGCCGGCCCCACCGCCGCCCGCCCACGACCTCCTGACCGAGCGGCAGGTGGAGGTGCTGGCGCTGATGCGCCAGGGCAAGTCCAACAAGGAGATCGCCCGGGCCCTCGGCATCGCCGAGTCCACGGTCAAGGCCCACGTCTCGGTGATCCTGAAGGCACTGAACGTTACCAGCCGCGCCAAAGCCGTCGTCGCGATCACCTGAACTTCCCCTCCCGTTGACGTGGGGCGGGGAGCGGCCTATCCTCCGGTCGCATCACAGGGACGGGTCATAATACCTTGAAGGACATGGCGGCTTTGCCGATGGTCAGGACCGCGGTCGCGACCGGGCGGCTGGAGCGGGCGCTGGACCGCCTGGAGCGGGCGCTGGCGAGCGAACCCGCTCCAGTGGTGGCGCCCGCGTCCCCGGATCCCGAGGTGGTGCGGGCGCTGGCGGAGCGCCTCGATGCCGCCATCGCCCGCGTCCGCGCGCTGGTGGAGGCCTGAGGTGACGCAGATCACCGTGACCATCGGCCGGCGCAACTACGCCATCGCCTGCGGCGACGGCCAGGAGGAGCGGCTGCGGGCGCTGGCCGATTATCTGGATCGGCGCGGCACCGAGCTGTCGGCCGGAATCGGCCATGTGAGCGAGCCGCTGCTGCTGGTGATGATCGGCCTCATGGTGGCCGACGAGCTTTCCGACGCCCGCGCCGAGATCGAGCGGCTCCGGGATGCCATGCTGGCCAGCGACGCGGCCGTGGCGGAAACCCTCAACACACTCGCCGCCCGAATCGAAGTCCTTGCCGGACGGTTCGAATGCTCCTAGACTCCGGGGAGGACGGGGCTGCCCGGTGCGTCAGGTTTTCAAACTCCCGGGGGCTATAAGATCTTACCCAGGGAACTGTCCCTGTCGGAGCCCTGGTTCCGACACACGGTGCCCACCTCGTGAGCGAGGCCCAGGTGGAGATTGCGTACACCGACGGCCAGGGTGGCTCCGTCCGCGTCGTTCCCCTCGTCGTCCGCAGCAAGGCGGCCGTGCGGGCCGTGGCCATTCGGCGGCGCCGGGTCATCCATCGGGCCATCGCCGTGTCGGCGGGCCGACGTCTCCGCGACTTGGTGCCCCGGTGTCTGCGGCTCGTCCGTGGGGATGTGGTCGCCGGCTACTGGCCCATGGGAGACGAGGTAGATGTGCGGCCGCTGTTGCTTCGGTTGCATGGCAGGGGCTGCGTCGTCGCCCTGCCGGTGGTGACGGGGGCCGGCCGGCCCCTGGTTTTCCGGGTGTGGCGTCCGGGGATGCGGCTCGAGGCCGGCAGCCACGGCACCCGCCATCCGGGGCCGCGGGCGGCGAGGGTCGTGCCGGACGTGGTGCTGGTGCCGCTCCTGGCCTTCGACCGCATGGGTGGCCGGCTCGGCTACGGCGCCGGGTACTACGACCGCACCCTGGCGCGGCTGAGGACGCTGCGGCGCGAGGCGGTGTCGGCCGTGGGCGTCGCCTATGCCGGCCAGAGGGTGACGAGGGTGCCGATGGGCCGGTTCGACCAGCCCCTCGACCGCATCGTCACCGAGCGAGGACTGATCAAACCCGGACGGACGGCACGATGAGGATTCTGTACTGCGGCGATGTGGTGGGGGCCTCCGGACGGGCGGCGGTGCTGAAGCACCTGCCCGACCTGCGCCAGCGGCTCAGGCTCGACTTCGTGGTGGTCAACGCCGAGAACGCCGCCCATGGCTTCGGCCTGACGGGGAAGATCTGTGCCGAGTTCTACGCCGCCGGCGTTGACGTCATCACCACCGGCAACCACGTCTGGGACCAGCGGGAGATCATCACCTATATCGACAACGAGGCTCGACTCCTGCGGCCCATGAACTATCCCCGCGGCACGCCGGGCCGGGGCGCCGCCGTCTATGATGCCCCCGGTGGGCGCAAGGTGCTGGTGATGCAGGTCATGGGGCGGCTGTTCATGGACCCGCTCGACGATCCGTTCGCGGCGGTGGACCTCGTGCTGTCCCAGTACCGCCTGATGGACCGGGTGCAGGCCGCCATCGTCGATGTCCACGGCGAGGCCACCAGCGAGAAAATGGCGCTGGGCCACCTGGCCGACGGGCGTGCCTCGCTGGTCATCGGCAGCCACACCCACATTCCCACGGCCGACGCGCAGATTCTGCCGGGCGGCACCGCCTATCAGACCGATGCCGGGATGTGCGGCGACTACAACTCGGTGATCGGCGTGGTGAAGGAGCCCTCCATCGCCCGATTCGTCCGCAAGATGCCGACCGAGCGCCTCTCCCCGGCCGGGGGAGAGGCTACTCTGTGCGGGGTCTACCTGGAGACGGACGAGGTGACGGGCCTGGCCCGGGCGGTGGCGCCGGTTCGGCTGGGCGGGCGCCTGGCACCGGCCATGCCGGGGTGAGGGGATGGAAATGAATACGAAATTACTCCCTCTCCCCCCTGAAGGGGGGGGAGAGGGCTTTTATGGTAGTTCTGGTTCCGAAGTAACGTCCAGCATTTGAGGAGCCCTGTCCATGCGGGTCGTCATACTTGCGCTGCTGCTGACACTGGTGGTGTCGCCGGCCCATGCCGTCACCGTCACCCGGGTGGTGAGTCCGGGCGGCATCGAGGCCTGGCTGGTCGAGGATCATGCCAACCCGGTGATCGCGCTGGAGCTGTCCTTCAGCGGCAGCGGTGCCACCGCCGATCCGGTGGGGAAGGAGGGACTGGCCTACATGGCGTCCTCGCTGCTGGACGAGGGCGCCGGTGACATGGATTCCCTCGCCTTCCAGACGAAGGTGGAGGACCTCTCCATCCACTTCTCCTTCGACTCCATCCGCGACAACTTCAGTGCCGGCCTGAAGACGCTGACGGAGAACCGCGACACCGCCTTCGACCTGTTCCGACTCGCCCTGACCCAGCCCAGATTCGACCCCGATGCCGTCGAGCGGGTGCGGGCGCAGATCTTCGCCGTGCTGAAGCGCGAGGCCGAGGACCCCGATACCGTCGCCGCCAAGGCCTGGTTCCGGACCGTCTATCCCGACCATCCCTACGGCCGTTCCAACAGCGGCTCTGAGGCGTCGATCAAGGCCATCACCCTCGCCGACCTGAAGGCCTTTCCGGGGGCCCGGTTCGGGCGGGATCGCATGATCATCGGCGTCGCCGGCGACATCACCGCCGATCAGCTGAAGGGGCTTCTGGACCGCACCTTCGGCACCCTGCCGGCCAAGGCGGCGGTGCCGACGATCCCCGATCAGGCGCCGGCGGCGAAGGGCCAGATCATCGTCATGGACAAGGCCATCCCCCAGAGCATCGGCATGTTCGGCCACGGCGGCGTGCGGCGCGCCGATCCCGACTGGTACGCCGCCTATATCCTCAACTACGTCATGGGCGGCGGTGGATTCTCGTCGCGGCTGATGGAGGAGGTACGGGAAAAACGGGGGCTGGCCTACTCGGTTTACAGCTATCTGTACCCGCTTGATCATTCGGCGGTCTATCTCGGTGGCGTTGCCACCCGCAACGCCCGCTTCGGCGAGTCCCTGACGCTGATCCGCGAGCATTGGCGCCGCATGGCTCAGGAGGGACCGACCGCCGAGGAGCTTAAGAACGCCAAGACCTACCTGACCGGCTCGTGGCCGCTGCAACTCGATGGCACCGGCCAGATCGCCGCGGTGCTGGTGGTGGTCCAGCGGGACGGCCTCGGCATCGACTATCTGGACAAGCGCAACGGCTATCTGGAAGCCGTCACCCTGGAGGACGCCCGCCGGGTGGCGAAACGCCTGTTCCAGCCCGACGCCCTGACCGTCGTGGTGGTCGGTCAGCCCGAGGGCGTCACCGCCACGGCGAAGTAGGTGGACAAGACCCGGCGGTCGACACCATGATGAGTACTTCCAATAACCTACTCCCTCTCCCCCCTGAAGGGGGGGGGAGAGGGCTTATTGGTCATGCCATGATGGGGAGCGCGCGATCGACGATGGAGGCTCCGGCGTGACGGGCAAGGACCTGTCCCTTTCCGAGGCGATGCCGACCTCTGCGGCGCCCCTCGCCGGGGAGGTGCGTCTCTCGGAGGACATGCGCCGCGTGCTGTGGTCCTGGGCGGCCCTGTCCGCCGTGTCGCTGACCGTTGCCGCCCTCCTCGCCCTGGTCCTGGCCGCTCTGCGCACGCCGGTGCTGTTCGATATCCTGCCCGCGGCGTGGGGGCACCTGTTCCGGCCGGTGCTGGTGACCCATGTGGTCATGGCCTCGGGCGTGTGGTGTCTGGCGGCCCTCGGCGCCATGGCGACCCACGCCATCGGCCAGCGGCGGCGGCCGGGACCGCTGGCGGCGGCCGCGCCGGCCGGCGTGCTGGCCGGCGTGCTGCTGATGCTGGTGCCGACGCTCGGGGGCGGAGGCGGGGGCGAGGCGTCGATGAACGACTTCGTGCCGGTCATCGTCCATCCCCTCTACTACGCCGGGCTCGTGTGCGTGGCGCTCGGCGTGTCCCTGCCGATCGGAGCCCTTCTGCGCACGCTCGACACGAAAAGCCCCTTCGCGGTGGGGGTTGCCGCCGCCGGGGGGGCGACGCTGGTCGCCTTCTTCTGCTTCACGACCGCCTGGCTGCGCCTGCCGGCGGGGCTCGATCCCTTCACGTTCAACACCATGGTGTTCTGGGGAGGGGGGAATATCCTCCAGTTCGCCTACTCGGCCCTCACCCTGGCCGCCTGGTATCTCCTGACCGAGCGCGCCTATGGCGAGCCGCCGCTGTCGCCCCGGCTGTTCATCGTCGCCATCGCCTCCCTGGCCCTGTTCGTACTGCCGGCGCCGGTCCTTATCCTGGTCCAGGACCTCACCACCTGGGAGTACCGGGACACCTTCACCGACCTGATGCGCCATGGCCTGGTGGCTGGCCCGCTGCTGGTGGCGGCGGGAGCGCTCCGCGTCGCCTGGCGGCGGCGGCGGCCGGGGGGTAACCACCTCGCCGCCGTGGCGCTGCTCACGTCCATCGCCCTGTTCATGCTGGGGGGGCTGATGGGGTTCTTCCTGCCGGGGGGCGATACCCGCACGCCGGCCCACTACCACGCCTGTCTCAGCGGGGTCAATCTGGCCCTCATGGGCGTCTTCTGGGACATCATCCTGCCGGTCCTCAGGCGACCGGTGCCGCGGAGCGGACTGGTGCGGGCGCAGCTCGCGCTGTTTGGCGTCGGTCAACTGGTGTTCGCCTGCGGCCTGTTCGTGGCCGGGCTCGAGGGGGTGCCGCGCAAGACCGCCGGCATGGAGCAGGGCCTCGACACCACGGTCAAGCTGGTGTCCATGGGGCTCGCCGGAGCGGGGGGAGCGGTGGCGGCGGTGGGGGGCATGCTGTTCGTCGGCCTGCTGGTGACCAACCTGCTGGTGCGGCCGGGGTCGCGTCGATGACCGCCGAGACCGCCGTCACCATCCTCGGCATGGCGTTCTACCTGGCCGCCGCCGGCACCACGGTGCTGCTGGAGGTGTGGCGGGAGCGCAGCCCAAGCCTGTCCATCGGCCTGGTGCTGGCGGGGCAGCTCGTCCATGGGATCGGCATCGGCCTGCGCTGGGAGCGCCTGGGCCACGGCCCCTACGTCAATCTTTACGAGATTCTTTCCAGCAGCATCCACACCCTGCACACGGCGGTGATCCTTGCGGTCCTGGTGGTTCCCCGCCTCAAGCCGATGCTGGTGGTCCTGCTGCCGCTCCTGACGCCGATGGTGCTGTGGTTCCTGCTGGTGCCACCCGCCGACTCCCTCGTGCCGGTCACCTACGCCACCGTCTGGCTGCCGGTCCATGTGTGGCTCGGCAAGATCTTCATGGGGATCATGTTCATCGCCGTCGGCGGCAGCACGGTGATCCTGCTGCGATGGTGGTTCGGCGGCGGGCTGTTTCCCATGCTGCCGCGGTCGGAAGCCATCGACGACATCGACACCCGCCTCGTGCTGCTGGCGTTCGTCTTCGACTGCGCCATGCTGGTGGCCGGCGCGGCGTGGGCTCAGGATGCCTGGGGGCGCTACTGGTCGTGGGATCCGCTGGAGACCTGGTCGTTCCTGACCTGGCTGGCGGTGGCCACCTTCCTCCACCTGCGCCTCGCCATGCGCCTTAGGCCCCATGTCCCGGCGATGGTGCTGATTGCCGTGTTTTTCCTAGCCTACTACACGTTCTTCGGCATGCCGTTCGTGTCCACCAGCGCCCACAAGGGCATCTTCTGAGGCTTCCGCCGCTCCGGCCAGGAACGCCACCGCCAGCCAGACCCCGCCCAGCCACCAGTTCTGGAACGCGCCATAGCTGGAGTTGGCGATCAGCAGCACCGTCACCAGCAGGGCCAGGGCGGCGGCGCGCTCGTCGCGGCGGGCGAGGACGAGGGGAGTCCGGCGGACGGTCACCACCACCAGCGCTCCCGCCATCACCACCCCCGGCACCCCAAGCTCCAGCCACCACTGCAGCAGGGTGTTGTGGGGATGGAGGGGCAGCGTCTCCTGGGTCACGTCGAGACGCCGGCCGTCCGGGTAGTCCACCAGGATGTGCACCTTCTCGGCACCGCCGGGCAGGGAGCGGGCGGAGTCGAGCCCCCACCCCAGCAGCGGCCGCTCGGCGATGCGTTTCGCCACGAACTGCCAGATGAGGATGCGGTGGTGGATCGACGTCGGCACGAACGACGGCAGATGGGCGGCGACCTGCTGCTGATCCCGCGGCAACAGCGGCGGCAACAGCGGCGCCGCGGCCAGGGTGACGACCAGGGTCCCGGCGATCAGCGCCGCCACCAGGCGGGGCAGCCAGCGGGCGAGGGCGAACACGACGAAGCCCGCCACCAGGGCGGCTCCGGCGGTGTGGGCTCCGGCCCCCGCCACCAGCGCCAGGCCACCGGCGAAGACCAGGGCGATAGTCCATGACCAAGCCCCCTGGCGGCCCGACATCAGCGCCACGGCCACCGGCCAGACCATCAGCGCCGTCAGCGCCGCCGAATTCTTGATGAACGAGAAGTAGTTCTTCTCGGTGCGCCAGTCGGCCTGGCTTTCGGGCGTGATGCCGTGGACGGCGCGGGTGATGACGGCGTCGGTCACCACCTCGAAGCCCAGCACCACGACGGCGGCCAGCGCTCCCGCCAGCAGGCCGCGGCGGAGGATGGCCCGACCGTCGCCGTCGAGGGACAGGGCGGCCTCAAGCAGCACCAGTCCGGCGATCACGGTCCCGAGAAGCTGGCCGACCTTCAGCAGGGTCTGCCGCGGATCGACCGCCCACAGGGCACCGGCCATGCACCAGGCCAGCAGCAGGGCGAAGAGCCAGACCAGCCGGACCGGCGGATGCGGCAGGGTGCGCGTCATCCCATAGCGTATGCCGACCAGGACCAGCGCGGCGACGGCCTGAAGCGGCGCCACCCCCTTCGAGGCGAACACCGCCAGCGGCAGCATCACGACGGCCGCAAGCGCAAGAACGACGGCCTGGGCCCGGGAGGCGGTCACGACGGCAGCCCCCCTCAGAGCCTGAAAATGTATTCGGACCCTTTACTCCCTCTCCCCCTCGAGGGGGAGAG
>JAMOBE010000130.1:0-8132 GCA_039908285.1 Alphaproteobacteria bacterium
TCCCAACCATGCCGGAAATCCGCCTGCGTCCGCTGATGGAAGTGTTCTCGCGCTTTGTGGTTGAGCAAAAGACTTTCACTGAAACCTTTGCGGTGGTCTAAAATGAGGGGATGGCTGAGATTGGCACCCTGTTCGGCATGATGTTCTGGAGACGGATCCGATGCGCTTCGAAAGGCTTTATCGCTCACTGCTGAGTAGATTTACAGTCAGGGTTGCCCTTGTCTTGCCGCTTGGCGCGATGACGTGTGTGCTCGCCGTGACGATGCTGCTCGCCGATGATGCGTCGGAGAACGCACATTCGGCGATACAAAGGTTCGTCAGTCAGGTGGAAGCGATTGGCCAGGTTGAGCGCGTGCGCAGCGGCGTCCACGGCTTTCGCGATGAATTTCTCCTCGCCACCATCAGCGGCAAGGAAGCCTCCGGGCCAATCTATGAATTGCTCAAGGTAAAGAAGGGGACGCCACCAAATCAAAACTCTCCCGTTGAAAAGGTAAAGCGATCAATACGGGAAATGCGATCAAGCATAAATAATGACAGTGCCATTGCGCCTTTGAATGAGATCGATCCTGTTCTCGACGAATTGGCCAAACAGGCCCGCTTCGCGCTGGTTTACGTCATGGATGAGGGGGGGCACCAGGCTGGCTACGACAACGGCCGAATCCAGGTGATCAAGCTCTCCCGGGAGATCGACCAGCGGCTTGGATCCGTCGCCGCCTCTCTTCGCCTCAGTGGTCAGCAGGCGAAAGAGCGGGTCGATGATACACTCGTGTCCCTGGATGCGGTCATCCACGGCGCGTTCGCCGCCGTGCTGTTGATCACCATGCTCATCTCCTATCTGACGGGCCGGCAACTTCTCGGCACGTTCAGAGGGTTGGACGCCGCCGTTGCGGCCATCTCCGGCGGCAACTATCTTCGTCCCATCCCCGCCACCGACCGCCGCGACGCCCTTGGAGCGCTCGCACGGGGCATCGGCGAACTCCAGCGGCAACTGGCGGACGCCGAACGAGTCCATAATGAGCGGACGGCGTTCGAGCAGAAGGTTGGCGAGGAGCGCCGCCAGCTCCTGTTCCGGCTCGCCGACGACTTCGAGACGAAAGCGCAGGGCGTGGTCGTTTCGGTGACGGCGGCGGCAACCGAGATGAAGTCGGCGGCCCATGATCTGTCGTCAACGGCCGAGACCGTGGCGCGCCGGACGGTTGATGTCGTCGGCGCCTCCGAGGAGGCCTCGACCGGGGTCGGCCAGGTGGCGGACGCCACGGATCAGCTGTCCACGTCGATCTCCCGGATCAATCACGAGGTCGCCTTTGCCGCCTCGGTGGCGGCGCAGGCCGCCGCGGATGCCAACAGCGCCAAGGCGACCGTCGCCGCGCTGTCGGACGCCGCCCAGAAGATCAGCGAGGTGTTGAGCCTGATTCAGGACATCGCCTCGCAGACCCACCTTCTCGCCCTCAACGCCACCATCGAGGCGGCCCGGGCCGGGTCGGCGGGCAAGGGCTTCGCCGTGGTGGCGGGGGAGGTCAAGAAGCTTGCCGGCCAGACCGCCAATGCCACCAGTGCCGTTGGCAATTACGTCACCACCATCCAGGGCGCCACCGAGGAAGTGGCGCTGGTCTTCACGCGCATTGTCGACGTGAACAGAAAGATCGAGGAGTCCTCCGCGACGATTGCCACATCCGTCGAACAGCAGGAAGTCATGGCACGCCGAACCGGCCAGAGCATCCAGCAGGTGGCGGAGCGAACCCGTCTCGTCACCACGAATATATCTGGCGTGTCAAAGGCTATTGGTGAAACGGAGTCCATGGCCACGAACGTAAGGTCCGCCGCGGAGAATCTTTCCGTGCAAGCCGTGCAACTTCAGACAACCATGAAATCATTCGTCGAACTGGTGCGGTCGGCATAGTTTTCCAGCCAGCACGTATTCCGCAAACCTGAGCCCTCCCCCTCAAGGGGGGGCTTTTTTCACCCGCTTGCCCTGGAAATTGGCCTTGACGGGAGCGAGCCTATCTGTCATTCAATTGATTGATTGACTGCTGGAGTCGTCCGCATGTCCCGTCCAGGCCCCAAGCTTTCGCTGTTCGAACAGTTCGCTACCGTGGCGAAGGCTCTGGGCAGCGCCCACCGCCTCGACCTGCTGGAGCTGCTGGCGCAGGGCGAGCGCAGCGTCGAGGCACTGGCGGCGACGGCTGGCCTGTCGGTGGCCAATACCTCCCAGCATCTCCAGGTCCTGCGTCGCGTCGGCCTCGCCACCTCGCGCAAGGCGGGGCCGCACGTGTTCTACCGCCTGTCGGGTGATGACGTTCTGGACCTGCTGGCCGCCCTGCGACGGACGGCCGAGCGTCACGTGGCCGAGGTGGACCGGCTGGTGCGCGGCTATTTCAGGGAGCGCGACGCGCTTGAAGCCATTTCGCGCGAGGAACTGGTGCGGCGGATGAGGGATGGCTCGGTCACCGTACTCGACGTGCGCCCGCCCGAGGAGTTCGCCGCCGGTCACATCGCCGGCGCCGTCAACATCCCGACCAGGGACCTGATGCGACGTCTCGACGAGTTGCCGCCCGGCACGGAGGTCATCGCCTACTGCCGCGGCCCCTACTGCGTCCTCGCGTTCGAGGCGGTGGCGACGTTGCGAGATCAGGGGATCGCGGCGCGTCGTGTCGAGGATGGCTTCCCCGAATGGCGGGCCGCTGGCCTGCCGGTGCGGTCGGAGGGCATTCAGCGATGACGGACGCCAGGACAGGAAAGACCCGGATGGGGCTCCTCTTGGGGCTCACGGCGGCCCTTGGTCTTGCCGTCGTCTTCCGGGACAGCCTCGATCCGACCCGCCTGATGGAGACCATCGCCGCGGCCGGCTGGTGGGGGCCGGCGATCTTCATGCTGCTGTTTGCCGCCGGTACGGTGCTGTTCGTGCCCGGGGCCGCCTATGCCCTGGCGGGGGGCGCCCTGTTCGGGCCGCTGCTCGGCACCGTCTTCAATCTGAGCGGGGCTACCCTCGGCGCCGTGCTGGCGTTCCTGGTCGCCCGCCATGGAGCCGGCGCCTGGGTGCGGAGCCGCACCGGCCCCCGGCTCGAGGCCCTGGTGTCCGGGGTGGAGGCGGAGGGCTGGCGCTTCGTCGCCTTCGTGCGGCTGGTGCCGCTGTTTCCGTTCAACCTGGTAAACTACGCCTTCGGCCTGACCCGCATCGGCCTCGCCGAGTACACCGCGGCCACCGTCGTGTGCATGATTCCTGGCTCGCTGGCCTACACCTATCTCGGGTTCGCCGGCCGCGAGGCGGTGGCGGGTGGCGAGGACGCCATCCGTCAGGGAATGATCGCCCTGGCGCTGCTGGCGGCGGTGGCCTTCCTGCCGCGGCTGGTCAGGCGCTGGCGCGGTGGAGCACCGGACCCCTCGCGCATGGACGTGACGGCGCTTCGCCTAGCCCTGGACGAGGGGCACGACCTTTGCCTGGTGGACGTTCGCGACGCCGCCGACTTCACCGGCGAGGGCGGTCACGTGGCCGGGGCCGTCAACATTCCCCTGCCCGAGCTGAAGACGCGAATGCCCGAGCTTGAGGACTGGCGGGAACGGCCGGTCGCCATCATGTGCCGCACCGACAAGCGCTCGAAGGTCGCCATCGCCGCTTTGAGGCAACAGGGCCATGCCCAGGTGATCCTGGTGGAAGGCGGCATGATGGAATGGACTCGCCGCGGCCTGCCAGCCGAGCGGACATAGGGCCGTGACCGGCCGCCGGACCTTCGTCACCAGGATCCTGGCGCCCTCGAAGCAGCGCTCGCTTCCCGGCCGCTATGCGCTCTGGGTTCAGGGTTTGAGCATGGCCGCCTTCGCCTGGGCCTTCCTGGGCTGGCTCAACGAGACGTGGCTGTTCTGGTGGGACAGTCCCGTCTGGTTCAACCGCTATACCGAGTACGTCCTGATCCTCTGCTTCGGCCTCTGGCGCATCGCCGCCGAGCACAATCCCTATACCCGGCGGCGACTGGTGGTCCTGGTGGCCTGCGTGGCGGTGCTGTGGGGACTGATCCCCTGGCAGTTCCCGTTCTTCGAGCCCTATGTGGGCTATCCGGGACGGCAGCCCGAGTTCCCCTCGCTGCACACCCCCGGCACGCTGACGTTCTTCCTGGTGCTCGCGGCGGTGCTGCTGTTCGGGCGCCGGGTCATCTGCGGCTGGAACTGCCCCTGTGTCGGGATCCGCGAGACCGTCGGCTTTCCCTTCCGCCATGTGACGCCGCGCGGCCGCTGGGCCTGGAGGCTGCGCCATACGAAGTGGATCTTCTTCACCCTTTATGTGGGGGCGGGCGTGGTCCTGCTGTCACCTCTCAATTCGTGGTCGGAGGCTTATCTGGGCTTCTTCGGCCTGGTGGTGGTCCTGCCCTATTTCGCCACCCTGTTCCTGTCGCCGCTGACCGGTAACCGGAGCTATTGCCGCTACCTCTGTCCCTTCGGCGCCACCTTCGGGCTGTTGAACAAGGTCGGGTTCTATCGCATCGACTACGATGAACGAACCTGCACCGACTGCGGCACCTGCCTTCAGGTCTGCGACATGGGCATCCCGGTGGTGGAGCTGGGCCGGCGGAGCGGCAAGGTGGACGTGGCCGACTGCATGGGCTGCGGCCGCTGCGTCACCGAGTGCCCGACCGGCAGCCTGGTCTTCCGCGACGTGCGCGACGTGGTCATGCCGGGGAGCACGCGCGACGTGATCGCGCCGGGGAGCACGCGCGACCGCTCGCACCTGCGCCGCTGGGCGACCAGCGACCGCCTCCAGGCCGGAGCGTTCGCCGCCGCGCTGATGGTCGCCGTGGCGGGAGCCGCCTGGTACTCGGCCGCCGTCGGCACGCCGGCCGAGCTTGCCACCGACCTTGGGGCTTCGCTATGCCGCATCCATTGAAGCTTCTGGCGGCGGCCCTGTTGATCTGGCTGTGGGCGGCTGCCGCGCAGTCGGGCATGGACAAGGACGCCAAGGGAATCGGCCTCTACGGCGACGACTGGCGGCCGGAGCCGGCCCACGAGTACTGGGACCCGGGCACCATCCACCGCCCCGAGACGGAGCGGGTGGAGGGGCGCTTCACCGGCCCCGAGTGCATCGACTGCCACCGGTCCCTGACCCCCGGCATCGTCAACGACTGGACGGCGAGCCGCCACGCCACGCCGGCGAAGGGCGACCCGGTGACCTGCGACGCCTGCCACGGCAACGACCACCAGGCCCTGCGCTTCCCGACCCCGGCCGATTGCGGCTCCTGTCACGGCAAGCAGCATACCGAGGTCCAGGCCGAGCGCCGCTACGGCTTCCCGAGCCACGCCCTGGCCATGGAGCGGGTGGTGGACGCCAAGCACTTCGTGGACAAGCCCAAGGCCGAGGTGACCGCCTGCGTGCAGTGCCATTCGGTGGCCACCAAGTGCGACTCCTGCCACACCCGCCACCGCTTCGACGCCGCCGAGGCACGGCGGCCCGAGGCATGCCTGACCTGCCATTCCGGCCCGCCCCACCCCGACGACGAGGCCTATCTCGCCTCCGCCCACGGCCGGCGCTATCTGGCGGAGGGCAAGGACTGGGACTGGTCCAAACCCCTGCGCAAGGGCAACTATCCGGTCCCCACCTGCGCCTACTGCCACATGGGCGAGGGCCGCCACCAGGTGGCCGACAAGGCGATCTGGAAGTTCGGCCTGAAGGAGGTCAATCCACTCACCGCCGAGAACAAGGTCAAGCGCCGGCGCTGGCTCGCCGTGTGCACCGACTGCCACGGCGAGGCCGAGGCCAGGGCCTGGCTGCGCGACCTGGACCGCGAGCGCAAGGACGCCTGGTCGCTGCTGGACGAGGCCGAGAAACTGCTGCGGCGGCTGCGCTCGGCGGACCTTTTGTCGCCGAAACCGACGGAGCGCCCGCCCTATCCGGTGGACTGGTGGGAAAGGCGCTGGCCGCGCGCCCACATCGGCGTCCATGAGGGACAGGCGTCGGCCTTCTACAACGTCTCCGGCATCGAGCGCGACCACTTCGAGATGTGGTACTTCGACAACCTGCTGGCCTACAAGGGCGCCGCCCACGGCGCTCCCGACCTGGTGGCGGAGGGGCATCGCCGCCTGCGCCGCTCCCTCGAGTCCCTCCACGGTCAGGCGGATGCCCTGCAACGCCAGGGCGAGGCGGAGAAGAAGGCCGGCCGGGCGCACGACCCGTCACCGCTGTGGACTCACGGCCCCTACACCGACCTCAACGCGGAGAAGAACTGATGCGGGAGACCATGCATCAAAAGCCCTCTCCCCCCCCCTTCAGGGGGGAGAGGGTTGGGTGAGGGGGATGCCGAAATTCCCGAAATGGTACTGGTTGCCCCACCCCCTCACCCCGGCCCTCTCCCCCTCGAGGGGGAGAGGGAGTGAAGGTTCCGAATGCATATTCAGCCTCTGATGTGGATCCTCCTTCTCCCATTCCTTCTCCTGCCACCGATAGCCATGGCGGAGCCGCCGCCGGCCGGTCCCTTCGCCGAGGCCGCCGGTCCCTTCGCCGAGGCCGCCGGTCCCTTCGCCGAGGCCGAGTGCGTCGCCTGTCATCCGCGGACCGTCGCCGATCTCGGCACCGGCCCGCATGGCCGTGGCGGCTGCATCGGCTGCCACGGCGATCGTCACGGCGGAGCGGCGGCCCGGGCGCGACGGGACGAGGCCTGTCTGCCCTGCCACGGCGAAGCGACGGGACCGCTCGGGCGCAGTCACCTGACGTCCAAGCATGGGGTGATCGTCACCCTGGAGGCGCCGCGCTGGGACTGGACCCGGCCCCTGTCCGGAGCCGGGTACCGGGCGCCGTCCTGCGCCTACTGCCACCTGCACGAGGGACGGCACGGCGGGAGCGAACCGGCGACGGCCTGCCTCGACTGCCACTCGCCCCGCTTCGCCGAGACCATGGCGGCGGCGGCGGAGCGGACGCTGGCCATCGGCCGGCTGAAACTGAGGGAGGGCGAGGACGTGGCCGCCTCGGCGCCGGAGGTCCCGGATCTCGCCCCCCTCCTCACCCGACTGCGGGCCAGCCACGCCGCCCTGCGCGCCGGCGCCGCCCACCACTCGCCCGATATCCAGTGGTGGCACGGCCAAGCGGCCCTCGACGGTGATCTCATCCGCCTCAAGGCCGCCGTCACCCGGTTCCGGCGGGAAAAAGCCACCGCGACCCCGCCGTAAGGACACGATGCAAAAACTCACAGCCAGTCGATGGCGGCGGTGAACATGTAGCCGCTGCCGCGGACCGTCTGGATGAAGGTGGGCTGTTCGGGATTGGTCTCGATCTTACGGCGGAGTCGCATCACCTGGATGTCGACGCTGCGGTCGAAGACGTCGCTTTCACCATTCCTGGCCAGGTCGAGAAGCTGCTCCCGCGACAGCACCCGATTCGGGTGGGTCATGAAGATCCCGAGCAGCTTGAACTCCCCCGGCGTCAGGCGGACCTCGGCACCGGCGGGGCTGAAGACCCGGCTGGCGGCGAAGTCGATGCGCCAGCCCTCGAACCGTCCCGTCCGCGCCTCGACGCCGCCACGGGTGGGGGGCTGGGCCGGAGTCGGCTCCCCGCCACCGCCACCGCCACCGGCGGCGGTGCGGCGAAGCACGGCGCCGATGCGGGCCAGAAGCTCGCGCACGCTGAACGGCTTGGCCACGTAGTCGTCGGCGCCGATTTCCAGTCCCACCACCCGGTCCATCTCATCGCTGCGGCCGGTCAGCATGATGATGGGAGTCTTCGAGGTGCCGCGCACATACCGGGCGATGTCGAAACCGGTTTCTCCGGGAAGGTTGAGGTCAAGGACGATGAGGTCGACTCCGCGCTCGGCCATCACCCGCCGCAGCCCGGCCCCGTCAGGCACGGCGCTCGCCTCGTAGCCATGGGCGGTCAGATAGTCCCGAAGAAACTCCGTCAGCGACGGATCGTCATCGACGACCAGGACGTGTTTCGTCATTGGTGGTGGACTCCCCCCTCCCGACCGGCCCCCTGTCGCCGGGATCAATGGAAAGTCTATGCCCAGAGGTCCGGACTTGCAAGACTCGGGCGGTCATGGCAGCGGTTCGAAATGCGGACGAATCGCATTCGAGTGTGTGGCAGGTTGGGCTTGTGAGTCGAAAATATCACAGGCGGTAGGTATTCTTTGACGGTGGCCCAAGATATAGCCGATATG
>JAMOBE010000131.1:0-7986 GCA_039908285.1 Alphaproteobacteria bacterium
CCACCCACGAGTCTGGCGGCGGCGGGCCACTTATCCACAGCGGGGATGGTACGCATTTTCATCTTGACGGCCAACACGGTATCTCAAGCGCCGGGCGGGGCCGTCCGGCCCCTTGGCTTGCGCGCGAACGGTCGCGCGGGTGCTCAATGCGCCTTTTGTTCATGGTCTCGCCCAGCATCACCCGCTTTCTCTCACCTTCACCCGATTACCCTGGCCCTGGCTATCGCTCCGCCGCCTCGTAGTCGGCAGCCGTGGGCCAGTCGGTGGTGTCGGCGATCTTCAGCGCGGTGGCGACAGCCAGAAGCGCCGTTCGCAGGTTCTCACGCTTTTCCGATGGATTGATATAAACACCGAATCGATTGAGCCGACTGCTGGCCAAAACAGCGATAGCCTCATGAACGCGCTGCTCAATGGCATCCGTCGCGGTGGCTGCGGTTTCAATCCTGGTGGCCATTCTCCCACCTTCCGATGACCCCGTGCCTGACACTGACGGGGCAAGGCTATCATGGGGTCCGGTGAAATCAACTGGGGTGGCTGATCGGATTTGAACCGACGACCCTTGGTACCACAAACCAATGCTCTAACCAACTGAGCTACAGCCACCACATGGAACCCGGCCGGAAAGCCGAGCACCGACGAAGGTCCGTCGTCTACTCTCAATCGCGCCTGCCGTCAAGATGGGTTTCTGCGGCCAGCGGTTCTCATTATGACCCGAGATGACCCGAGGAGCGCTATTTCGGAGCCACCGTCCCGATCCCCGCCTGGGGCGATGCCGTCCGCATGTCGGCGTCGGGTATCTACTAGTAGACCCGGAACAGCCCCACCAGCCGTCCCTGCACCTTCACCCGGTCCGGTCCGAAGATGCGCGTTTCGTAGCGGGCATTGGCGGGTTCCAGGGCGATGGAGGCGCCCTTGCGCCGCAGCCGCTTCAGGGTGACCTCGACGTCATCGACCAGAGCCACGACGATGGCGCCGTTGTCCGCCGTATCGCAGCGGCGGATGAGGACGGTGTCGCCGTCCAGGATGCCCGCGTCCACCATCGAGTCGCCCTCGACGGTCAGGGCATAGTGATCGCCGCCGCGCACCATCAGCGCCGGAACGCTCACCGATGCCGTCGTGTCGCGCAGGGCCTCGATGGGCGTGCCGGCGGCGATCTTGCCGTAGAGCGGCAGCTGCACCGCCTCGACGTCGTCACCGACCGTCGCTCCCGGCAGGGCAGACCGGAAATCGCCCCGGATCACGTTGGGGGAGAAGCCGCCGCTGGTCGGAGGGGAGGGGGAGGAGGCCGGTGCCGTCTCCTCCATGTTCTCGGGCAGGCGCAGCACCTCCAGCGCCCGGGCGCGGTGGGGCAGACGGCGGATGAAGCCGCGCTCCTCGAGGCCGGTGATCAGCCGGTGAATGCCCGACTTGCTCTTCAGGCCCAGCGCATCCTTCATCTCGTCGAAGGACGGTGATACCCCCGACGCCTTCAGGCGACGATCGATGAAGACAAGCAGTTCGTATTGCTTCTTCGTCAGCATTGTGCGCTCCTGGTGATCGGGCCACCCGAAATTGAACAAACACGCAACCTACCGACTAGTTCTAGTTTGGTTCCAAGCCTGCGTCAAGGAGAGTTTTTTCACCCCAGGTGAAAATCACCATCGAGGGGCACGATCTCGATGCGGCTGCCGGCCGGGGCAGGGGGGGCGTTGACGGGACGCACGGCGAGGCAGTCGGCCTGCGCGAGGTGGGCCAGCATGGCGCTGTCCTGGTGGGCGAAGGGGGTGACGGCCAGGCTGCCGTCGGGCCGTCGGACCAGGCTCGCCCGCAGATAGTCCTCCCGGCCGTCGTTGGCGGGCAGATCGCGGGTCAGCTCCGCCGTGAGCCGTGGGCCGGCATGGGCCGGCAATCCCTGCAGCACCCGTAGCGCCGGCTCGAGGAACACCACCGCCCCCACCAGCGCCGAGACCGGATTGCCAGGCAATCCAAGCAACGGTACGTCTCCGAAACGACCGAACACCAGGGGCTTGCCGGGCCGCACCGCCACCCTCCAGAAGTCGGTGGCCAGCCCCACCTCCCCCAGCACCTTCTGGATGAGGTCGTGGTCACCCACCGACACGCCGCCGCTGGTGACCAGCATGTCGGCGCCGCGGGCGCCGGCGGCCAGGGTGCGGAGCGACTCGGCGTCGTCGAGCGCCACTCCCAGATCGACCGCCACTCCCCCGGCGGCGGTGACGAACGCGGCGAGGCCGAAGCCGTTGGAGTTGACCAGGAGGCCAGGGCGCAAAGGGTCCCCCGGCAGGGCCACCTCGTCGCCGGTGGACAGGATGGCGATGCGCGGCCGCCGCACCACGTGCAGCCAGGGCACGTTCATCGCCGCGGCCAGGGCCACGTCGCGGAAGCTGAGACGCCGCCCCCGCCGCAGCAGGACCTGGCCGGCCGCGAAGTCCATCCCCGTCGCGCGGATGAAGGCGCCGACCGCCACCGACTCGCGCACCGTGACCACGCCGTCCCCGGCCTCGGTGTTTTCCTGCATGACGACGGCGTCGGCCCCCTCCGGCACCACCGCGCCGGTGAAGATGCGCACCGCCTCGTCCGGCCCAGGGGACCGGTCGCACGGGTGCCCGGCGGCCGACGTACCGACGACACGGAGCCGCGCCGGCACCGCCGCCACGTCCGCCGCCCGCACCGCGTAGCCATCCATCGCCGAAACCGGAGCCGCCGGGTGGGTGACACGCGCCCTGACATCCTCGGCCAGGACCCGTCCAACGGCGTCCGCCACGCTCACCAGTTCGGCGCCGAGGGGCGCCACGGCAGCGACGATACGGGCTACGGCGTCTTCGACTGAAATCATCAGTTCGCCTCGTAAGTTCCGGATTTGCCACCGCTTTTATGGAGAAGCCGCACCTCGGTGATGCGCATCCCCCGGTCGATGGCCTTGCACATGTCATAGACGGTGAGGGCGGCCACGGAGACGGCGGTCAGCGCCTCCATTTCGACTCCGGTACGACCCTTGAGGCGGACGGTGGCGGTGATGTCCACGGCGTTGCGGAGGGGATCGCATGAAAGGTCCACAGCCACCGCCGAGAGTAGCAGCGGGTGGCAGAGGGGAATGAGGTCCGGCGTTCGCTTGGCGGCCATGATGCCGGCGAGCTGTGCCACCGCCAGCACGTCCCCCTTGCCGATGTCCCGCTCCATGATGCGGCGGAGCGTCCCAGGCTGCATCAGCACCGAGCCGGCGGCGGTGGCGACGCGCTCGGTCACGTCCTTGGCCGAGACGTCCACCATCACGGCGTTGCCGTCGGCGTCGAAATGAGTCAGGTCGTCGGCCATGGAAGAACGTCCTCGAAATAAAGAAAAGAAAGACAAAGACGTGAGGGCCTGAGGCACTCACACTCCCCATTACGCCCAGGATGAGAAGTCATGGGGAGGACGTGGGGTATTGCCGTCTTTACGCCAGCAAGGCCCGCGTCGCCGCCTCCACATCCGCCTGCCGCATCAGCGACTCTCCCACCAGAAATCGCCTGGCCCCCACCGCTGCCAGCCGCGCCAGGTCGCGCGGCGTGTGCAGGCCGCTCTCAGCCACCAGCACCCGCCCGGCCGGCACCAGGGACGCCAGCCGCTCGGTCACCGCCAGGTCGATGGTGAGCGTCTTCAGATTGCGGTTGTTGACACCGATCAGCGGCGACGACAGGCGCAACGCGCGCTCCATTTCGTCTTCGTCATGAACCTCGATCAGCACGTCCAGGCCAAGCTCCACCGCCGCCGCCTCGATCTCGGCGGCCGCCGTATCGGACAGGGCGGCCATGATGATCAGGATACAGTCGGCACCGATCGCCCGAGCCTCCACCACCTGATAGGGATCGACCATGAAGTCCTTGCGCAGCACGGGCAGGTCCACCTCACCGCGCGCCTCGGCGATGTACTCGTCCCGCCCTTGGAACCACGGCGCGTCGGTCAGCACCGACAGGCAGGCGGCCCCGCCGGCGGCATAGGCCCGGGCCAGGGCTGCCGGACTGAAATCGGCACGGATCAGGCCGGCCGAGGGCGAGGCCTTCTTGATCTCGGCGATCAGGGCATGGCGCCCCCCCCCCACCGCACGGTCGAGAGCCAGGGCGAATCCCCGCGGCGGCGCGGCGGCCCTGGCCTCACGCTGCAGTGCGGCCAGCGGACGGGCGGCGCGACACTGGGCGACATGCTCGCGCTTGTCGGCACAGATGCGGGCCAGCAGATCACTCACGCCGCTGGTCCCCGGTTGGTGATGGCGACGAAGCGGGCCAGCGTCGTCCGGGCGGCTCCGGAGTCCACCACCGCCGCCGCCTGGATCACCCCCTCACGCAGGTCGGCGACCCGTCCGGCCACCACCAGGGCGGCCGCGGCGTTCATCAGGGCGATGTCGCGGAACGGCCCTGGCGCGCCGTCCAGCAGGGCGCGCATGGCGGCGGCGTTGTCGATGGCGTCCCCACCCTTCAGGTCCTCGGGCCGGGCCAGCGCCAGGCCGGCGGCCTGCGGGGTCACGGTGAAGCGGGTCACCGTGCCGCCGCGAACCTCCGCCACCTCGGTCGGGCCAGTGGTGGTGATCTCGTCCAGTCCGTCCGAACCGTGCACCACCCACGCCCGCTCGGCGCCGAGGCGCCCAAGCACCTGGGCCAGCGGCTCGACCCAGCGGGAGGAGAACACCCCGACCACCTGCCGCCGGGTGCCGGCGGGGTTGGACAGCGGCCCCAGCAGATTGAAGATGGTGCGCAGGCCAAGTTCCATGCGGGCGGGCATCACGTGCTTCATGGCGCCATGGTGGCGGGGTGCCATCATGAAGCAGATGCCGGCCTCGCGCAGGGACTGGGTCATCAGGGCGTGATCGGCGTCGATGTTGACGCCAAGGGCCTTCAGCACGTCGGCCGAGCCCGACCGCGACGTCAGGGCGCGGTTGCCGTGCTTGGCCACCGGCACGCCGCAGGCGGCGACGATGACCGCCGCCGCGGTCGAGATGTTGAAGGTGCCGGAGGCGTCGCCGCCGGTGCCGCAGGTGTCGATGGCGTCGGCCGGCGCCTCGATGGTCAGTGCCTTGGCGCGCATGATGCGGGCGGCGCCGGTGATCTCCTCGACGCTTTCCCCCCGCACCCGCAGCCCCATGAGGAAGGCGCCGAGCTGCACCGGGGTGGCCTCGCCCGACATGATGGCCTCGAAGGCGGCCTCGGACTCGGTCTCGCTCAGGGTTTTGCCCTCGGCGACGTGCACGAGAAGACTCTTCAGGATAGAGGACGGCTCAGGAGTGGACATCAGGCGGCGCTCCCCCACGTGCGGCGAGTCAAGGCGATGAAATTGTCGATCAGGGCGTGGCCATGCTCCGAGGCGATGCTCTCGGGGTGGAACTGGACGCCGTGTATGGGCAGCGTGCGATGGGCGAGACCCATGATCAGCCCGTCGTCGGTCTCGGCGGTGACCTCCAGCGCGTCGGGCAGGCTCTCCCGCTCGACGATCAGCGAGTGGTAGCGGGTCGCCTTGAACGGACTGGGCAGCCCGGCGAACACCCCGGTGCCGATGTGACGGATGGCGCTGACCTTGCCGTGCATCGGCACCGGAGCCCGCACGACCCGGCCGCCGAAGGCCTGACCGATGGACTGGTGGCCGAGACAGACCCCGAGCAGCGGCACCCGCCCCGCCGCCTGTCGGATCAGCTCGAGACAGATGCCGGCCCGGTCCGGATCACAGGGACCGGGCGAGATGACGATCCCCCGCGGCCCCATGGCCAGCGCCTGTTCCGCGGTCAGGGCGTCGTTGCGGCGCACCTCCACCTCGACCCCCGCCTCGCCCAGATAGTGCCAGAGGTTGTAGGTGAAACTGTCGTAGTTGTCGATGAGCAGGTACATGGCACCGTCCCGGAAATCCCCTGCGGCCAAGAATGCTACCCCTCATGCCCCAGCGTCAAGGCGCGAAGAGGGGTGTCCAGGCCAGTCGGATGACCCGGAGCGTATCCTCGGGCAGGGCCAGGGCCTCCAGGTCTTCAGGGGCGACCCACGACAGCGCGGCGGCATCGTCCCCGGCCCGGGGAGTCCCGCCGATGATGCGGACCGCGAAGTCGATCAGGGTGTAGTGGTAGCGGATGGCTCCCACTTCGTCGCGGTCGATGAAGTCCACCACCGCGACCACGTCCAGGGGCTCCACCTCAAGTCCGGTCTCCTCGATCATTTCGCGGTGGATGGCCTCCTCGACCGTCTCTCCCAGACGCTGCGCCCCGCCCGGAAGACTCCACTCCCCAAGCCGAGGCGCCCGCCCCCGCCGGATCAGCAGGACACGCCCGTCGCGGATCGCCACCGCGCCAACCCCGACCATTGGTCGTTCCGGATAGCTGCGTGTCATCGGAACCATCCCCTCTTGCCGATTGCATGCGTCACATTTTTCCTGCCGTCGCAGGCGATAACCAGGTATATGATCGCTCAGTTCGACGGTGGGGGAAAGCCATGGCCGCTGCGACCAAGATCGTTGACCGCAAGGTGTTCTATGCGGGCCAGACTGTTTTCAAGATGGGGGAAATGGGCGATCGAGCCTATCTGGTGCAGGAGGGGCTGATCGAGATCGTGCGTCCCAACCCCAATGGTCCCGGGGAAAAGGTGCTGGGGACTATCGGACCGGGGGGCATCTTCGGCGAGATGGCGCTGATCGACGCCCAGCCGCGCATGGCGTCGGCCCGCGCCCAGGAGCAGACCACGGTCATCATCATCGGCCAGCAGCAGTTCACGGACAAGCTGGGGAAGGCCGACCCCTTCATCCGGGCGCTTCTCAACATTTTCGTCCGCAACATCCGTGAAATGGCCAAGAGATAACGTGTCCGACAGCCCCCCGCGCCCCCCCCCTCAGCCCCGTGAAGAAGCCAAGGCCAGGATCGGCCTCGGTGCGCGGCTGCGTGCCTATTTCTTCGCCGGAGTCCTGGTCACCGCGCCGGCGGCCATCACATTCTACGTCGCCTGGCTGGTGATCGACTTCGTGGATCGTCAGATCACGCCGCTTCTGCCCACCCAGTACAACCCGACCACCTACCTGCCGTTCGGCATTCCGGGGCTTGGCCTGTTGATTCTGGTGGTGGCCCTGATGGCCATCGGCGCCCTGACCGCGGGGTTCGTCGGGCGCATCACCATCCGCGTCGGCGAGCGCATCCTGGCCCGCATGCCGGTGATCCGCAGCATCTACAGCGCCACCAAGCAGATTTTCGAAACCGTGCTGCGTCAGCAGTCCACGGCCTTCCGCGAGGTGGTGCTGCTGGAGTACCCGCGGCGGGACATCTGGACCATCGGCTTCATCACCGGTCCCGCCAGCGGCGAGCTTCGGGATCAGCTTCCCGATGATGCCGTCAACGTGTTCGTCCCCACCACGCCCAATCCCACTTCCGGGTTCCTGCTGTTCATGCCGAGGTGCGACCTCGTCACCCTGTCGATGACGGTGGAGGAGGGGATCAAGATGGTGGTCTCGGGCGGCATCGTCACGCCTCCCGACCGCCGCGCCAAGTGATACGGTTTCCAGAAAGTCTTCAGACTTTCTGGAAACCGAGCCCGCAACGCGGGCCGGCGCGAATGCGCCGAAAGCCAAGGCCGGAGGCCGCGTCACGCCGAAGGCGTGCCTTTGGCACGAAGCGATTGAGCGCGGGTTTCCGGAAAGTCCGGAGACTTTCCGGAAACCGTATGATTGACGGCTAACCGGACCTCAGAGTCGTGACCATGGCGTCCCGCTCGAACAGATAGAGCAGCACGCGCAGGGCCTGGCCCCGGGGTGACGAAAGCTCAGGATCCCGCTCCAGGATCAGCCGGGCGTCGTCGCGGGCCACGGCCATCAGGTCGGCGTGGGCGGTGATGTCGGCGAGGCGGAACTCGGGCAGGCCGCTCTGGCGGGTGCCCAGCAGTTCCCCGGCCCCCCGCAGCCTGAGATCCTCCTCGGCGATGCGGAAGCCGTCGTCGGTCTCCCGCAGGATTTTAAGGCGGGCGCGGGCGTTGCCGCTCAGCGGCTGGGCATAGA
>JAMOBE010000132.1:0-7931 GCA_039908285.1 Alphaproteobacteria bacterium
GCGCCTTCTTCAGCGATACCTTGCCGTCAAAATGGGAACGAATCAGGGACTTCGTCTCCGATACCTTCCATATCATAAACCGGGATGATTTCCGGGTTTTGACGTAGACAGGGTATAAAAGCCCTCTCCCCCTCGAGGGGGAGAGGGAGTAAAGGGTCCGAATAGATTTTCAGACTCCGAGACGCCCCCTACCCTCCCGGTCACGGGGCCAGCCGGGCGCCGTCCCAGCGCCGCCGCAGGGCATGGGCGGCGAGGCAGCCGGCGGCGGCGAGGCCGGCGCACACCAGGAATGCCTCACCCTGCCAACTCTCGTAAAGCCGGCCCGAGGCCAGCATCGCCAGGCCGAACACCGCCCCCATGGACACCGATGAGTAGAGGGCCTGAGCCCTGGCCGACACGCCGAACGGCACCGCCCTCGCGATGAAGTGCATCGCTCCGAGGTGGGTGGCGCCGAAGGTCAGGGCGTGCAGGGTCTGCTCGACCGCCAGCGCCGGCAGCCAGGTGGTGGTGCCCAGCACCAGCCAGCGCACCGTCGATCCCACGGCTCCCAGCAGCAAAAGGCCGGCCGGCCCGACACGGGCCACCACCGAGCCGCTGAAGGCGAACAGGATCACCTCCGCCACCACCGCCTCGCCCCACAGCAGGCCGATGGTATCGCTGCCAAGACCGGCCTGCCGCCAGTGGAGGGTGGCGAACCCGTAATAGACGGCGTGGCTCGCGTTGATGAGGCTGGTGGTGCCGAGAAACAGCCAGAACAGCCGCTGTGACAGCAGCCAGCGGTAGGCATGGGCCGAACGGCCGCCGGCTCCACGGGTCGGCGCCGCCGGCAGGGTGGCGCAGGTGGCCAGCGTCGCCGCCACCCCGAACAGCATCGCCCACAGGATGATGGACGGCGGGTGGAGCTTCAGCAGGCTTCCGCCGACCACCGCCGCGGCGATGAAGCCCAGCGACCCCCACAGGCGAATCCGTCCGTAATCGAAGCCGCGGGCATAGGCGATCAGCATGGAGAGATTGTCGCCAAGCGGCGTGATGGCCGCGAACAGTCCCCCCGACAGGGCGCTCAGCGCGCAGAGGGACCAGAACCCCTCCGCCAGGGGAAACAGGGCATAGAGGCAAAGGCTCGCGGCGGCAAGCACCACCATGACCCCCCGGCGAAAGCCGGTCCGGTCGACGATGTGGGCGGCTATGGAATTGACGACGATCCGCGCCCACAGGGCGACCGCCAGCACGGTGCCGATCTCGGCCGCGCTCAGGCCCCGTGATTCGAGCCACACCGGCCAGAACGGCAGGTTGATTCCGACCACCGTGAAGGCGGCGGCATAGTACAGCGACAGCCGCAGCCGCTCCGTCGATGGTCGACTCGGTGCATCGTGATGATCGAGGGAGTCGGGTGCCATGCCTCCGCATCCTGCTGCCGAGCCCGGTCTTTCGCAAGGTGTCTTTCGCCGATCCGATACCAATCTCAAGAAATAGACCAAAAAGGACACGAATTCGCCATAGACGATGATTTTGGTACTAGATCTGGTGGGGTTCTCGTGACACAGTCACCATGGGGAATGAGAGTTCAGCCCGTGTGGCGTTCAGGTCGTGAACCGACGGCTGGGAGTGGGGGAAAGCAACGTAACCGGAAGCCGTAACCAACGACGACGGTATGGGAAAAGAACGATGTCATCTCCACTGATACACATCCGCCGACTGGCAATGCCCGGAGAGCTGCGGTCTCCCTCCCGGGTCGAGCGCTTCATTACGTTCATGGTGCCGCTGACCGCCTGGTGCGCGGTGGGACTTCTGGTCTTTGCCGCCGTTCAGATCAGTCCGCTGTCCCACTGGACCTCCGGCGGGCCGGGGAGCATCACCGATCTCGCCGTGCCCTCCGACCAGGCCGAGGCCGCGGATGCGATTCAGCCGGCTGCCCTGTCCCCGGCGGAGGTGACTCCACGGTGACCGCCGGGCTGCGTCGATTTACCCTGGTCGGAGTGATGGTGCTCTGCCTTGGTGGGTGCATCCCGACCGCCATCGCCCTGTGGGCCACCATGAGCGCCGAGGAGGATGGCGTAGCCGACCCGACGCCGCCCCTGTCGGACACCGCCGCGCCGCCCCCGACGGCGCGGTGAGACCCGGGTCGTTTACCCTAGTCATTCAGTAAACAGGCCTACCATTGGCGAAGCGGCATGTGGTACCGTGTGCCGGAGAGTGGGGACAAAGGCAATGGCTGGAGTTTACCCGCCGTGGGCCGTTGTCTATGACGCCGCTCGCGGAGTTTCCACGGCGGGACGCGGGCAGCATCGGTGAAGTTGGGAGAGTGCTTGATGGTTTATTCGCAGGATATCAGCCGCGACAGCCCAGGAGCCTTCATCTTCCTGGTCGATCAATCCATGTCCATGAACAAGCCGTTCACCCACAATCCTGCCGGGCAGCCGATACGGCGGGCGGCCTTCGTCGCCAACGCCCTGAACAAGACCCTGGAAGAGCTGGTCGGCCGCTGCATGCGGGATGATGGCGTCCGCGACTACTTCGAGATCGGGATCATCGGCTACGGCAAGACCGGGCGGCCGACTTTCTGCTGGGAGGACGGCCTCGCCGGCCGGCGCATGGTCCGCATCTCCGAGGTCGCGGCCAATGCCCGCATGGAAGAACAGGAAATCGAGACGACGGTGCGCGGTGAAGTCGTCAAGGAGATCGTCACCCTCTCCCGGTGGGTGAGACCCGCCGCCTATGACAGCACGCCGATGAAGGCCGCCTTCCTCATGGCCCACGCCACGCTGGAGGAATGGATCTACAACCATCCCACGAGTTTCCCGCCGATCGTCATCAACATCACCGACGGTATGGCCAACGATGTCGACTCCGACGAGGAACTGCTGGCGGCGGCGCGGCGGCTCACCACCCTGAAGACGACCGACGGCAACGTGCTGCTGTTCAACTGCCATATCGAGGGCAGCGGCCAGCAGCCGGTCATCTTCCCGAGAAGCTCCGTGCAGCTTCCGGCCGATCCCTATGCCAAGCTGCTGTTCGAGATGTCCAGTGAGCTGTCCCCCCGCCAGCGGGCCGTCGTCTGCGAGCTGTTCGACCGCGATCTGAACACGAATCCCAGCATTCGCGGCATGGCCTACAACGCCGATGCCGTGGCCCTGGTCAAGCTTCTGGACATCGGCACGCGGCAGGCGCTCAACGCCCCCGTCGAAGCGGCCGTCGAGAGCTTCGTCTCCGAGGATCCCGCACCGGCCGTGGCCGACGACGCCTGGGCCGATTAGGGTCGTCGCCCAGCCGTCGCAGGCGGAGTAGAGCGGGATGGAAGAGGGAATGACGGTCAGCGAGGCGGCACCACCGGCCAGGGCGGCGCCCTGGGCGATACGGGCGCGTTCGGTCGCCAAGCCTAAGAATGACGTCTTCGGCAGCGAAGGCCAGGTCGTCGTGCGACCGAACGAGGATCGCTTCCGCGTCGCGGATTTGGACGATGGCGTGGTGGCGGCCGTTTCCGACGGTGCCGGCTCCTCCGGCCTGTACTGCGGCGCATGGGCGCAGACTCTGGTCGAGAATCTGCCGGGAACTCCCATCGACAGCCGGGATGTCCTCGACCGATGGATGGGAGGGTTCTGGAAGGGCTTCGCCGACGACATGAAGCGGCAGGCGGCGGCAACTCCGGCCCGGCACAGCAAGCTGGTGCGCGAGGGGTCCTGCGCCACCCTCACCGCCTGTTGGCTGCGCACGGTGGACGACGTCACGAACCTGCACTGGATCGGCTACGGCGACAGCCCGCTGTGCGTCTTCGAGTGGCACGACGACCAGCCCGTCCTGACCGCCTGCTACCCGAAAAGCCTGACCCAGTTCGATGCCGCCCCCTATCTGCTGAACTGGAAGGATCTGCCGCAGGAGGCGCACGTCCATGTCGGCACGGCCACCCTCCCGCCCCGCGCCACCGTGATCATCGCCTCTGATGGGATCGGCCAGTATCTCCTCTTGCGTTTTCTGTCCAGCCTGGGTCCGGACGCGGTGGGTGACGGGGTCTCCCGCGGCTTGCAGCAGGAACTCCGGCGGATGATGCAGTCCAGCGAAAGCAAGCTGGGGGAGACCGCACGTCAGCATACGCCCCATTCCAACGGCGGCTTCGCCGTCGATCTGGCCGAGCTGCGGTCGGCCCTCGACTCGGATGAGACGTTCGCGGAGATGGTCAGGGACTGGTACGAGCGAGGCCTGATGGTCAACGATGATGCGACCGTCATCATGATCGATGTTGACACCTCTCCGGTCGTCGTCGAGGCAGCCAGCGATGAGATCGCTTGCGAAGCCCCCCCGGATCCGTTCGCTGCTCCGCCCGTCGATACCAGTTGCAGTGATCCCCCTGACGAGATCTCCGAATAGACAGGATAGGATGCCCACTCCAGGGAACAGTCATGGCCTTTCCACTCATCACCGATTACACAACCGCAGTCCGCAACGCGCGGTCTCGATTTGCCACCCTTGATCTGGTGCCCGAACTCGACAGCCGGGGGGTACCGGTGTTCATGGCAGGCAACTTCGCGACGGTATTCAAGGCGACCGAGAACAGCACCGGATCAAGGGTCGCCGTGAAGTGCTTCATCCGCGACATGCCGGACGTGGAGAAGCGCTACCGGGCCATTGCCGCCATGATCGCCAAGACAAAGGCATCCCTGTTCATCAATCTCAGGTTCTGTCCGAATGAACTCTTCGTTCATTCGACCTCTGCCGGCAACGGCGCCTATCCCGTGGTGGTGATGCCCTGGATCGAGGGCCGGACCCTTGGGCAAGTCATCCGCAATCTCTGCACCAACAACAAGCAGAATGGTCTCGCATCGCTGACGCGCGTCTGGGCGAGGCTGAGCCTTACCATGCTGTCGCTTGGGATTGCCCACGGGGATCTGAAGCACGACAACGTGATGGCGGCCCCCGACGCCGTCCTGAAGCTGATCGACTACGAGTCCATGTATGTGCCCAGCCTGAAGGGGCTGCATTCCCTGGTTCTTGGTGGCGTGCACTATCAGCACCCGAAGCGCGAGACCAGCCACTTCAACCCGTCCGTCGATCACTTTTCCATTCTGGTGATCACGCTGTCGCTGCGGGCTCTTACTCTTGATCCAAAGATCTACGGCCGGTGCAACAACGGGGAGAACATCATTTTCACCCGTGATGACTTTGCCGCGCCGCGTCAGTCGAAACTCGTCAACCACCTGCTGGCCAGCAAAGATGGACTGGTCCGGGACTGGACGAAGGTCCTGCTCTCCTCGCTGGCGTCGCCGTCCATCGCGATTCCGGGCATCGATAAAATTCTGAAGCAGGCGGAGAAGATCGCGTCGTGACGACCGGGGATCCCCCCCCGTCCTCCCCTACATCATGTCCCGCAGCTTGTGATACAGCATCGCCAGCGCCAGCAGCGGTGCCCGCGCCGGCCCTCCGGGGAACGGACGATGGGGAATGCGGGCGCAAAGCCGGAAACGCTCCGGCGAGCCCGACACCGCCTCGCAGATCAGCTTGCCCGCCATGGTGGCGAAGGCCACCCCCTGGCCGGAGTAGCCGTGGGCGTACCACAGCGAGTCGTCGATGACGCCGAGATTGGGCAGCCGGTTCAGGGTGATGGCCACGTGGCCTCCCCAGGCGAAGTCGATCCGCACGTCCTCAAGCTGCGGAAACACCCGGATCATCCGCCGCCGCAGCCACTCCTTGAGATCGTGGGGATCGCCGAGCCAGTAGCGGGCGCCGCCGCCGAACAGCAGCCGGTGGTCCCGCGTCAGCCGGCAATAGTCCACGACCTGGTTGAAATCGGCAAAGGCGATGTCGCCGGGCAGCAGGGCGCGCGCCCGCTCGCGTCCGAGCGGCTCGGTGGCGATCATGTAGGTGGCGACCGGCATGATGCGCGTCCGGATCTCGGGCACCAGCGCCCCCAGATAGGCATTGCCGGCGAGGACCACATGGCGGCAGCGCACGACCCCCTCGGCGGTGCGGCAGGCGTGGGTCCCCCCCCGTCCGCCGCGGTCGATGCGCAGCACCCGTGAGCCCTCGTGGAGGACGGCTCCCGCCCCCTCGGCCGCCCTGGCCAGCCCAAGGGTGTAGTTCAGGGGATGAAGGTGCCCGCCGCCATGGTCGTACAGGCCGCCCACGTAGCGCTCCGAGGCGATCTGCCGCCGCACCGCCTCGCGGTCCAGCATCTCGAGCTTGTCATAGCCATAGCTGCCCCACACGGCGATGGTCTCGGCCATCTCCCGCAGGTGGCGGCCGTGGCAGGCCGCGAACACGTATCCCGGCGTCAGGTGGCAATCGATTCGGTGGCGGTCGACCAGCTCGGACAGCAGGTCTTTCGCCTCCACCGCCAGCCGCCACAGCCGCACGGCGTCTTCGTGGCCGAGTTTGGCCTCGACCGGCGTCAGTTCGCCGGAAAAGCCGGTGATGATCTGGCCGCCATTGCGCCCCGACGCCCCCCAGCCCACCCGGGCGCCCTCGAGCACCACCACCCGGTAGCCGCGCTCCGCCAGGTGCAGCGCCGATGACAGCCCGGTATAGCCGGCGCCGATCACGCAGACATCGCAGGCCACCTCCCCCGACAGGGATGGATAGGCCGTCTCCCGCTTGACCGTGGCGGAATAGTAGGACTCGATATGCGGCGGAGGGGTGACCGGTGTCGCGTTCATGGGAAACGTCAATCCAGTGGCCGCCGCCCAGGGCGAATGACCCGTCAAGTAGCACGCCTTGCCGACCCGGATCAAGCCGCCCCGATGAGTGCCAGATCGCGGTAGGGACGCTCATCGCTGAGCGTCCCTACCGCGATCTGGATTGCCCCGATTATTCTGCGGTGAGCCATTGCGCCGGGGGCCGGCTGTGGCTATAGTGCGGTTCCTCCGCCAGGGCGATCCAGTCCGCGGAGCAGGTCGGAGCGTGGCGCAGTCTGGTAGCGCACTAGACTGGGGGTCTAGGGGTCGTGGGTTCGAATCCCGCCGCTCCGACCAGACAAATCACCCTGGACATCATCCCAAGGCCGCCTCTGCCGCAGCAGAGGGATGGGGTTGCCCAATGCGTGCCGCTCGACTAGTCTTCGCCCATGGGGCATCTGGACACCAGTGGGACGCGCCTGAAGGACGCCTGCCGCCTGATCCTGGATCAGAAGGGGCTGGGCGGGAACGTCTTTGGGCCTGAGGCGCCGCTCGAAGACATCCGCCGGGTGTGCCAAACCCTGAGCGAGCTACCGATCGCCATCGCCAACCGGTTGGTGTTCGAACGCCTTCAGAAGGAGTCGCTGGAATTCCGTGACCGGCTGCCGCTTATCGCGGATACGGACGACCCGGGATGGAAGTACTGCTCCTTTTTCGATCGTGTCCTGGTCGAACTCAGTAGAGTGCTCGTTGCACTTGGCGATGGGAAACCAACGGAAGCGCCAACGCCCCTCCCCTCCACCTGGGGGGAACAGTGCGACCGGGTGCGGGGCGACATCGCCGCACTGAAAGAAGACGTCTCTTCCCTGCCGGAGCCGCCGCGTGAGCGGATCCTCAAGGTGCTGGAGGACATCGAGAAGCTCCTCCTGCCCGGATCGGCGCTGAAGGTTGGCGTGGCTCTGGTGACCCAAGGCATCAGGGAAAACCTCAACAAGTACAGCGACCTGTTCAATCACCCGGACGTGCAGAAAGCCATCACCAGTGCCGGGTTCGCGGCGGTTTCCCTGGCCGCGAACTCGCCAGCCGTCACCATTGCCGCCGCTGCTGCTGGACAGTTGGTGGGACCAAGACTGTGGTCGTTGGTGGGCAAGGTGTGGACGGGGGGCACCGGTCTGCTGGCATCGGCCAATGCACCGCTTCCCGAGCGAAAGGAACCGACGTTCACGGTCGACCAGGAGGGCACTTCCAACAAGCCCTCTCCCCCCCCTTCAGGGGGGAGAGGGTTGGGTGAGGGGGGTGCCGAAGCTCTCGACAGGGTGCCGCCTGCCC
>JAMOBE010000133.1:0-7835 GCA_039908285.1 Alphaproteobacteria bacterium
AGCGTTGCTCAGCAACCGGTCCACCTGCTTTACCGCATGTTTGGTCAGAAGACCGCGAGCCTGCGCCAGAGACTGCCAAATCATCGTGATGGCAAGCGAGGCGCCAACCATGACTCCGATGGTCGCATTTGCAAGAGAGAGAATGCGCTTCGCATGAACATCTCCGGACAGCATACCGGACAGATACTTCATAACATCATCAAGACTGATGCCACAACGGCATTCAACATCAACTGACGCCTCCACAACATATGGCAACAACAGTGGATATTATATACTAATCGACAATTATTTCATGAAAAAATTGAGGGGATCCCTGAGATTGCGTGATTGAAACGAGTCGATTCTTCCTCTCCCTATCACAGACTCCATCCGCCGCAGAAACCAAGGCATCTCATATCCGACCGATACATACCGTCTTTCGGGAGCAGAGCCATGCTGATCGATCAAGACTACGCGAGGAGAGCCAGATTCTCGGCATCTTCCGTTTGGATAAGGGGAGGGGATGCGGAGAATCTCCTTGCGTCTCAGTCGCCTCCTTCGGCGCCGCCCTTACGGCCGAGACGTGATAAGGCCCTCGGCCTTCTGGCGCGTGTGGGTGGTGGCAAAAGGCGGAACGGGCTTTTGGGGCCTCGGCGATTGGTTGGGCGTGTCCCCGGTGCCGGAGGGGCGCAGCCACGGCAGCCGGAAGACGTCGGCGGGCAGTTCGTGGTGGAAGCGGTCGAGATCCTCTTTTCCGTGGAACAGCATGATCAGACGCCAAGGGCCAGGCAGCAGGGTCACCACTTTCCCAAGACCGCGCGCCAGAACCGAGACGGTCTGTTCGTCCATGTTCTGCAGGGGATCGTCAAAAAGCAGCGTCCACAAGGGATTGTTCTGACGCGGGGCGCAGATGAGAAACAGAGCCACGGTGAACACATTGAGTTCGGCCGTGTTGAGAAAAAACTGGGCATCATCGATGCCGCCGTGGCGCAGAGCCAACCGCTCCTCACCATTCGGTTTTCTGTGACGAACCAGTTCGACGTCGCCATATGCCCAACGCGCCGGCGTGAAAACCACCATCAATTCGTTCAGGGCGTCACGCAGCCCCGGTTCACTCGGCGGCTTGCCGTCGGGTGATGGAAAGATGCGGATGAGAAAGCTTTCATTCAGTTTCTTTTCCGCGACCATCAGATCGCCGAGCGCACTCCGCATCCACCTCAGGGCTTCAAGGCGTCCCGCAGCGGTGGTTCCGTCGAAGGCCTCAAGGGGTCCTTCAGGGGGGGCCACGGTATGGGCTTCAAGGCGCCCCGCAGCGATGGTTCCGTCGAGGGCTTCGAGCCTGGTCAGCGCTTCTCGAAGGGCGTTCAACTTCTCGACCAGAGGCTTGGCCCACGCCTCGGTTCCGATTTCGACCGTGCCGCATGTCGTGACGATCCCCTTCTGCAAGGCTTGCTCCACCGCTTCACCGAGGGGCATGCCTTTACCAATGTCTCCCGTCACGATCCACGGCGTAACATCATCGAGAGCCTTCTGCTCTTTCGGCGACAGGGACGCCACCTCTTGCGGATGGTCATCGGCCACGGCCAAGTCCGCGCCGTCCCGCCCGACAACCGCCTGGAGGACCTGAAACGTCGTCACCTTGTGATGTTCCCAGCGCTCCGATTGCTCATTGATCTCGGCGTCGAGAGAGTCTGTCGCCTCGAGAGCCGGGGCCAGGAGGCGAAACAGCCCCCGGTCCCGGTCTTCCTCATCGGGCTCCCAGCCACTGGCCCTGGCGGATTTCAGCGCGTCCCGCAGTTCCTTCTGGCGGCGCAGCAGGGAGGCCATGGCCAATGCCCTGGTCCAACTGCGCAAGGCCTCTACGGGATCGGCCGGGGGAGCCACACCTTTGGCCTGCCACTGGCCGACGCCGTTGGGCTTTGTCAGTGCCTTGATGGCCGTGTCGACCGTCCGCCCGTGACGCTTTGCCTGACCGGCAAGGTCGCGCAGGACGGTATCCAGCGCCTTCAGCCGTTTGACAGCCTCGTAACCGGGAACCGATTCACTGCCAACCACACCGTCCAAAGCCACCTTTGCCGCCACTGGATCGGGAGCCAGGGGGGGCAGTCGGTCCATCAAGTCCGCGGGGAACGGCAGGCAGTCTGCCGCCTGGCCATTACGGAAGTCCATCGTGTCCGCCTCCGCCCAGGCCAGACGTTCCACCGTCTTTCCCGCTTCGGGCCACTCGTCTTTCTTTATACCTGCCGTCCTCTCGAGAAACTGGGCCATGTTCTTGTCGGGAGTCTTGATGGACTCCATGACCACCCGCTTGGCCTCGGCGTAGCGTTTCGCGGTGTCGATGTCCTCGGCGAAGAACGCCCTCACGAAGAACTTGGCGCGTTCGACGTCGTTGTCATGCGTCAGCCGATCCATGGCCTTCTGATCGAGCCGGAAGGAGCCGGCAGTCAGGTTCGGTGCGAAGTACGTGTTGCCGTCCTTGGACCGTGTTTTCAGGACTTGAGGCTTGACGTCACCGTCGCGGAATATTTCAATTTTGGCGGCGCCTTTCGATGCCGTGCTCCCAAGAGGACGGTGCTCCACCACGTCCTTGATTTCGTGACCGGATGTCCGGAGCCGCTCGATGCTTCCCAGCATGGCATACTCCAGAGCCTCCACCAGTGAAGACTTGCCGGCACCGTTGCTGCCGTGGATCAGATAGATCCAGGCGGGAGACTCTTTGTCGGAGGCCTGGTGCGGACTCAGCATGATTTCGCGGCGACCGGCAAGCCGCCAATCGGTCAGCGCCATGCCGGAGAGAGGCTTTTCCTCCGCGGCACCGAACGACTGAGACTCAAACCACCGGCATGTCGCCGTCAGCAGCCAGCAGAAGGCGCGACGCAGTTCCCGTTTCCGAACCTCCGCATCATCGGAACTGTAATTGAGAATGTTGACGCCGATCCCATGCAGATAAGAATCCTGCTCGGCGATTTTGACCAGCACACCGCCTATTCTTGATCGCAGATCATCCGGAGCCTTCGGAGGAATCATCAGCACCAGTTCGACGGTCAGCGGCAAGGACCGCTCGCCTTTGTTGTTTTCTGCTCCATCACCTTTTCTGGCGTGGTGGGTGAGAACCAGATGGCGGATCAGGGCGGCGTGTTCCACGTGCCGCCGGATGAGCGTATCCGTCTCCTTCTCCGTCTCCTGTGCCGTCACCGCCCGCACCAGTCCCAACGTGCCGAGCTTGGGATCAAGAACCAGAAGATCGGCGTGACATTCGAATTGCCCGGCGATCACCACCGTCTGGTCGAGAAGCGACACCGGCTTGTCCGCCGAGATCAGGTCCTTGACCGTGGAGACGGCCGTTACGCCCATCTCCTGCTGTAGATCCTGCCGGAGCGGGACCGCTACCGGCACGTTCACCTTGGTCTGATCCATCACGCCTCTCCTGGGAGGATCTTCTTGGGAGTCTCTTGGGAGTCACTTGGGAAGATCTTCTCGTGGAATTCCGTAAACCACGGCTTATCCTTCAGTTCCTCAATAATCGCGCTTCCATCCTCCAGACAGGCCCACTCCCATAGGCTGCGGGCATCCGGGGTCATCACATCTTCGGTGCTCCACGGCAGGCGATCGCGCGTCAGCGTCCAGAACACACGCTTGCGAAGCAACCCATGGGCCGGTGACTGCTGCCCCAGGGGATCGCTCGTTCCGAAGCGAATCGATAGGCTGAACGGAAGAGGCCGCTCCTCATTCGGCGAGATCTCCACCACCGGCAGGACGTCGGGCGCCGTTTCCAGCCAGGGCGACGGACTTGCCCAGCGACGGGGTTCGTTCCAGAGTTCCGGATTCCCAACGAGGGCAGCGACGATGCGGCGCAACGCCAGTTCCACCACCACCCCCCAGGCGGTCCAGCTGAAGTTCTCTCCGGCCGGAAAATACCAGGGCTTCTTGCGCGCTTCGGCGTCGCTCAGGTCAGACCGATGCTGGCGAAGATCAGCCAGCGCCAGTTCCCGCAGAAACTGCGGATGGAACCGCGTCGTCCAGCCGATGATCCGTTCCAGGCCATCCCGAGCCTCCGTCGCCGTTGTAGTCTTGCTGGCTTCTTCGACAGCCTTCTTCTCTTTCTCACAGAACGCATCGAAGCGCTCGATGAATTCTTTCACCTGGGTGTCGGTCGGCCCATTTCCCTCCAGCAGAAGGCTGGCAATGCTACGCAGCTCGGATTCCAGAGCCTGTCTTTGCCGTTTGCGGTAGACACGGTGGAAGGTCCAGGCCAGAATCTCGTCAATGTGCGGAAATGATTCCTTATTCGAGCGAAAGTGAAACCCCAAATAATTTTTGTGAGAGGTCAGCGAAATATTTCCCTCCGGGACGCCGACCGCGCGGCTGGCGGCGCGCAGAACTTCGAGCCCATGGAACTCGCCGCTGGTCACCCCGCCAAGGAAGAAGGCCGGCGCGTCCGTCGTTTCCGGCACTTCGCTCTCGAGGCATCGCCCCTTGCTGCCCGCACGCGCCGCCATCTCCTCGTAGACGTTGCGGATGGTGTCGTGCAGAACGGGATCGGCGGCGCTGTAGCTGCAGAACACCATGGTCCGCGTTCGCAACAACGTCAGCAATTGGTCCCGTGACCAGGAATCCTGACGCCAGTTCTGAATCTCGCGGAAGGTGAAGACCAGGGACGACAACACCGTTTCCAGCGTTCCCACCTCTCCCTCCGACGTTGCGCAGGCATGCCGATAGGTATCGGCGCAACCGTGGATCTTCACCAGCGTCGCCGACTGCTGGCCGCCGCGCAACGCCGTGCCGGCTTTCCGCCTGGAGGGTGGGCGGTAGTAGAACTGGTTCGCCTGGGTGATGCGCGTGAAGGTCGGCCAGCGGGTGGGCGGCACGGTGACGTCCTCGACCTTCCGGTCCAGCGGCAGAAACCCGGCCAGCCGGTAGGCGCCCTCCAGCAGCAGGTCGAAATTGGTGGTCACCAGAATCGGGCACAACCCTTCCCGCGCCATCCTGGCCAGGATATGGTGACGAGGGTGCAACAGCGAGCGGTAGCTGTCCACCACCGCCTCAATGGTGGGCTCGTCAGGACTGCCGCCCATGACCTCCGGCTGGCCAAAGCCCATGGTGTCGAGAAACAGGGCCTTGCCGCGCCATTTCGCCTCCAGGCGGTTCAGCCGGTCCAGATTGATCGTCGCCAGCTTCACCTTGTCGTTGCCGGCGCTGAACCGGTCCAGCAGCACGTCTTCCTGCTCGGCGATCTGTTTCAGCAGGTCATCATGATGCCTCGATACATCGGCCGGCTTGGCCAGGTGCCCGAGAATTTCGGAATAGGCGCTGCACATCCAGTCGTTGAGCAGATAGTACTGACCGGTCAGGGCACCCACCAGTTTGTCAAAGTTTTCTTGTTGGACCTTGTCGCTCTGGTCGAAATGCTCGAAGTCCTCAGGGAGGAAGAACGTCCGCTTGAGGCCCGTGTACAGGCTCTTGAGATCCTCACCAACCTTTTTGTTGTCATTCAATAGTGTTCCAGCCGACAGGACCCGATACATGGCCAGGAAACGGGCCAGGAGGCGTTTCACCAGGCGTGAAGACGAGTTACCTTCCGAATCCAGCGAAAAGCCGGCTCCGACGAAGAACACCACTTCGCCCGCCAGCACCCGATTGGAGAGGTCCTCCAGTCGATCCAGAAGCTCCTTTTTCATGCGAGCGTAAGCCCCTCTTGTTCACCGGGTCGGACCTCGGCAAGAGAGTTCATAAGTTTTTTGACCCTGTCCCCGTGGACCGATTGCACCCAGCCGTGCCACAGGGGATCGGGTCGATGGTCGCCAACCCGCGCCGTCAGCTTCTCGAGAGCTTCAGCCTGCCAGGTCGTCCCATCCCCGGATAGGCGCAGGCGTTTGAGCGCGTCCAGAACCGCTCCCGGGACAAGCTGGATCAACGGCCGAGCGGACTTGGGCTGGTCGAGCGCCAACAGAAAGACAAGGTGAAGGGTGAAATCGGCCGTGATCTCGGGGGGGACCGTGACACTCGCCTCAGGGCTGGAGCCTTTGACGCTAATTTCAGCCCCTTCCCTCGTCGGTTCAGTCCTGTTCTCTCCACTTGAGGCGAAGGGATCGCGTAGGAGGAGGCCCGGTTTGGTCAGGTCTCGCTCACGTGCTGGACGCTTACGCTTACCGGGGACGCCATGGATGAAGTCGATCAGCGTCTCCACGTTGTCGAGGTTATCGTTCAATCTAAAGTTATGAAAGTATTGAAACATCGGTGGCAAATTCTTCAAATTAAGGCCAATCAAGACGAGAAGAATTTCCATGCCTGGCTCTCGAATTAGAGCGGAAGCCATGTTTGATTCCCAGTGCACCAACAATTTGTTGATGCTTTGCGGCGACAGGATGATCACGAAATGGGTGCAGTCGTTCAATGCGTCGTCGATTTTCTTGACGATGCTGTCGCCCACGCGGAATTCCCACACGTCGCGAAATGCGTCGATGTCGCGGAGGTGCAGTGCCTTTGCCAGGCGGGTGACGACGTCCCTGTCCTCGCGGGCATAGCTCAGGAATACACGCGGCTTACGGGTGTTTTCCATGGCTATAGACATGACTCGACCTCCAAAAATGCGACCATCAGAGTATCCTTCAGGACGATCTGCATTGCCAGCGATTGTGACGGTAGCGCATGAATCACCGATCTCAAAAACTCATTGCAGTCATACAAGACATAGTGCAATCTGGCGCGGTTGTGCAAGCCTTTTGATGGCAAACGCGGACTCGAAAAGCTGGGTTGTCCGGCTCGTTCATGACATTTGGTTGACCATGGGGAGTACTGGAGCCGTCGCCGAACGCGACGATCCCACCAACGCCGCCGGACCAGACGCCGTGCGGGAACCGCAGGACGGCATGGCGTTGTGCCTATCCGGCGGTTGGTACCGTGCGATGCTGTTCCATACCGGGGTGCTGTGGCGGTTGCACGAACTCGGCCTTCTTGGATCGATGGCCCGCATTTCCAGTGTCTCGGGTGGGTCGATCACGGCGGCCGTGCTGGCGCTGGCCTGGCCCTCGCTCTCCTTCGCCGCCGGCAGTACGCGTGGCGAGTTCGTCCCCAAGGTGGTGGAGCCGATCCGGGACCTGGCCTCCAAAACCCTTGACGCCAACGCCATCATCGGTGGGATTTTCCTGCCCGGCACCATCGGCGAACGTATCGCCAAGGCCTATGACGAAGTGCTCTTCCACGGGAAGACGCTGCAGGATCTCCCCGAAACACCCCGGTTCGTGATCAACGCAACCAATGTGCAGTCCGGTGCGCTGTGGCGCTTCTCAAAGCCCTACATGGGCGACTGGCGGGTCGGGCTATTCGACAAACCGACCATTTCTCTGGCACTTGCCGTGGCGGCATCGTCGGCCTTTCCGCCGGTGCTGTCCCCACTGACCATCAGCCTGAAGGGCCAGACGGTCGGGAACGTGGAGAATGCGGATCTGCACCGCAAGCCGTTCATCAACCGCGTCGTGCTGTCGGATGGCGGTGTCTACGACAACCTTGGCCTGGAGACCGTCTGGAAGCGCTACAAGACGATTTTCGTCAGCGACGGCGGTGGAAAGATGCAGCCGGAGGACGACCCGCACGAGGATTGGGCGCGGCATTCCTATCGCGTGCTCGACCTGGTCGACAATCAGGTCCGCTCGCTGCGGAAGCGTCAGGTGATCGGATCGTTCGTGGACGGCACGCGCAAGGGTGCATTCTGGAGTATGCGCACCCGCATCGACGATTTATACCCTGTCTACGTCAAAACCCGGAAATCATCCCGGTTTATGATATGGAAGGTATCGGAGACGAAGTCCCTGATTCGTTCCCATTTTGACGGCAAGGTATCGCTGAAGAAGGCG
>JAMOBE010000134.1:0-7768 GCA_039908285.1 Alphaproteobacteria bacterium
GCCCTGTCCGTGGTCCGGGAGGTGGAACGGGGCGCCATGGAAAGCCTGTTCGCCACCAGCCTGGAAAAGTCCGAGCTGCTCCTGGGACAGCTGTTGCCTTATTTCTGCGTGAGTATGCTGGTGCTGTCCCTGGCCATGCTCCTGGGACATTATCTCTTTGAGGTCCCTTTGCGCGGCAGCCTGGGGCTGCTCATCGGCCTGTCGGCCATTTACCTCCTGGCTGACCAGGCAAGGCCCTTTTTGGGATGACAGCAGACTCCACCAGACGGATGATTATTTGGAGGCTGGTCAGGAAGTTGTGACCGATTCAGCGATTGGTGAGGCCGCCTACCGCACCTTGGCTGGCCAAGACCATCATCTTGTCGGATTTTCTCCTTCCGACTGGTGTTTCTCCCCTATCACCGTGACATGGGAGACGGACCAAGGGACGCGTACCATACAAATACCAAACTACTGGAATGAAACAACCATAAAAAATGCTCTAGTTGCTGCGCCAGCAATAATAGATTCGTGGAAGGCCATGGAAAGGGTAGCACGTGCTAGGTTCATTAACCTAACGTTTTCTGGTGATTGCTTCAATCCCCTCAAAGGTCTTCCATATGCTTCCAGTGCGGCAGATGAAATAATCAAACGGCTTGATGTACTTGATCGGCTTAAGGCGTGTATTGATTCTCATGGAAGGTATAACGACGAGGCGAATGAAATAATTCACGATCACTTTTCGGCTACTGGCGATAAAAAAGAAGCGAGTGGTGTCTGGTTTTCGGACTCATCAGATTATGAAATAAACCACTACAAAATGGATCTTACATTCAGACATCCTCTTTGTAGTAATGAATACGTATTTTGCCCATGGCATGGTAAGGTTCGGACGCAAAATCTTCGCATTCATTTCTCTTTTCCAATACGAAAAGATGAACCGTTGTTTGTTGTTTATGTTGGAAGGAAAATCACGAGGTGATATTTGACCTTCCGCATCGCCGACGCCTTCACCGCCAGCCTGATGCGGATGAGCGGCCTATGGCAGGCGGGCGACGAACACCAGTCCCCGGACGGGCTCGGAGCGCTCAAAGCGGGTTACCACCGGCTCTAGATGGGCCATGGCCAGACCCGCCGCCGCCGCGCCCTGCCGCAGGTGGTCGGGGTGGTGGCGAAAGCGGCGGGTTGGCATCAGTTCAAAGGCGGGACCGTCGGACTCCTCGACCGTGGCCGCCAGTAGTCCTCCGGGGCGCAATGCCGCCGCCGCCGCGGTGAACAGCGGTCCGAGGTCGCCGAGGTAGACCAGGACGTCGGCCGCCACCACCAGATCCCACGCCGCCGACGCCGCGCCGAGGGCGGCCACCGCCTCGCCCACCCACAGGTCGTCATAGAGGCCACGGTCGCGGGCCTTGGCCACCATGGCCGGCGACAGGTCCACCCCGGCCAGGCGATGGGCCAGCGGCCGCAGGTGCTCCCCGGCCAGGCCGGTGCCGCAGCCAAGGTCGAGAACGTCGCGTAGCCGCCGGTCTTCTCCCGGCACCGCCTCCCCCAGCACCGCGTCCACCGCCGCGCGGACCACCTCGGGGCCGCGATAGCGCAGGCGGATCACCAGTTCCTCGTCGAAGCGGGCGGCGTACTGATCGAACAGACAGCGGATGAAGGCGTCCGGCAGGGCCTCGGGCGAGGCTCCGGCGACGGCGGCCAGGGCGGGGGCCGCGCCGAGGGCATCCGCCGGGTCGAGGTCGAGACAGTGGCGGAACCGCAGGCTCGCCGCCGCCGCATCCCCGAGCGCCGCCCAGGCACGGCCCAGGTGGAAATGAGCCGCCAGCAGGTCCGGGTCGTCGCGCAGACAGCGCTGGAGCAGGTCGATGGCCTCGGGCAGGTCGCCCCGGCGGATGAGACGCTCCGCCAGTTCCACCCGGGCCTCCAGGTCGGCGGGACGGAGGAACGACACCTCGCGGTAGTGAGCAAGAGCGTCCTCGTCGGCGCCGACGCGGGCCAGCGCCCGCGCCACCGCCAGCCGGGTCGGACCGCAGTCCGGCCGCAGGGCAAGGAGACGCTCGCAGACCGAGGCCACCCGCCCGCCGTCCCCAACCTGGGCCAGCGCGGCGACCAGGCCCCGCAGGTGGCCGACGTGGCCCGGCTCCAGGCTCAGCGCCTGGTCGAAGGCGGAGACCGCCTCGGCCCCCCTGCCGACGGCCAGCAGCCGCTCCGCCCGCGCCGCGTGGCCGTTCGTCTCCCCTACCGTCACTTGGCGACCACGGCCAGCGGGCGGCTACGCTCCTCCGGACGCATGCTGGCTGGCGTCGGCATCACCATCGGCGTCTGGGCCTTCTGGTCCACGTCGGCGCCGGTGAGCAATTCGCGGCTTCGCTCCTGGACCCGGCGGCTGACGAAAGTGGAGATTTCCTCGATGCTGACCCGGCCGTCGCGGTTGGCGTCGGCGGTGTCCTTGCCGGGGCTGAGGCCATCCTTGATCGCCCAGGTGAACAGCCCGTTGCCCAGACTGTCGTCCTCGATGGAGTACTCGTTGCCCTGGCTGGAGGCGAACACCGTCAGGCCGATGCCCTTGGCCGACAGGTCGTTCACCACCTTGTTGACGTCGGCCCCGGCCGCGCCCAGCACGTCGCCGGAATGGCAGGTGTCGATGAACAGGTAGGTGGAGCCCTTGAACCCGCGGATGGTGTCGAGAATGTCGCCGAACCGCACGCCCTGGGACTTGAGCTTGCGGGCGAACTCCTCGTTGGTCTTGCCGGTGACGTTGACCGAGACGAAGGTATAGCGGTTGTGCTCGTCGGTGGCGCCATGGCCGGCGAGGAAGATCAGCCCCACGTCGTCGCGGGTCATGGACTTTTCCAGCCAATCGAAGCCGTCGATGATGTTCTCGCGATTGGCGGCGGCGTCGGTCAACAGCTTGGTGTTGACCGACTGATAGAGCTTGCCCGACTGTCCTTTCAGCAGGGCATCGACGTCGGACGCGTCCTTGGCCGCCGATTTCAGGCGCAGGCTCGGGTTTTCGTATTCGCTGACCCCGACCAGGACCGCGAACATCCGCGGCTTCACCGTCGACGCGGCGGCTCCGGACCAGCGGAGTTGCAGCGTCTGCGGCTCGCTCTCCCGGTCTTCGCTGCCGGCGATCAGGGCGATCTCGACGGTGCGCGGCGGCACGGCGATCTCCACCGTGCCCTTGGCCTCGGTCCCGCCGAAGGTCGGGGCGCCCTTTACCGACTCGGCCGCGCGGCCATCCACCCGCACCATGAAGGAGCGGATGGGCTTGCGGGACTTGATGGCGTAGTCCACCTTGACCGTCGGCGTCGCAAAGGCCGAGCCGTCCCGCGGCGACAGGATGCGGACCTCGGGCGGAAGGTCCTGGACGGCGGCGGTCTGCTCGACGCTGCGGGTGGCGAGGCCGTTGATCTGCTCGATGGCCTTCTGCTCCCCCTGTGCCGTCAGGACCCGGGCCACCACGTCCTTGCGGTAATAGGCCTCGCTGAAGCGGGCGACGGAGAAGAAGCTTGCGGCGTCGTCCCTGGTATTGTTGACGTGCCAGCCGATCAGGGTGTCGCCGCCGGCGCCGGCGTCGTAGTACCCGGACGGCGTCCACGCCACCCAGCGCGCGCCGTCGCTCAGGGGAAACAGGTTGAGCAGGACATGGCCGTCGGCAAGCCGGTACCAGCGGATGGTGCCGTCGCCGAGGGCCGCCACCGCCGTCGAGCCGTCGCCGGTGACGTTGACCGCCCATGCCGCCGCCGGCACCGGCGTCTTCCACAGCGGGGCGCCCTTGGCGTCATAGGCCCGCAGGAACCAGTCGGTCCCCAGCACGAAGCGGTCGCGGGCCGGGGCGATGGCCAGGCTGCGGCTGATTTCGTCGGCGTCGAGGGCCAGCGATTTGCCCGACAGTTTGGGGGCGGCGGCGTTCTTCCAGTCGGCGACGGGCAGCCCCGAGGTCACCGGCGGGCTCAGGGCCTTGTCCGCCGCCTCCGCCGCCGACAGCTTGCGGGCGGCAAGGTCGAAGCGGATCGGCCGCCGCCCCGCTCCGTCCAGGCCAAAGCGCACCACGGCGCCATCCCGCGACACCTGGAAGGTCCCGCCCATGTCGCGGAAGTCGGCCAGGGACGAGCGCATGGTCACCAGCGGCCGACCGGAGTCGTCGAGGACGCCGAAGCTGGCGTCGGAGGCGGCGAAGGCCAGTCCTCCCGCCACCGGCAAAAGGACGGTGACGGTGTCGCGGGCGATGGCGGAGTCGGCCGCCGTGCCGCGCCCGGCGTTGCCCCAGCGGCGCAGCAGACTCTGGCCCGACGCGTCGCTGTAGCGGCCGGAGGCGAACAGGGCCTGGCCGTCGGCCGACCACGCCACCCGGGCCAGGGAGCCGGCCCGTACCCCGGTCAGGTCGGGCTTGAACAGCGGTGCGAGGTCGGTCGCGCCGATCACGTCCACCTTCGGGCCATCCGCGTAGCCGATGGCGATCTGTCGGCCGTCGGGCGAGAAGGCGATGCCGTCGGGCTGACCGCCGCCCGGGGCCGGTGCCTTGCGTAGAAGCTGCCCGCCCTTGTCGTAGAGGCGGATCTGGCCGTCGTCGCTGGTGGTGGCGAGGCGGCCGTCGCGGTCGAAGGCCAGGCCATAGCTCGGACCGCCATAGGCGCGGTCCTCGGTGGCGAGGGTCCAGTCGCCGGTGTTCCAGACGCGAAGCCCGGCCCTGAGGCCGAGCGCCGCGGCGAGACGGCTGCCGTCAGGCGAAAACGCCAGGTGCTGGACCTGGCCGGAAAGACCGGTGAGGCGGCGCACGATGTCGCCGGTCTGGGCATCGAAGACGTAGATCGACACCTTGCCGTCCCAGAACGCCCCGGTCATGCCCCCGGCGGCCACCAGGGCTCCGTCGGGAGACACGGCGACGGCGTAGATCTGCCCCTCCTCCACCGGGCCGATGGGCGGACGCAGCACGCGGACCAGCCGGCCATCCGGCACCGACCACAGACGCACCGTCTTGTCGTCGGAGGCGGTGGCCAGCAGCTTGCCCTCGCGATCGGCCGACAGCCGCGAAATGGCCGCCGTATGGTACCCGGTCTCGAGCCGCAGTGCCGGCTGCTTCGGCAACTCCCCGGCCGCGCCGGCGGGCGCGGCTTCGAAGCCGATCAGCACCAGGGCAAGAACGGCCACCGCCGCCGCCAGCCGTTCCAGATGTGCCCTCACCTTCATGCCTCCCATCGTCCTTTCTCAACCCCCCGCGCGGCAGGCGCTGCCGCCGAACTCGCCACCCTGGCTGCAGGCCGAGGCGACGAGCTGGTCGGAGTCGAGCAACACCTGGCGGCGCCGGTCGTTGGTCTGGGAGGCCGTTCGCAGTTCCCGGCTTGCCGCCACGTAGGGCTGATCCGCCTTGGCCGGCTTGGCCTTGGCCGCGGCCGGCTGCTTGGCCGGAGTCTTCTTGCCGTCCTTGGCCTTCGGCTCGGCCACGGTGGCGGCGGCCGGCGTGGGCTGCCAGCTGGCGGCCTCCCGCACCTCGGCCACGTCGATGCCCTTTTCCTGGAGTTCCTGCTCGTAGGCCGACTGATACGTCCCGATGTTGTCGTCGAAGCGCTTGCCCGCCCCCTCGATCAGGCCCTTGGCCTCGCGCAGGCCGGCGACGATCTCGGCGAGGCGCGCCCGGCCCTCCTCCAGCCGGATGGAGCCGGCCTTCTTCTTCGCCGTCAGGTTGGCGATTTCGGTCTTGTAGCAGGTCTGGGCCTGCTCCGCCGCCGCCAGCGCCCGGTTCATCTCGGCGGTGTCCTTCTGAATGTCGCTGGCGTAGGAGGCGAAGCGGGTGTTGTCGTCGGTCACCTGCTGACGCTTCTGCATCAGGTAGGCGCCGGCGCCCCCCGCCAGAGCCCCCCCGGCCGCGCCCACCAGCGCCCCGGCGCCCCGGTTCTTGTCGCCCCCCAGAAACGCCCCGGCAAGGCCGCCGATCACCGCGCCGCCGATGGCCCCCATGACCACCGTCTCCTGCATCTTGCGTTCCGACTCCCGCAGGTAGTTGATCGGCTCGTAGCAGGCCTTGTAGTACGCCACCTCGAAGGTGGGCTTGTCGCTCAACCCCGCCGTCTGGCAGGCGCTGACGAGGAACGAGCCGCAGACCACGGTCGCGACGGCGCGGCCGGTGCGGGTTCTGAACTGCTGCAATGACATGGCGCCCTCGGCTTGTGAACGTTTCGGCTTGTGAACGTCGAACCGGCGATGACGGCGGGTGGAGCGGATCCATTCCGTTTCCCCGACCGCAGGGTCCGACTCTGCGGGTGCGCATCCACATCTGTCAAGATGCACTGCCGTCGAACCAGTCTTGCGTTGCAACATTATGAAATGCTGGTATAAGATGCGTTCGCATGGACTCTATGGGTATCAGGGCTATGGAACTGGAGAGGCTGCAGCACAACGCGCGTCGCGCGAGCACTCTGCTCAAGGCGATGAGCAATGAGCATCGGCTGCTTATACTGTGCCAACTGCTCCATGAGGAGCGGTCGGTCGGTGAGCTGGAGCGGTTGATCGGTCTCAGCCAGTCGGCGCTGTCCCAGCATCTTGCCCGCCTGCGCCGGGACAACTTGGTAAGCACCCGGCGGGCCGCCCAGACGATCTATTATTCCCTGAGCGGCAACGAGGCGTCGGCGGTCATCGAGACCCTCTACGACCTGTACTGCGAAAAGGCGGGATGCGGTTCCACCGCCGAGTCCACCGCCGTCCCTCCGCCGGCCTGAGGCCTGAGGCGCACCAGCCCGGTGAACAGCAACAGGCCAAAGGCCCAGATGCCGACGCTGACCAGGATCTCGATCGCGGTCGGGGCGTAGCCCATCACCTCTCCCAGCGGCGTCGGCACGAAGCCGGGGACGATGAGGCCCGGGCCCTTCTCGAACCACACCGCGGGGACCACCAGGGCGCAGGCGAGGACGAGCCAGCGCCGGTTCTCCCGCAGCCGGTGCACCACCAGGAGGACCGCCGCCATCATGGCGGCGGCGGTCGACAGCCAGAAGCCGATGGCGAGGCCTCCGTCTCCCATCAGATGCCGGGCCGATGCCGTATGCTCCGAGGCGCGGTAGAACTGGGTGAACACCTCGGCGCCCAGAAGAAAAAGATCGATCAGCAGCGCAAAGGCCAGGATCAGCCCGAGAAGGCGGATCACCGACTCGGCCGCGGGACGGCCTCCAAATCGCCTCATCGCCATCAGGGCGAGGATCATCAGCGCCGAGCCCGAGGCGAACGCCGAGGCGATGAACCGCGGCGCCAGCACCGCCGAGTGCCAGAACGGCCGCGCGGGAACCCCCGCCAGCATGAAGGCGGTAACGGTGTGGATGGCGAGCCCGGCGACGATGGCCAGCATCATCAGGGTGAACCAGCCGCCCCGGTGCACGCTCCGTCCGGCGCGGGCGCAGGCCCACTGGTAGGCCACGGCCGCGACGTTCAACAGCAGATAGATCGTCAGCACCACCATGTCCCAGGCCATGATGGAGGTGGGAAAGTTGAGGCGCCCGAGGAACGGCAGCGCGTGCCAGATCCGCGCCGGCTGCCCAAGGTCGGCGGTGACGAACAGAAGGGCCATCACCACGGCGGCGATGGCCATGCACTCGCCCACCAGCACCACGGCCCTGACGTCCCCGCGCCCGAACACGTAGGCCGGCACCACCAGCACCACGGCCGCCGCCGCGACGCCCACCAGATAGACGAAGTTGCCGATATAGAGCCCCCACACCACCTGATCGGTGAGATCGGTCACGGCGAGCCCCCGGTCGAGCTGCACCCACCAGCCGCCAATCCCGGCAGCCACCAG
>JAMOBE010000135.1:0-7653 GCA_039908285.1 Alphaproteobacteria bacterium
CTCCCCCTCGAGGGGGAGAGGGAGTGAAGATGGCGGCTTCACTCCCCCTGGTCGCCTGAACGGGGGGAGGGGCCGTCCTCCACCGACCCCACCGACTCCACCATCAGGATCATGCCGTCGGCGCCGGTGACGCGGACGCGGCGGCCGGTTGGCTGGTCGGGGCCGGAGATCTTCCACGTCGTATCGTCCACCCGGATGCGCCCGATTCCATCGGTGATGGGCTCGGCGAGGGTGAACGTGCGGCCGACGTACTGGGCGCCGCGCCGGTTGAGGGTCGGGTGATCGGACTGTTGCGGGCGGCCGAACACCCTGCGGCCGACGGCGGCGCTGACCAGGCCAAGGACGGCGAACAGCAGGAACTGGAGCGGCCAGCCCAGGCCGGGCGCCAGCAGGGCCACGATGCCGGTCGCGGCGGCGGCCAGGGCGATCCACAGAAAGATCATCCCCGGCGCGCTCAGGTCCAGGCCCAGCAGCACCGCGGCGAGAATCCACCAGTGCCAATGGTTGATCTGGGAGAAGAGGGTCTCGATCATGTCGGGTTCTGGCCCTGACCTTGACTCTGGCCTGGGCTGTCGGGGACGCGCGACCGGCGTGTCGTGCGGGCGGCGTCGGCCGGGGCGTCGCGGGTCAGGGTGTCGCGAGTCAGTTCGGCGATGCCGCCGATGGAGCCGATCAGGCTGGCGGCCTCAAGGGGCATCATGATCACCTTCTGATTCGGTGCCGCGGCGATCGCCTGCAGGGCCTCCACATACTTCTGGGCAATGAAGTAGTTGATGGCGGTGACGTTGCCCTCCGAGATCGCCGTGGACACCAGGGCGGTGGCCTTGGCCTCGGCCTCGGCCTGACGCTCGCGGGCCTCGGCGGCGAGGAAGGCGGCCTGACGCCGTCCCTCGGCCTCCAGGATGCGGGCCTGCTTGTCGCCCTCGGCGGAGAGGATGGCGGCCTGCCGGCGGCCCTCGGCCTCCAGGATCGAGGCCCGCTTGTCGCGCTCGGCCTTCATCTGGCGCCCCATGGAGTCGACCAGATCGCGCGGCGGCGAGATGTCCTTGATGTCGATGCGGGTGACCTTGACGCCCCAGGGCGTGGTCGCCTCGTCCACCACCGACAGCAGTTGAGCATTGATGCGGTCGCGCTGTGACAGGAGTTCGTCGAGATCCATGCTGCCCATGACGGTGCGGATGTTGGTCATGGTCAGGTTGAGGATGGCGAGTTGCAGATTGCTGACTTCGTAGGCAGCCTTGGCGGCGTCCAGCACCTGATAGAACACCACGCCGTCGGCGTTGACCATGGCGTTGTCCTTGGTGATGACATCCTGCGAGGGGACGTCGATCACCTGTTCCATGACGTTCAGCCTGGCGCCGACGCGGTCCACCAGCGGGACGATAACGTGCAGACCGGGCGACAGCGTGCGGATATAGCGGCCGAATCTCTCTATGGTGTACTCAAGCCCCTGTGGAACCACCTTGACCGCCAGCGCCACGATGACGAACACCAGCACGACCACGACCACGGCGAAAATCGAAAGCTCTTCCATGATGTCCTCCATGGGGAGTTCAGCCACGGGTCGAACCATACCAGTACGCTGGGAAAGAAACCACCCCGGTGCCGATTCCGACGGAGTCGTCGCCCTTGTCATCGGCCGGCGGGCGTGGCAGTGTGCCGGGCATCCTGATTTTCCGGACGACACGTCATGACCCTGTTGCGGAGCATCCTGCTGGTTGTTCTGGCCGTCGCGTCCCTTTCCGTCCAGGCCGCCGAGGCCCCGCGGACCGGCGAGGGGCTGGAGGTCGCCGTTCCCCCCGGCTGGGTGCGGCTCGACTACAAGAGCAGCGCCGAGACGGAGGAACTCTATCTGGTGCCTCCCGATCAGAACTCGCCCGACTGGAGGGACATGGTGGTCTTCACCGAGTACAAGGGGATGACCGGCGCCAATCCGCGCCAGGTGCTGGAGGGGTCGCTGGCCGACGCGGCCCGCGGCTGTCCGGGGCTGCAGGCCCAGCCGATCCAGGAGGGACTGGTCAACGGCTACCCCGCCGCTTTCCTGACCGTGGCCTGTCCGGGCGAACCCCGCACCGGCAAGGGAGAGGTCAACCTGGTCAAGGTGGTGGCCGGCAACCGGAACCTCTATCTGGTTCAGCGCACCTGGCGCACCCCCCCCTTCGACAGGGACCGCCCACCGGTCTCCAGCGCCTCCATCGACGTCTGGGTCAAGTACCTGGGCCATCTCAAGCCCTGCGACGCCGGGGACCCGAAGCACCCGTGCGTCACGGGAAAATAGGCTGGGAGCCGCCATGCCGATCCGTTATGACATGCCCCTCTATCGGCCGCCCTCGGAAGGCCGCAACCTGATCATCCAGGCGACGCTCGGGTGCAGCTACAATCATTGCTCGTTCTGCTCCAATTACTACACCAAGCACTTCACCGTGCGCCCGCTCGAGGACGTGTTCGCCGATATCGACAACGCGGCGCGGGCGTGGCCGGATGCCGATCGGGTCTTTCTCGCCGATGGCGATGCCCTGGTGCTGCCCACCGATCACCTGCACCGCATTCTCGATCGGCTGCATGCGGCGCTGCCGGACCTGGCGCGGGTGACGTCCTATGCCACCCCCGACAACATCAACCGCAAGTCCGTCGAGGAGTTGCGCGGGCTCAGGGAACGCAAGCTGTCCCTGGTCTATCTCGGCATCGAGTCGGGCGAGGGCGAGGTTCTGAAGCGCATCGCCAAGGGGGCCTCACCCGGCGGCATCGGCCGGGCCATCAATCGGGCCCGGGAGGCCGGCGTGCGGGTATCGGCCATGGTGATCCTGGGCCTGGGCGGCAGGGAGTATTCGGAGCGGCACGTGGACGCCACCGTCGCGCTGGTCAATCAGGCCCCGCCCACCTATCTGTCGACGCTGCAGCTCGACCTTGGGCGGGCCGAGGCGCCGGGATTCCTGGCCCGCTGGGGCAAGCCCTTCCAGCCCCTGGACGATCACGCCGTTCTCGGCGAGATGCACCGCCTGGTCGCCGGCATCGCCCCGGCGCACCCGATCATCTTCCGCACCAACCACGCCTCCAACGCCCTGCCGCTGCGGGGGACGCTGCCCCGTGACCGGGACGCCATCCTGGCGGTCATCGACCAGGCGCGGGAGACCGGGTCCGGGGTTCGTCCGGCGTTCCTGCGGGGCTCATGAACGGCGCCGACGCTCGGCTGCCTCCGCCTCGACCTGCTCGCGGGCCTCGGTGTGCAGCTTGTCGAGCTTGATGCGCAGGCGGCCGTCGGTCATGTCGACGGACCGCTCCTGGAGGTCGTGGAGGACCGAGGCGATGAGGGCGTCGTCGCCGGGGGTGTCGATGGCCAGGGCCACCAGCTGCTCCACGTAGGCATCGGCCCTGGTTCCCTTGAGACCAAGGGCCTCCGCCGCCCACCGCCCGAACAGCTTGTCCCTGCGGATGGCGGTCCGGAAGGCCAGTTCGGTGTCGATCCGATACTTGGCCTCGAATCCTTTTTCCCGTTCCTCGAATGCGTCGGTCATTCCCTTGAGCCCGCTGAATCCGCGTTCCGCCGTCGTGGCCGGTTTCGCATGGCGCGGATAATAGAGTCGGGCGGCAAAAAGGTGTAGGGTTTTCACGCGCGGCCAATCGCCGGTATGAAGATCGTGGCGTGCCCTTGCCGTCCCTGTTATGGTTTCCACCATGTGCAGTGTAGTGATTCTAGCCAGACCCGGGCATCGCTGGCCGTTGCTGGTCGCCGCCAACCGCGACGAAATGGCCGACCGGCCCTGGCGCCCGCCGGGTCGGCACTGGCTGGACCGTCCCAATGTGGTGGCCGGGCTTGACGAGTTGGGCGGTGGCTCGTGGCTTGGCGTCAACGACGATGGAGTGGTGGCGGCGATCCTGAACCGGGCCGGTACCCTGGGGCCGGCGGACGGCAAGCGGTCGCGCGGGGAACTGGTGCTTGAAGCACTGGACCATTCCGATGCCGCCGACGCCGTCGAGGCCCTCTGCGACATCGACCCGGCGGCCTATCGTCCCTTCAACCTGCTGATCGCCGACAATCATGACGTCTACTGGCTCGCCAATCTCGGCGAGGGGGAGCCCGACCCGGTTCGTGCCGCCGCCGTGCCCGAGGGCGTGTCGATGCTGACGGCGTTCGACCTCAACGACCAACGGGACCGGCGGGTGCGGGACTACCTGCCCCGCTTTCGAGCCGCCCCTCCCCCCGATCCGGAAACCGGCACCTGGACGGCCTGGCAGACCCTGCTGGCGAGCCGCCTCCATGATGCCGCCGCCGGCCCCGCCGCGGCCATGTGCTTCATCACGCCGACGGGGTTCGGGACCACGTCATCGTCCCTGATCGCCCTGCCGGCGGCCTCCATCGTCGGCGGGCGGCCGCTGTGGCAGTTCGCCGCCGGGCCGCCCGACTCGACCGGGTATGTCCAGACGCCGATGTGACAGCGTTGTAGTGCGCCGTCAGTCCTGCTATATGGTGTGGGTCAATGGAGAAGGTCATCACGTGCGTGCTGCCGGGATCGTCCGACGGCATCGGTCTTCTCTCCGGTGGATCATGATACATGGCGAGACGCAGACAGATCTACGAAGGAAAGGCCAAGGTTCTGTTCGAAGGTCCCGAACCCGGAACGCTGGTTCAGTACTTCAAGGATGATGCTACGGCATTCAACAACAAGAAAAAGGGCACGATCACCGGCAAGGGCGTGCTCAACAACCGGATTTCCGAATACCTGATGCTGCGGCTCCAGGAGATCGGCATCCCGACTCACTTCGTCCGTCGCCTCAACATGCGCGAGCAACTTGTTCGCGAGGTTGAGATCATCCCTATCGAGGTGGTGGTCCGCAACGTTGCCGCCGGTTCTCTTTCGCAGCGCTTCAGCATACCTGAAGGCACGGCCCTGCCTCGTAGTATCGTCGAGTATTACTACAAGAACGATGATCTGAACGATCCGCTGGTCTCGGAGGAGCATGTCACCGCCTTCGGCTGGGCCACCATCCAGGAACTGGACGAGATCCTGAATCTCAGCCTCCGGGTCAACGACTTCATGACGGGCCTGTTCCTCGGCATCGGCATCCGGCTGGTGGACTTCAAGATCGAGTTCGGCCGCCTCTATCACGACAGCGGCGACATCCAGCTCGTGCTGGCGGACGAGCTGTCGCCCGACAATTGTCGCCTGTGGGACATGAAGACCAACGAAAAGATGGACAAGGACCGCTTTCGCCGCGACCTCGGCAACGTGGAGGAGGCCTACCAGGAGGTGGCCCGCCGCCTCGGCATCTTCCCCGAGGGGGGGCCCCGCGACCTCAAGGGTCCCGCCACCATGCAGTAGGGGCGCCAGGGCCGCCTCACTCCTTTTCCCGCCACCGGATCGGACATGCGATGAAAGCCAAGGTACACGTCACGCTGAAGAACGGAGTGCTCGACCCGCAGGGAAAGGCGGTCGAGCATGCCCTGGGGTCCCTCGGCTTCAATGGGGTGAGTCAGGTCCGTCAGGGCAAGTACATCGAACTCGAACTGGCAGAAACCGACCGCGCCAAAGCCGCCGAGTCCGTCGATCGCATGTGCCGCACCCTTCTTGCCAACACGGTGATCGAGAACTACTCGGTGGAGTTGGAATAACCGCCCGCCGCAGGTCCGGTCAGTGAAATGACCGAAAGATCCGCCTGAAACGTGGGTGTACCCGTATTTCTCTCCGTTGTCCCCCGCTTCGCCGTGTAGTATGGTGAACGGCACCGCGGGCCCTACGGCGGCGAAGGCATCGGTTACGGGAAGACTGGCGCTGGAAATATTGGCATATTGACTGAGTGAGTACGGACGCATGAGTTGGCGAAACGACAGATCGAATGACCGGACTCCGAATGATCGGGGCCGGAGGGGTGGCGAGAGGGCCGACGAATACGGCGAGCAGTTCTTTCAGTCGCGGCCGGCGGGACGCGGCGGCATGGGAGGCTCGGTGGCCGATTCGCCCATTTCCCACGCCGGCGTGACGGCGACGGTGAAGTGGTTCAACGCCACCAAGGGTTTCGGATTCGTCACGCCGAGCAACGGCATGCCCGATGCCTTCCTCCATATCTCGAAGCTGGAACGGGCCGGCCTGTCCGATATCGCCGAGGGGACGACCCTCGTGTGCGACATCGGCCAGGGCCAGCGCGGTCCCCAGGTGGTGAACGTCCAGTCGGTGGACTCCTCTGTGGCACGGTCGGCGCCGATGGCCGAGGCGTCGCGGGAGCCGGTGACCGGGACGGTCAAGTTCTTCAGCGGCGAGAAGGGCTTCGGCTTCGTCACCCCCGACGGTGGGGGAAAGGATGTGTTCGTCCACGCCAAGGTGCTGGAGCGGGCGGGGCTCAGGGCCCTGGCGCCGGAGCAGCGGGTGCGGATGACCATCTCCATGGGGCAGAAGGGTCCGCAGGCGGACACGGTGACGATACTCTGAGGAGGGTTCGAGGACGCGCATGAAGCCGAAGTCCGCTGATTACGGCAAGCTGATCCTGCGCAGACTCTGCGAGATCGGTGGTGTCGCCGAAGACATGGCCGTGTTTGTCGAGAGTGGCGTCTCGGCGGATCGGATCGGCCCGGTTCTGGCCGGGCTCGCGCACAATGGCTATATCGTCCGCGAGTCCGTCGCCCAGGGGACGCGGGTGGTCCTCACGGCGCTAGGTCGCGGTTGGGTCGGTCGCCTGGAGAGCCCGGTCGCCACCGCGGCCGACGCCGGTCGGACTCAGCCCGCTCCGGCGAAACGGGTCGACCCGCCGCCACCCAGGGAGTTCCCATCCAGGGAGTCCAGGGAGTTCCCATCCAGGGAGCCTCAGGCGCGCAAGCCCGATGCCGGGGCCCGCGTGGTGACGGCCGTTGGGTCCCGGCTGGTCATGGGGTCCGGTGCCCGGCCCCTGGCGGTGACGCCGCAGGCGCCGGTGGCCCGCACGCCCGCCGCTCCTCCTCCCGCCGTTCCTCCTCCTGTCGCACCGATTCCCGTGGCCGCTCCGGTTGCGCCACCGCCGCCTGTCGTGGTCGCGCCGAAGGAGCCGGAGACCGCGGAGGCGGCTCCGGTCGAAAAGCGCCGCCGGGGCCGGCCTCCCCGTCAGCCGGTGGTCGCCCCTCCTCCGGAGAACAAGGAAGACGAGCAGGTCACCACCGACACCAACGGCTTCGTCACCCATATCGGCGGCAAGAGCATCTTCTGAGAGTCTGAGCGACTGGAAATGTATTGGACAGTATCCAACGCCGCCCAAGGCCGTGGATGTCTGTCTATCGCAGTGGAGCCGCAAAGATTCCCGAGACTAGTAATACAGGGTGGGAGGCCATTGATATGGCCAGTATAGAGGGCTTTCGGGTAAGAAATTTCCGCGCGTTGAATGACATAACGCTGGGAAAGCTGTGGACCCAACAAAGCGCTGCGCCACTGACGCCAATGACTGCGGTAATCGGCAAAAATGGCGTTGGAAAAAGCACTCTGTTCGACGCTTTCGGTTTTCTGGCTGATGCATTGAAATCGGGCGTCGAGGAGGCCTGTGATTCTCGTGGCCGCGGCGGTATCGGACGGATTCGCCTCCTCGACGCCGGGAATGGAATCGCTCATCTCGCCGGCCGGCCAAACCACCGCCTGTTAGTTGAATTTCCTTCTTGGCGTGCCGGTTTGTAACCGGTTGGTGGCCTTCCCAGAT